>CBFHMA010000043.1:0-14433 GCA_965656775.1 Luminiphilus sp.
CAATCAGGCCGCCGAATTGAAGCGTGCTGAACAAGAGCGTGCTAATGAAGAAGCGCGATCCTCTCGCCTCGAGAAGAAGTTCGAAGATAACGAATTGCTGATTGCTGCGAAGCAAGAGCAGCTGAAAGAGCGTTTGGGTACCCTATCTGAATTATTTGGTCACCTGACTGCTGCTTCGGGTGATTTAGCATCGAACATTGAAGTATCGCTCGTTTCTTCTGAGTACCCCGACCGAGAGGGTTTCTTGAAGGATCTGATCGCAAAAATGAGCGGCTCCGACAAGTTGCCTAAGGTGACTGAAATCGAGCGTGTCTGGTACGAAATGCTCCGTGAGATCAAAGAGCAGGGTTCGGTATCTACGTTCACTGCCGAGGTCGCTACCCCATCGGGTGAGATCGGCCAGCGTGAGGTGGTCCGTATCGGTGGCTTTAACGTCATCGACACCAACGGCCAGTACCTTGCTTACAACAACGGCAAACTCAGCGAGCTACCCCGTCAGCCAGGCGGTGGGTTCAACGCTGAAGCGGCTGCATTGGCTAACGCCAGCTCGGGCCTTCATCAGTTTGGTATTGACCCCACTGGACCGACGGGTGGTTCATTCCTGGCCGCTATTATCGACAGCCCAACCCTCGAAGAGCGCTGGCACCAAGGTGGTTACGTAGGTTATGCCATTACCGCTGTGGGTGCATTTGCTTTCTTGCTGGCTATCTTCCGACTACTGGTGCTGACTATGGTCAGTGGCAAAGTTAGTTCTCAGCTGAAATCAGGCACGGCTAATGCCAATAACCCCTTGGGTCGTGTGCTCAAAATCCATGAAGACAACCCCGGCATGGACCCCGAAACCCTAGAGCTGAAGATGGCCGAAGGCGTTTTGAAGGAAACACCAAAGCTAGAAGCAGGTTTAACACTGCTCAAGATCATTGCGGCTGTCGCGCCTCTCATGGGTCTGTTGGGAACCGTAACCGGCATGATCGTGACCTTCCAGGCCATCACCATTTTTGGCGCGGGAGACCCGAAGGCCATGGCCGGTGGTATTTCGGGAGCGCTGGTGACCACTGTATTGGGTCTGCTCGTGGCTATCCCTACTGTTCTTCTGCATACCGTGGTCAACGGACGTTCACAGCGCATCATTCACATTTTGAATGAGCAGGCTACTGGCATCGTTGCCGAGCATGCTGAGCGCGCACATAAACAGTAATCCACGGGCGAAGAGGACCGATCCATGTCGGGAATTATTGAAGTTATTCTCGCCTTTATGGACAAAGGCGGGAATGTCCTCTGGCTGATCGCCGCACTGGTGTTCTTTATGTGGACACTGATTTTTGAGCGGTTGTACTACTTTTCAGCCTCTTGGAAGAAGGACCGAGCACAAGTGGTGGCCACCTGGGAGCAGCGCGGTGAGCGCCGTTCCTGGAACGCGAAGCAGGTTCGTATGAAATTACTGTCAAGCAGTCGCGAGTTAATCAACGACAACATGGCCGTCATTGCTACTTGCGTGGCCTTGTGCCCACTCTTGGGTTTGCTGGGTACCGTCACTGGGATGATAGAGGTGTTTAACGTTATGGCGGTGACCGGTGGTGGCGATGCGAAGTCAATGGCCGGTGGTGTTGAGAAATCGACGATTCCGACCATGGCGGGCATGGTTGCTGCTCTTTCGGGCCTTTTCGCAAATACCTATCTGCAGCGCATTGCTGCCCGGGAGCAGCAGTTCCTGGAGGATCAACTCACATCCGATCATTGATCGGGTGTTTGGAGGAATAAGTATCCATGCGCAGAATTGCGAAAGAACAGGATCAAGGTGGCGCCGAGATCGACTTAACACCCATGCTCGATGTGGTGTTCATCATGCTGATTTTCTTCATCGTGGTGGCTTCCTTTATCAAGGAAGCGGGGATTGAGGTTAATCGGCCTGACAATAACCAACAATCTGATCCCAATGACTCCATCAGTATCGTGGTAGAAATTGCGTCTGACGGGCAGATTTGGATGGAAAACCGCCGTGTTGATGTGCGGGCCGTGAGGGCTAACATCCAGCGGCTACTGGCCGAAGATCCCGAGGCGCCTCTGACCATCAAGGTGGAGAAGGGTGCCAAGTCAGGTGCCGTAGTCGACGTTGCTGACGCCGCTCGCGAGGCCGGTGTGGGTGCAGTTAACTGGGCGAGCGCCAGGAGTCGATGACATGAGTATGCGAGATCAGGCCAAGCGGCCTTCAACCGCGTCCCAGCAAGATGGCAGTCAAATCGACCTGACACCTATGCTCGACGTGGTGTTCATTATGTTGATCTTCTTCATTGTGACGTCGTCCTTTGTTAAGGAGCCGGGTATTGAGATCTTCAAGCCCCAGGCAACCACGACCGAGGCTTGTGAGCGTGGCACCATCATCTTTGCTGTCGATTCACGTGGTGATATCTACTACAACAAGGACAAAGTCCCAGTGGAGCGCTCCTTGCGTGTGGCTGAAGCGGCTAAGAAAGAAGCGCCTCAGGCCAATGTGGTCATTCAGGTGGACCGTGATACCCCGGCGTTCGCGGTTGAGAAGTTGATTGATACGGTGCGTCCAGTGCTATCGGCACCCCCCTGTATCTCGACAGACGATGAGGCTTAATCGTAATGGGTAGTGCAATTCGCATAGTTCTCGGTGGCGTACTGGCCATTCCAGTAGCGATTGGTCTGTTCTATATCATGCAGAGTCTGGTCGACCGTGATTATGAGCAGGAAGAAACCAAAGCTCGAAAAATCGCTGATATCGTGGTGCCCGATAAGGTCATCGAAACCAATCTCAAGGAAGTGAAACCCGAAAAGGTTGAAGAGCCCGAAGAGCCACCACCAGAGCTCGAGCCACTCGACTTCGATACCGACGTCGAAATGAATGCCGTCAATATGGCCCCCAAAGCGGATGTCAGCCTGAAGTTAAGTTCTTCTGGAATGTCGTCAGGCGATGGTGAGTATCTGCCGATTGTTAAGGTTGCGCCTATCTATCCGCGGCGCGCACAAACCCGCGGCATCACTGGGTATTGTATTGTCGAGTACACCGTGACGAAAACCGGCTCGATTCGTGACCCACAGCCTGTCGATTGCCAGCCTCAGGGTATTTTCGAGCGGGCGTCTGTGAAAGCTGCCGAGAAGTTTAAGTACAAGCCGCGAGTGGTCGATGGTGAAGCCATTGAGGTCGCTGGCGTGCAGAACAAATTCACCTATGAACTCGAAAAGTAACGTTCTTGCCCTGGAGGTTGTTCCGATGATCAAACAGATCTTTACTACATCGGCGATCGCTCTGGCGGTGTCAGTGGCGGGCGTCGGTGTCGATCGTGCTGCGCCCGAACTGAATCTGACGAGTGCTGCTGTCGCGCAAGACGATGGCGCCGCAAAAGAACGGGAAACACGACGTACGCCGGCGCTGCGTAATAAGGTCTATGAAAAGCTGGCCGAGGCTCAAACCGCAGCCGAAGCTAAAGATTACGCGACCGCAAAAGCGGTTTTGAACGAGATGATTGCGGGCGAAGGCAAGCGAGCGTTGAACAGCTACGAGCTTGCGAATGTCTACAATTTATATGCATTCCTGTCGTACTCCGAAGAAGATTTCGATGGTGCCCTGAGATACTACGAGCAGGTTGTGGTGCAGCCCGATATCCCGCTGGCGATGGAAATCAACACCAAGTTCACCATCGCGCAGTTATATTTCGTGCAAGAGAAATGGCAGCAGGGTATCGACGCCCTGAAGGCTTGGTTTGCTCTAACTGACAAGCCCAATGCCAATGCCTTTGTTCTGTTGTCTCAGGGCTATTACCAAACTAAACAGTATGACTTAGCCCTCGAGAACGTTGAAATTGCCATTAAGATGTATGAAGACGAGGGCAAGTTGCCGAAGGAGCAATGGTATAACTTAGCTCGCTTCCTTTACTTCGACCGTGGCGATGTCGACAATGCCTTGGCAACGTTAGAGATTCTCCTGAAGTACTACCCGAAGAAGCAGTATTGGGTGCAGGCCTCTCATCTGTACGGAGAAAAAAAGGACGATGCTCGCCAGTTGGCAATGATGGAGACCGCTTACGAACAAGGAATGCTCGATAAGAGTACCGATCTCGTCACCATGGCATACCTTTACTTGAATGCCGAAGTTCCCTTCCCCGCTGCACGCGTCATGGACAAAGGCTTTGCTGACGGCGTGGTTGAAGACAAGTCAAAGAACTATGAATTGGCGGGTAATGCTTGGCGCCAAGCACAAGAGACAAGCAAGGCTATTCCTATGATGGAAAAGGCGGCGGCGAAGTCTGAGGAAGGCGAACTATATGCTCGTTTAGGTAACGTTTACCTCGACGGCGATCAAAACGAAAAGGCTGTCGAGGTAGTACGCAAAGGTCTTGCAAAAGGCGGCGTTAAACGGCCGGACCAAGCGCGATTAGTGCTAGGTATGGCGTACTTCAATCTAGGTGATTACGAAGAAGCGCGTAAGGCTTTTCGTGCCGCTGCCAAGGATGATCGTTCCAAGAAGTACGCGCAGCAATGGCTACAATACATCTCTAGTGAGCAGGAACGTCAGGAACAGCTTCAGAAAGAGGTGTAGTGCTACATTATTGGGGTGAGACGCTGAGCGCGCCTATTGAAAAAGAAAAAAGGTGAAAAAGAAAAGGGGCTTCAAACGAAGCCCCTTTTTTATGTGTCGAATACCGCGTGTACACATTATGCATTGCGTGTGCCCCGCAGGGCGCACCAACCCGAAGGTTGAGCAGCTTTAAACAGGAACGACGTTCTCTGCCTGTGGGCCTTTCTGGCCGGTAGCCACCGTAAACTGCACTTTTTGGCCATCGGTGAGGGTTTTAAAACCGTCGCCTTGAATAGCGCTGAAGTGAACGAATACGTCGGGTCCGCCGTCTTGCTCAATAAATCCGTAACCCTTGGTCTCGTTGAACCACTTTACGGTGCCTGTAACTTGTGCCATTTCATATTTACCTGTGTTGCTGAATTACAACTCATCGTTTGATGAGTGACTTGCGCTTGATGGGACTTACACCGTAGACCTTGGGACTGCGACGTCGACATAAAGCGGTGTTGGATAACACCCAACAATCAGAGTGTAGCACTTGCCGAAACTATCAGCGCTTTTTATTTGCGAAATAATCCGCTCAAAACGCGTCCTTAGCGTGTGATCAATCGTTACTGGACCTCAAGAATTTTCAACATGTTGGTTTTACCCGCCTGTCCCATGGCACTACCCATGGTTAGCATCAGATAGTCACCCCTAGCAATAAAGCCACCATCCAGTAAAAACTCAGCGACCCGCGCTTCTAAATCGGCAGGGTCAAAGGCAGTGACATCGAAATAGAGTGGAATGACCCCCCGACACAGGGCCAGTCTCCGCAAGGTTTGAGGTTGTCGGCTTAAACCAAAAATAGGTAAGCCTGAACTTAATCGTGACATCATGGTTGGGGTTGAACCCGCCTCGGTGAGCGAGGCAATGCCGCGCACGCCGGGGAAGTGATTGGCACCATACATGGCACTCAGGGCAATGGTTTCTGGCGCGCTATGAAACTCTCTGTGTAAACGGTAGCGCGAGGTCCTGGCAACAGGATGGCGTTCCGCACCCAAAGCCGATTCCGCCATGGCGGTTACCACTTCCACCGGATACTGTCCTACGGCCGTTTCTGCCGATAGCATCACCGCATCGGTACCGTCGAGAACTGCATTGGCGACGTCAAAGACCTCTGCCCGTGTCGGCATACTATTGGAGATCATCGACTCCATCATCTGGGTTGCCGTGATCACCAGTCGGTCGAGCTGCCGAGTGCGAGAGATTAAATCTTTCTGAATACCAATGAGTTGGGCGTCACCAACCTCGACTCCTAAGTCACCGCGGGCCACCATGATGCCGTCGGAAGCACTAATAATGCTGTCGAGTAACTCGGCATCGGCAACCACTTCGGCACGTTCAATTTTGGCAATAATCGCCGGCGTTAAACCCACGTCTGCCAAAAGTTCCCGCGCTTGATCGATATCCCCGCGGTTTGATACGAATGACACCGCGACAAAATCGGGCTCTACGGCAGGCATACCCGCGATATCCCGCAGATCTTTCTCGGTCAGTGCGGGCGCAGCAAGACCGCCCCCTAATTTATTCACCCCCTTGCGGGACGACAATTTACCGCCCACCAAAACGGTGCAATCGACCGCGCGTGGTGCGACATCATCGACGCGCAAACGCAACTTGCCATCATCTAGCAACAAGATGTCGTCGACAACCACTTGTTCGGGTAGCGGCGTGTACTCGACACCTACCCGCCGGCTGTCACCTGCCTCGGCTTCAACGTCTAGGCTTAGACAAAAGGGGTCGCCAGCCACCAACTGCACCGAACCGTCGCGAAACCCGTTGATGCGAATCTTGGGGCCTTGTAAATCTGCGAGGATACCTACGTAGCGACCAATCTGATGGCTCTGCTTGCGAATGTACGCCGCTACTTTGGCGTGATTCTCGGCGCTACCATGACTAAAGTTCAGTCTGAAAACATCGACACCTGATTGAATCAATCGCGCGAGCATCTCCGGGCTGTCACTGCCCGGCCCTACGGTCGCAACAATCTTAGTGCGGCGATGAATCTTCAGTGATTGGCTCACAAATAAACTCCTACTCGGGACCCGTCGTTGGGCTTGGTGTTGTGTTGGGAAAATGGCTATCGATGAACTGCTTCGTTACATCGGGGAAGTCGCTGAACGCCCCATCAGCTCTCTCCTCAACGAATACACGGTGTTGAAGTGCAGTGAAGCTGTCGAAAGGCTCAAACTGATCAGCTCTTAAGGTAAACGGGTGGATCAGCAGCGAGAACTCATGGGCACGCTCGCTGAGGTTGGGGTACTTATCATCGAATAATTGTGGAATCCAAGGACCAATGCCATCGGCATACTCGGCCACGGCACGTAATCCGTCGTCGCTGCGCATAAGCTCGTAATCATTCGCACCATCTTCGCCCCAGCTGTTGTCCCCAATAAGCTGTATGAGTGGCAGGGGCGTTTGTAGATCATCGTTCAGATAGCGCAAAGTGGCAGCATCAAAGCACTGCAGAAACACAGGTGCGCCAGTGATGTTTAGCTGATGGGCGTCAAGTACCCCCAAGACGACCTCGGCAATATCCCAACCTGCTTGCTGATGAAAGCTTGGTGATTTGAGTTCTATATAAAGCCCCGCTTCTGTGCTCCGGCTTTTATTCAAGCCCTTTATGAGCACAATGGCCTCGGCAAGTGTGGGGATACGTAGACCCAACGGTGCCTGTGGGAAACGGTGCTCGAAAACACTGTTGCCGCTGCCATCGGCCCGCTCAAACACCTCTAGTTGTTTCAACTCAGCGACGTTAAAGTCGATGGCATAATAGCGTCCGTCGGCTCGCGCTCGGTCGGGAAATACCCGACTCACATTGGTTGTGCTCTCTAAATGAATATCGTGTAGCACCATGGCGACCCCATCGCGACTTAGCACAATGTCTTGCTCGATGTAATCGGCACCCAGTCCGTGGGCAAAAGCCATAGCGATCAAGGTATGCTCTGGGAGGTAGCCACTGGCGCCTCTGTGCGCAATAACGATGGGCGTTGAAGTGGCTACAACGCTCGTAGATGCCACCGCAGCGATTGATAGCATTAGCATTAGCCTCTTTGTGACCGACAACATCTTTTGGGGCTCCAATAGCGTATGGGTATTATCACATCTGACCTAAACCACTGCCACGCGCAGCGGTCGACAGATGACATATTGCCTGCTATTCATGACAGACGATGACTGATCAAGACCCGCGAACACCTTGCCCACCACTGGGCTACTCGTGCCGCTGCGACTTACCCGAGTCGCGGCAAATCGAACTCGTGGCGGAATTTCATGCCTACCGTATTCGCCCGACGCGTATCGCTTATCGTTTGGGTATTGATATTGCCCTTATTGAAAGCTTATTGGCGGGTGAGCGAGATCAACGGCGATTTCAGTCATTGGTGCGCTACTATCGACGCAACCGACTCGGTCAGCGCATTCGAGATGCGGAGCGCCAACGCGGCCAACGTGCCTTTGAATTGCGATATCAGGCTCAGCGCGATTTTGATGCTGAAATCGACATGCCCTAGCCCTGAAGATCATCGGCCGGTAGGTGGAATCCACTTTCTCAGTTATTATGCTCGGCACTCGAACAAGAACGGTAGCGTCTGTGCAACAGGTACTCACAAAGTGGCATGACATGATGGCCTCCGGCAGTAGCGAGGGTTTATACACGCTCTTGGCGGAGGACTGTGTGTTTTGGTCGCCAGTTGTACACACCCCCCAAGAGGGTCGCGACAAGTGCTTTGCCTACCTTTCAGCTGCACAGCATGTATTTGCCCAGGATTTCCGATACCTACGAGAGACTGTTCAGGGCGACCATGCGGTGTTGGAGTTTAGCTGCACCATGGAAAGCACTGTTATCAATGGGGTTGACATGATAACGGCCCGCGACGGCCAGATCATCGATTTCAAAGTGATGGTGCGACCGTTACAAGCGGTCAATAAAGTGCATGAACAGATGATGGCCATGCTTGAAAAAATGCGAGCCAGTCACTCATAACACGACAAACTTTCAACGTGTCGAGCGGGTTAACCTCACTCCAGCAAAAAAGCATCCGGCGCCCTCGGTAACATTATCGTCTGCGCGTTGTCGCTTTTTGTTAGGTGCTGAGCGAGTCGTGACCGGTGCCAGTCTGTTATTGTGACCGCGTTCAAAGTGGGGCCTTTTTATGAATCGATTGGTAGTAGGTATCAGTGGTGCTTCGGGCGTTATCTACGGCGTACGTGCACTTCAGTTACTGAGTGCACTACCGGTTGAGGTGCATCTGGTCATGAGCAAGTCTGCCGAGCTCACGGTGCATCATGAGTTACCTCAAAATGTCAGCGATATTCGCGCGCTAGCCGACGAGTACCACCCTGTTCGCAACGTCGGTGCTGCTATTGCTAGTGGCTCCTTCGAGGGTTTGGGCATGCTCATAGCACCCTGCTCTATTCGCACATTGGGGGAGATAGTCAGTGGAGTGACCTCGAGCTTGTTAACACGAGCGGCCGACGTTGCGCTCAAGGAGCGTCGACGCTTGGTATTAATGGTGCGCGAGACACCGCTGCATTTAGGTCATTTGCGTAATATGGTGGCCGCAACAGAAATGGGCGCGGTCATAGCACCACCGGTGCCGGCTTTTTATACCCAGCCCGAGACGGTTGACGCCATTATCACCCAAACCGTCGCCCGCAGCCTTGACCTGTTTGGTTTGAAGGCACCCGAAACTGTCCGTTGGACTGAATCGTGACCCAGCAAGGCAGTATCCGACCATCCGCTATGTGGTTGGTGTTTTTTGTCATTGTTGTCGATTTAACCGGCTTCGGCATCGTCATACCCATCCTGCCTTTTATTTCGCCAGCCCTTGGCGGTGATGAAATTGATGTGGCGCTGGTCATTGCGGTTTACAGCTTATGCGCGGGGCTAGCCGGCCCATTCTGGGGTCATTTATCAGATCGTATTGGGCGTAAATGGGTGCTCATGATATGCCTATTTGGGGGCGCACTGTCTTACGCCTGCTTGGGCAGCTCCAATGCCCTGTGGATGGTCTACGCTGCTCGGGCTTTTGGTGGCCTTATGGCGGGAAGCCTGCCGGTGGCTTCTGCTCTCATGGCCGACCTGAGCACACCCGAGCGACGAGCAAAAGCCATGGGTTTAGTGGGTACCGCTTTTGGTATAGGGCTAATTTTGGGGCCATTGCTGGGTGGTTTGTTGGCTGGAGATGGGGAATCGTTCGCTGCGGCGGGCTGGTTTGCCTGTGCGCTGTCGATGGCGTCGGTCGTGCTTGCCGCCTTATTACTCAGTAACGACACACCAGCCAAGGGAGCGGCAAGCTCTAGCCGCAAAGCCTCTTTGTCGATGCTAGGGTTCGTGCGCGAAAAGAGGGCCTATTGGCTGGTTGCTCAGTATATCTTCCACACTAGCGCGGTCAGTGCCGCCATTTATTTGAGCCCTTTGTGGCTTGCTGCGCTCTTAAACTGGGGTCCGCGAGAGGTAGGCCTACTGTTTGGTGGTGTTGGTTTGGCCATGATTGTGATTCAAGGCGCCCTGATGGACTGGCTCACCAGTCGTTTTGGCTTGCTTGCGGTATTGGGTGCTGGTGCCGCCATTTTTGCGTTGAGTTTACTGGCAACATCGGTGGTCACGGGCGTCTGGCCCAGAGCCTTGGCCATTTTCATGGCTTTTGCCGGTGCTACCTGCTGTTTGCCCGTACTCAATGTGATTTCAAGCAGCGTTGTAGCAGCCCAAGAGCGGGGCCGCATGATGGGCATCACTGCACTTGCGGGCTCCTTTGGGCGAGTTGCGGGACCGCTTGTATCCGGCGCAGTATTAGCGGTGTCCGGCTATAAGTTAGCTTGGCTGGTGGTGGCACTGCCGGTATTGGTCGTGTTTTGGTGGAGCCAAACCAGTGCTCGTCAGTACAGCAGGGCTAACCAATCCGGTACTGAGGCTGATTCCGACACAGACCCGTCGGTATCAGTGGAGTCCCATTCATGAACTCGCTATATGCGGCAACGAGGTGCTGCTGTGCTGCCTAAAGTCGTCGTCACTTTGCCGATACCCGATGGGGTAAAGCAGCGTTTGGCGTCGGATTGTGTGCTGCAGTGCTGGAATGAGTCGGACCCTATACCTTGTGGTCTGCTCCACGATTGGCTCAAGGATAGTGTTGGAATTCTGTGCTCCCTCGGTACGCGAATATCTGCCGACATGCTAGCTGAGGCGAAGCAGTTACGCGTTATTTCGACGGTATCGGTAGGGGTCGATCATATCGATGTAATGGCCGCTAGTCGCGCTGGCATTGCCGTAGGGCATACCCCCGGGGTTCTGACTGACAGCACCGCGGATTTAACCTTGGCACTTATGCTGGCGCTAAGCCGGCGTGTGCTGGAAGGACATCGCTATGTTGCCTCGGGTGAATGGACCGATGGCTGGTCACCTCATTTGTTGCTGGGCAGTGATTTAAGTCGTGCCCGGGTAGGACTTGTGGGGCTGGGGCCGATTGGTCAAGCGGTGGCAAAACGCTTGAGGGCGTTCGGGTCAGAGGTCATCGCTTGGAATCGCACACCTCGACATATTGAGGGGGTCAGCATGGTTGACCTCGACACCTTATTTACGACGGCCGATTTTGTGTCTTTGCACGTTGCTTCAACGGCCGACACCTATCACCTGGTGAGTCGCGATCGGCTGGCACAAATGAAGCTGGGTGCTACGCTCATTAACACAGCACGTGGCGCCTTGGTCGACGAGCAGGCGCTTGCCGAGGCACTGGCTAGTGGCCGTTTGTCAGCGGGTCTTGATGTTTATCAGACCGAGCCGTTGCCCCGAGACAGTCGATTATTAGGGCTCGACAATGTGGTGTTATTACCCCACGTGGGCAGCGCTACGGCCACTACCCGCCATGCCATGATGGCCCTAGCCATCGAAAACCTAGTTGCCGGTCTTCAGCGGCAACTGCTCCCGGCTCACTGTAACGCTACGCAGTAGATCCCATGTAAGCGGCAGTGTGTATCAACTGGCCGCTCGAGGTAGCCGTGCGAACGCGCGTTTGATGGCGGTATTGATACCCTTAGTCATTTTATTTACGTTGTCGCGGTTCACGTTCTCAACCATTTTATTAATGGTCGTGGCCCAAATGAGTCGCTGTTTATCACCGCTGGAAAACTGAATGACAATACTGTTTATGGCTTTGGGGCCGCTCAATGCATAGGCGTTGTCGAGTAATGCTTGGTTAACTTGGCGATTAATCACCACGTTGGGGTCGACGTACGGGGAGGTATTGTCTGCCTCTCTAGCCGTGCTGTTTAACTCGCCCTGTGCGAGTGCGGCTCTGAATTGGTAGTCGATGACAAAGTCGCCCCCGGATGCCACTTGACGGTAACCTTTTGTCGATAACTCATTATTAACTGCTGCCCGTAGTGCGGGGTCAATGATAGATAGGGTGTCGGTATCGCCACTGTGGCTCTTAAGTGCCGCCGTCCGCCAGCTGTAGCTCTGGTAGTCACCTTCGTTGAAGCGATCGAGGGGTGCACTATCAATTTGAATACCGGTGCATGCAATTACTAGTGGCATCAGCAGTAGGCCAAGCCAGCGCTTATAAGTAGGTATGTCCGTTAAAAAGCCCATCGTGACCAACTCCGTTCAATGGCTAGCTGAAAAAAAGTAAGCGCACTACCATGACAATAATGGCAATGGTCATGACTCGGCGAATAAGGGTCTCGCCCCCTTGCAAAGTCAGTTTGGCCCCAATAAACCCACCGGCTGCATTCCCGATCGCCAATGTAGCACCCAGTAGCCACAAGACATCGCTATTTAAGCTATAGATAATCAGTGCCACAGCCGTATAGGTGGCGGTGATGAATACTTTTTGAACGTTGGTAGTTACCAGGTCATAGCCCATAATCCGATGCAAAATTGGCATGAGGATGAAACCCATGCCAATTTGAATGAAGCCACCCCAAAAGCCGGCAGCCACCATTAACAGGTATCCCCATCGCCGTCGGCTCTGACTGATAACAGGGTTGCTTACCCGATGTGTGCGACGGCCATTGCCGTGCATCAGGATGAGCACTAGCACCATGACACCGGCTAACAGCCATCGAAACCACTCACCGGACAAGCCCGAACCCAGCCACGCACCCAATATGGCACCGGGAAGGGCACAAGCTGAGAGCCGGAGACTCAGCGCTATATGGTGTTTGCCCGCCGACCAAAACGTGGCGGCGGCAGTCAGGTTTTGCGCCAGTATGGCGATGCGGTTAGTGCCATTGGCAATGGGTCCCGGTACCCCCAAAAATACCATCATGGGCACCGTAATCACTGAGCCACCGCCGGCCATCACATTGATGATGCCGCCCACCACGCCAGCACCAATGAGTGCAGCGTAATGCCAAAGCTCTAGCTGCAACGATAAGGTGTCCACGATGTTTAGTTGGCCACTGGCTCGCGCATGGTGACAAATTCTTCAGCGGCGGTTGGGTGGATACCGATAGTGCGGTCGAAGTCTCGTTTGGTGGCGCCGACACGCATGGCTATGGCCATGCCCTGACAGATTTCCCCCGCATCTGGCCCCACCATATGCAAGCCAACCACTTTGTCCGAGGCGGTATCGACAATCAGTTTGAACATAGAGCGTTCATCCCTGCCACTTAAGGTGTGTTTCATCGGTTTAAATTCCGAGCGGTAAACGGTCACGTCGCCAAAGGTCGCGCGGGCTTGCTCTTCGGTATAACCCACCGTGCCCACATTGGGCTGACTGAAAACGGCAGTGGCCACATAGTCGTAATCGACTGAATCGGGCTCGTTGCCGTAATAGCGCCTTGCAAAGGCCATGCCCTGGGCCAGTGCCACCGGCGTTAGCTGGGGTCCACCAATCATGTCGCCTACCGCATAAATAGAAGGTTCGGCGGTTTGGAAGTGGTCATTGACCTTGATGAAACCGTGTTCGGTATAGGTGACATCGGTGATTTCGAGGTTCAAACCTTGCAAATGGGGTCGCCGACCTGTGGCACAAAGAATGGCATCGGCTTCAACTCGGCTGCCATCATCCATGACGGCGCAGTAGCCATCGGCGGTGAGTTCAATGCGGTCTGGATCGGTGTTGAAGCGCAAATCCACACCTGACTTACGCACCTCAGAGGCCAGGAATTGACGAATGTCCGCATCGAAGCCGCGCATGAAGAGGTCACCGCGATAGACCTGGGTCACCCGTGACCCCAGGCCATTGAAAATGCCTGCGAATTCAGTGGCAATGTATCCACCTCCAACAATTAACAGGCGCTCGGGAAAGGTCTCGAGGTCGAAAATTTCGTTCGATGTGAGCATATGCTCGGCGCCTGGCATATCAGGCACAAAGGGCCAAGTGCCCGTGGCCAGCAAAATTTTCTCGGCTGTGTAGTCAACACCCTTGACCTGCACCGTATGGGCATTGTGCAGGTGTGCACGGCCTTCAATGATGGTGGCTCCCGGGTTTTCGAGCAGCCGTTCATAAATAGCATTAAGCCGCGATATCTCGGCTTTTTTATTGTCTCTCAAGGTGGCCCAGTCAAACCGCGGGGTTTCGCTGTGCCAGCCAAAACCCTGAGCATCCTTAAAGCCCTTGCCGAACTCACTGGCGTAGACATACAGTTTTTTTGGCACGCAACCTACATTGACGCAGGTGCCGCCCATATAGCGGTCTTCCGCTATCGCCACTTTGGCGCCCATGGCAGCGGCCATACGCGCTGCACGCACACCACCCGAGCCGGCTCCAATCACAAATAAGTCGTAATCGTACTCGGTTTTACCTTGTTTCATACTGAATCCTTGCCCTGTTGTGTCGACGATATACCGCTAAATGGCTATCTCAATCGGATTTTTCATTCAAACTCGGCGCCGTATGCCGTAG
>CBFHMA010000044.1:0-14035 GCA_965656775.1 Luminiphilus sp.
ACCCCGGGCGGCATCAGTCCAATAGGACATCAGCGCAATAGCCGCGTCCGAGCCTGCAACCACTTGTGCCTGACGCATCTGCCAGTAGCAGCCCCGGACTCGGTGTGTGCTGCTGCGGAGATTATCTTGGCCGACACGGAAAGCGGGCCAAGAGATGGCTTTTGTCCACTCGTTGGCATTGCTGATATTGGGTAGCACAGAAGCGCGAATGCGTTTGCCCGTGTCGCTGTGGCAAGTGGTGCACGCAAAGTCCATGGGTCCCGCACGGCGCTTGAACATCACCTCGCCGGCATCCCGGAAAGCTTTTTCGAGAGGATGATCGAGGGGCGTGTTCCAAGCAAAACCATTCGATTGATTACTGATGAACGCCTGCAGTTTCATCATGTCGGAGCCCGAGCCGTGACGCTCGGCGACTGCCGGATCGTCTGGCGAGAAACCCTGTAATGTGGTCATGCAGTGCACCAACCGAGATTCTAAATCCATAATTTGGTTGGTATCGGCGAAATAGCGAGGGAGTTCGACATAGACACCCTCTACCACACCCGGCCCTTTGCCAAAATCGCAACCCTCTAGCGTCACATTGTCGGGGCCGCGCTCGGTATAAAACAGATCAGCACCATCCTCAACAGTCCAGTAGGCGGGGCTATCTGCCATCATCATGAGGTTTTGCTCGCTTTGGGTCAGATAGCTTGATCCTGTCTCATTGATCAGGGCCAGCAAAACCTCCTCTGGGCTCGATGTCGGTTGGGCCATAGTGCCTGGGCTCAACAGATAAACTGCTAAGCACCCGGCTAATGTACTCAATTGCCGCGTTAGCTTCATAGGTTAGTCCTCCTGTGTGGTTCGTTATTGTTGGTGGTCTGTGGAAGCTCAGTGTGCTGCTTGTGGCATCAGTTCCGGGGGTAGGTTTGCCCGGCGCCCCGTTGCCTCAGGCGCATAGTGTGTTGCCAAGTACTCGATGATGATCGGCTCATTTGGTCCAAGAGGCCATAGGTTTTGGGTTTTTTGCATCCATCGAATCATGGTGAGCCAGCCCTCTCGATCGGCTCGGGTCTGGGTGATCAAACGAGCCGAGTGGCATACAGTGCAATTCGCCTTCACCGTATCGAGCCCCGGCGCCACAATAAGGCCACTGTCGGGGTCGGTTGCCGCCGTTGCTGTGGCAGACAACACCCAAAGATATAGGACGACGATTAAGGCTGGTTTCATGTGACGCGTACCGCGATACGATGGCATGCATTGTTTAGATAACCACGCGGGTTCCACCCTGGCAGTAAGGTTGGCTGGCCATTGCCTGCGCTATCGGTTGCTCGCGCCCAAATCTCATAGTAACCCGCCTTTGGAAAAGCCACTGTGCCATTAAAGCGTTGCCAAGCAAGGCGGTTGGGGGGCGATTGTAGTTCCGTCGGTTGCCAGCTCGCGCCGAAGTCGATTGAAAGTTCTACGCCCGACACCGATAAGTCTCCTGCCCACGCATGCCCCCTCACCGCTAACTGTCGTTTGCCCGATAGCATCAGTCCTGATTTCGGGTAGGTGATGAGGGATTTCACCGGCATAGATTCGATAATACACATGGCCTCATCAGGTACCTCCTCACCCGGCCCGACGGGATTGCAAGGGACGCGATAGGACTGGCCGGTCATTTTGGGGCCGTCATGAACTCTATCGCGTACGGCAATACGACGCAGCCATTTGCCCGATACCGAGGCTGGCCAGCCGCCGATGGCGAGCCGTAATGGAAACCCATGAAGTACAGGAATAGGGTCACCGTTCATTGACCAGGCGATGAGGGTTTCGTCCTCTAGCGCCTTTGCCATGGGCACGCCCCGACTGATCGGCACCTTATTAGGGTCACCGGATAGATGTTTGTCGGCGCCGTAATAGCCTATGTAGACAGCGTTATCAGTGATCCCCGCGTCCTCTAGAACGTCCCGAAGTCGTACGCCGGTCCATTCCGCGCAAGCTACGGCTCCCGTGCTCCACTGGTTGCCGCGAGCTGGCGGAAAGAACTCACCTCGACCGTTGCCGCCACATTCCATGACCAGTTGGGCACTGTGATGGGTGTAGCGTTTTTTGAGAGTGGCTATATCGAGCGCTAACGGGTTGCTCACCGCCTCGCCATCGATAGTAAGACGCCAATTATCGACATTGAGAGAGTCAGCGCTTGGTGTGAGTCCGTTATTTCTGACAAAAAAACGCGCGGCCGGTGTAATGCTATCGTCGAGCAAATGCGCCGGCGTCTCTGCATTGAGTGGCTTGTCGTTCAAAATAGTCAGGCCTTCTTTGCCTGGAATTTCGAATGGGTCATCGGTGGCCGCAAGGGCCGCCGGCACTAGGCCTGCCGGCATGAATTGGGCAAAAACGACTTCGCCACCCAAAAGGGTCGCCATAGTGCTCAGGCCTTTCATAAAGCCGCGGCGGGTAACGGGGTTGGTCTCACGCCCAAAGATTAGCCTATCGGCTTCTATGGGATTGTTGTGGTATAGCTCGTGCAGTCCGGTTTTTTTCATCGTACGGGCCATGACTCCCTAGTGATTGTGCACTTCGCACTACCTTGGACACAGGTGTCGGCAGCGCTTGTAAAACAGGTATCCTCACCGCTATTATAACAACGGTTCTAAGTATAGAAGAAGTCGCTATATCGGTTAGGCGGCTTGCTGCGATAGGTTAACGGTAAAAAAACAACAACCGTCGGGGGATAGCACTAATGCGTGACGACGCTGAATCGGCACAGGGGCATGTTCGACCTGCGCCAGAATCCTTTCTCGATCCTGCTCTGGTCGCGAACATTTCTGCGAATGGTGTCAATCAGCAGCGTCGTGGGCTTCTAAAAAGCGCATTGGCTGGCGCTGTGGCGGCCATGGGTAGCGCTGTGGCGGTTGCCAACAGCGATCCCGATATCGTTAATGTGCCAGAGTGGAGCAAGATGCTGGGTAAGCCAGTGGCTGCCAATCCCTACGGTCTCCCGTCCAAATATGAAGCCAATATCATCCGACGACAGAGCCCGGGGTTGACCCAAACTGACCAGGCTAGTGTGGCGTTCACGCCTCTGCAAAGTATGTTTGGGATGATCACACCCAGCGGCCTTCATTTCGAACGGCACCATCAGGGGTGGGTTGATATCGATCCCCGGCGTCACCGGTTCATGATTAACGGCTTAGTCGATACACCCATGGTATTCACCATGGAAGATCTGATGCGCATGCCCAGTGTGTCGCGCATGCATTTCCTTGAATGTGGCGCTAATACGGCGCTCGAGTGGGGTAACTCCGCAGTACCCACCGTGCAATACACCCACGGTATGTTGTCGGGCTCTGAGTGGACCGGGGTGCCGCTATCGCTGCTACTAGAGCGTGCTGGTTACAACAAGAAAGCGGGTTATATCCTGGCCGAGGGCGCTGATGGTTCGAGTATGACGCGTACCATTAACATGGAAAATGCCCTTGATGATGTCTTGGTTGCATACGGTCAAAATGGAGAAATGTTGCGCCCTGAGCAAGGCTACCCACTGCGATTGGTGGTGCCGGGCGTGCAAGGCGTCTCATGGGTCAAGTGGCTACGCCGTATCGAGGTAGGTGACAAACCTTATGCGACTAAAGATGAGACCAGTCACTACGTTGATTTAATGCCCGATGGCATGCAGCGGCAATATACCGCTATCCAAGAAGCGAAGTCTGTCATTACCAGCCCGTCTGGCGGTCAAAAGCTCATGAACAAAGGCTACTACTGCATTACGGGCTTAGCTTGGAGCGGTCGCGGGACCGTTACAAAAGTCGAGGTTTCATCCGATGGCGGGCGCAATTGGCGCGAGGCTCGAATTGAAGGCCCCGCGTTACCCAAAATGCTCACCCGTTTTAACGCCGATTGGGTCTGGCAAGGTGATGAGGCGCTGCTTCAGAGCCG
Source organism: Luminiphilus sp. (assembly GCA_965656775.1). Taxonomy (GTDB): domain Bacteria; phylum Pseudomonadota; class Gammaproteobacteria; order Pseudomonadales; family Halieaceae; genus Luminiphilus. The sequence goes on from CBFHMA010000044.1 coordinate 3,904, forward strand.
AGTGCACGATAGCACCGGCTATATTCAGCCACAGCGTGCTGAGTTGGTGGCAGTGCGTGGCACCCGCTCGATTTACCACAATAACGCGATTCAAACGTGGCGCGTCAACCGATCGGGGGAGGTCGACAATGTTCAGTTGGGTTAAAGCCAGTCTTACCGCTCTCGCGGTTGTGTCGCCAGTGGTCCTGGCGACCGACTACAGCAGTGCCATTGATGCTATTGGTCGGCCAGCTACAGCCGAGGAAGTAGCGGCTTGGGATATCGACGTGCGCCCCGATTTTCAAGGCCTGCCCCCAGGCTCTGGTTCCGTTGAAGATGGCGAAGCCCTGTGGCTGGAAAAATGCGCCGTGTGCCATGGGGATTTCGGCGACTCTAACGAGGTGTTTTCGCCGCTGGTGTTGGGCAACATCACGCCGGAAGATATTGAGTCGGGGCGTGTTGCCGCCCTCACAGATCCTGCGGTCGTGCGCACCACACTCATGAAAGTATCCACCCTGTCCACTATTTGGGATTACATCAACAGGGCTATGCCATGGAATGCGCCGAAGTCATTGGCTACCGATGAGGTGTATGCACTCGTCGCCTACTTGCTCAATCTAGGCTACATCGTCGACTACGACTTTGTCTTGTCAGATGAGAATATTCAGAGTGTGCAAGATATGATGCCCAATCGCGGTGGTATGACCACCGAGCATGGTTTGTGGTCCGTGTCGGGGCGCCCTGATGTGGTCGGTAGCGATTGTGTTCGCAACTGTGCTGTTGATGTCGCGGTCACATCATTCTTGCCCGATTATGCTATGAACGCCCATGGCAACCTGCGAGATCAAGTACGTGATTATGGCCCGCTCCCAGGGATCCAGACGGCACCAGAGACCCAGGCGAAGGCCAATGCACCGTCCACTAATGAGGTTCCGGAGCAGCTGTTGATGGCCAACGGTTGCACGGGCTGCCATCAGCTAAAAGGGCAATTGGTTGGGCCTGGTTTTGCCGATATTCAAGCTAAATATGGCCCCGATAAGCTGGAATATTTGAAGGGTAAGATCCGCAATGGTGGTGCGGGAGTGTGGGGCAGTATGGCCATGCCGCCTATGGCTGCCATCGATGAAGCAGCGTTACAGAACATCGCAGAGTGGTTAGCGCTCGGTAATTGAATTAACGAAGTGAGGAAAAAACGATGAGTTATAGCTTAGAGCAATCGGGTGTTGCCCGACGCAGCTTCCTGCGGGTGGGGGCGGTTTTGGCTGCTACAGCCCTGTTGCCGGCAAAACTTTGGGCGGCAATTGCACGACCCGAAGCGGCTTTTAAAGCAACGGTACTCGACGCCACTTTTGCAGAACTCGGTGGCACGCCGGAGCCCCACGACGGGATTATTTTCACGACCCCAGATATTGCTGAAAACGGTGCGGTTGTACCCGTTGAGGTGTCTATCGATGTGAGCAAACTACCGGGTGTGACAAAGCTCTATGTCATGGTTGAGAAAAACCCCAATCCGATGACAGCCATGTTCATGATTCCCGAGGGCACAGAGCCATTTGTTGAGACCCGTGTAAAAGTGGCTCAAACCTGCAACCTTTATGCGGTCGCAGAAGCTAACGGTAAGTTATACATGGCATCTAAGGAAACCAAGGTCACCCTTGGTGGTTGCGGCGGTTAAGGAGAACTGAACATGGCAGGTCGTATTCGTATTCGTGCGCAAGTTGAGGGTGACAGTACTGAAGTCAAGGCTCTCATGCGCCACCCTATGGAAACTGGGCAACGTAAAGATGCCGCAGGTAATGCTATTCCTGCGCATTTTATTGAGGAGGTCACTGTTACCCACAACGGTAATACCGTTATGCATGGGTATTGGGGCGCTGCAGTAAGCGCTAACCCTTTCTTAGGTGTTCGCTTTAAAGGTGGTGCCGCTGGCGATGAGGTCGTTGTCACCTGGCGCGACAACAAAGGCGAGATCGGCGACGGCAAAACAAAGATCAAATAGGCAATCGCTGCCCCGGGTGCCCCGGGCGTTGTTAATTGACCAGTGCCCTGGGCTACCCCGCACTTAGCACCGGGAGGAGTTGTGCATGGATCGTCGTGAGTTCAATAAAATGTTGGCGTTGGGTCTGGCCGCTGGTCTGTCTGTACCCACATTGAACCGCAAGAGCTGGGCTCAGGGTGATGCTTACGATGTGCCGCGTTTTGGCAACGTGCATTTATTGCACATGACCGATGCGCACGCGCAGCTACAGCCCATTTATTACCGCGAGCCGCAGGTCAATATTGGTGTTCATGACGCGAAAAACCGTGCACCTCACTTAGTAGGCGACGCATTATTGAAGGCCTACGGATTATCGTCGGGTACCCGTGACGCCCATGCCTTTACCTATTTAGATTATGCGGCAGCGGCAGAGCGCTTTGGCAAGGTGGGTGGTTTTGCCCATTTATCCACCCTTGTCAAACGTGTCCGGGCCAATCGCCCCGGGGCTTTGCTGCTTGACGGTGGCGATTTGTGGCAGGGATCCGCCACCTCCTTGTGGACTCAGGGGCAAGATATGGTCGATGCCAGCAAGCTACTGGGCATCGACGTTATGACCGGACACTGGGAGTTCACCCTCGGCAGCGATCGCGTACAGGACATTATTGAAAACGACCTCGATGGCCACATGGATTTTGTGGCCCACAATGTCAAAGACTTCGATTTTGGTGACCCGGTATTTGCTAGCCATACCTTAAAAGAGATAAATGGTGTGCCGGTTGCCATTATTGGTCAGGCCTTTCCATACACCCCCATAGCCAATCCGTCTCACTTTGTGTCGGGCTGGACATTTGGTATTCAGGAGCGAGAGCTCCAAGAAAAAATTGATGATGTGCGAGCCGCTGGCGCACAAGTGGTCATTTTGCTGTCCCATAACGGTGCCGATACCGATATAAAACTGGCGTCTCGGGTAACCGGTTTGGATGCGATTATGGGTGGCCATACCCATGACGCTATACCCACCGCGGTGGAGGTCAAAAACCCTGATGGTGTAACCCTAGTAACCAATGCGGGTTCTAATGGCAAATTCCTTGGTGTCCTCGATTTTGATGTTCGTGATGGCAAGGTGAAAGACTGGTCATATCGTCTGCTGCCCGTGTTCTCAGACTTATTGCCTGCCGACCCCGAGATGTTGGCGCTCATTCAAAAGATACGAGCGCCCTACGAGGGACAGTTAAATGAGGTGTTAGCGACGACCGATGGTTTGTTATATCGGCGGGGTAATTTCAACGGTAGTTTCGATCAGCTTATTTGCGACGCACTGATCGATGAGCTGGGCGCCGACGTGTCGTTGTCTCCCGGATTCCGCTGGGGGCCATCGCTACTTCCCGGAGACAACATCACATTTGAAGACTTAATGTCTCAGGTTGCCATCACCTATCCAGCGGTGACGCTTTCCGAGATGAAAGGTGATTTTCTAAAAGTCGTGCTCGAAGACGTGGCGGATAATTTATTTAACGCCGATCCCTACTACCAACAGGGTGGTGACATGGTTCGGGTAGGTGGACTCGACTACAGCATATCGCCGTTAGCGGCCGCGGGGCAGCGAATCAGTGACATGCGCTTAAACAACACAACCATTGACCCCAACAAGACCTATAAAGTGGCCGGATGGGCGTCGATGCAGCAGGTTGAGGGCGAGCCTATCTGGGACGTTGTCGCGCGCTGGTTGAGAAACAAAAAGCATATCGATGCTGTTGATGTAAAACAGCCCGTCGTGAAGGGCCTACAGGGTAATCAGGGCTTCGTGGTTTGATCTTGGGGCGCTGTTGCTACGCGGTATGATCATCGCCGGGGAACCGCTAACCCAGTCATCTGGCTACAGGGCTAGTAACGACTCCTCCGCCGGCAATTGATGACGCTGCGGGTGCAGAGCCCCCGTCTCTAACTGCAGTGTCTCATTAATGCCTGGCGCCTGGTAATTCACATAAGCATGGGCACTGGGCTCTATGTCGAGCAATACGCTGCTAGAAAAGGTGGGGGTTTGCGCCGGTAATGGCGTCAACCACTCCTGAAAGACATACAAAAAGTCGTCATCAATCTCGGCGCCCAAGGTACTTAATTCGGCGCGCTCTGTCACGCTACTGACACGAAAGTTGGCTTCGACGTAGAGCGCTAGCAGTGCCAATCCTTCCATGGATTCAATGCTGGCCTCTGCTTCCATATTTTCCAGTACGCGCAAGGCATCGGACAGGTGTATCCGGTGAGTAATTTCGAATCCATTGCCTGCCCAGGCCACCTCTGTCCACATACCATGACCCCGGTGGGCTGACACGTCCATCGCGATCATTAGGCCCACCAGGAGCCCCAGCCATGGTCTGCACAAAACCGTGCGCAAAGAGAGTCCCGCTGCAATCATTGAGTATCAGCCTGTTCAAGGGGTAGGTTCTCAGAGGGCTGATCAGCTGCGTCTTGCTTGGCTTTGAGTTCAACCAATAAGTCGGCCATTAAGTTGCGTGTCTTGCGCTTAGATTTATACACCTGTAACCGAGAGCTGTGAATGCTTGGTGGGAATCGGTTGTTGCTGTAGTCGGTATCGGCGGTTTGATGTTGTTTATCGATCTCGACAAAGGCTATCGGTTTGTCCTCAATGAGTCGGTGAGTAACGTGTTCGGCATCTCTACGCCATATTTCGGCGGGCAACTCGAGGAATCGACTTGAGCCATCTTGGTAGTGGATGTCCATCAGAATCGGCGACGGCACGCCGCCTTTATTTTCAAAATCTAAGAAGTAAAACAGCGCACTTTCCTCGATAGCGCGATCAAATACGCGCTGCTGCCAACTGTCGAGTTTTCGATAGGCCTTCGCTGCTTTGTTGCGATCTTCATTGGTAACGGTGAAACGGTCATTGTTGCTGTAGAGGTCTTGTAGGGTTTCGAAGCGACTTTCGCGTGGGACGATGCCTGCTGCCCGGTTCCGCTCTATGCTCACGGGCGCCGGTTTATCTCGTGCGGCCTCTTCTCGATCTAGCGGGTAATCAATATCGGGGTCATTGGTTTTCAACCGGTAGGCGCGCACATCGGTTATCGCAATATCAACGTGATCGGTGCCATAGAACCAGGCGCGCCAGAACCAGTCGAGATCGACTCCAGAGGCGTCCTCCATGGTCCGGAAAAAGTCTGCAGGTGTCGGCCGTTTGAACTTCCATCGTTGTGCGTACTCACGGAAGGCGAAGTCGAACAATTCACGCCCCATCACGGTCTCACGCAATACTGTGAGGGCAGCTGCAGGTTTGACGTAGGCATTGGGGCCAAATTGCAAGATGGAGTCTGACTGGGTCATCACTGGCACTTGATTGGTCGACGTCATGTACGCGGGAATGTAGTCGAGAATATTGGTTTCATCTCTAAAGGCAGGGTAGTCCTCCTCCCACTCAAGTTCGGCGACATACTCGAGAAAGGTGTTTATACCTTCGTCCATCCACGTCCACTGACGCTCATCAGAGTTGACGACCATAGGGAAATAAATGTGTCCTACCTCGTGAATGATCACACCGATGAGGCCATATTTAATGCGGCGTGAGTAGGCACGTTGTTCGTTAGCCAAGGACTTTGCCGAGGTCGGATCGTCATCAGCGTCCGGTGGGTCAGGTCGATAGCCGTTAAAGGTGATCATGGGGTACTCCATACCCCCTGACTCCCATGTGTTCACTGATTGAGCTACCGGGTACGGATAGTCAAACGAGAAGCGGCTGTACACTTCCATAGTGTGAACCACCGCATGGGTTGAGTACGCCGACCAGACGGGTTCTGCTTCGCTGGGGTAGAACGACATTGCGAGCACTCGCTCATGCTTAGCGCCGGGTTGCTCGTGAATCATGGCATCCCAAATGTATTTACTTGAGCTCGACCAGGCAAAATCACGTACATTTTCTGCCTTGAAGTGCCACGTCTTGGTGCCAGAGGGCGTAGTAGTTTCGTTCGCTTGGGCCTCTTCGGGCGTTACGATGAATACGGGTTGTTTAGAGTTGGCGCTGGCAAGGCGGTCTCGCTGAATACGGGTCATGACCTCTTTAGGATTGTGCAACTCACCTGTTGCCGAGACGATGTGGTTGTCGGGCACCGTAAGGCGCACATCGTAGTTGCCAAATTCAAGGGTGAATTCACCTCGACCTAGAAAGGCTTTGTTGGTCCAACCCTCGTAATCGGTGTAGGCGGCAAGTCTTGGGAACCATTGCGCCAGGAAGAAAAGTTGGGTGTCGTTATCGTCGAAATATTCGTAACCACCTCTGCTGCCAATGGCTACTTCCTCGACGATGTTAAAGCGCCATTCAACATTGAAGGTAATACTGTTACCTGACACCAGTGGGGTGGGTAAATCCAGGCGCACAAGCGTGTCGACAACGGTGGCTGCAAGCGGCTTACCTCGGCTGTCGGTGAACAGAACCTCCTGATAGCCGTATTCGGTGTCCGCCATCGATTGCTGATCACGCAGGGTGCCATAGCTCACCTGATCTTCGTCAACGGTGCGTGATCGACGATCGAGCGAATCAGCTCGAAAACGATTTTGATCCAGCTGCAGCCACAAATAACGCAACTGATCGGGGGAATTATTGCGATAGGTGATACTGGCCTTGGCGTTGATTCGTCGATTGGTTTCATCGAGTTTGGCGTCAATGGAGTAGTCGGCCTGCTGTTGCCAATAGTCCACTCCCGGGGCGCCCGATGCTGTGCGATAACTATTGGGGGTGGGAAGCTCTTGACCAAGTTGAGCAAAGGCGCGAGCACCCGAGCCGGGTTCTTCGGCTGCCAGGCGTGGGCTTAGGCAAAGGATATTCAGGGCAGCGAAGACGACGGCCGTCGCTGTGACAACGTTGCGAAGTTGTAGAGACATAGCGTGTAAGTAGAAAACTGACGGACCATTAGCATATCACGATCTAGCGTTTGCCCAACGCGCAGCTTAATCTTGAAGTCGTCGATGACAACGATCGGTTGCGATACTCCCAAGGCGACAGTAGAACCTATGAGCTGTTCTATAGCGATGGTGCAAGATGGCAGCCCGTGGTAGCGTGCGCTGCGGGACAATCTCGTCTCAACGGTAAGGTCTCAGGATCGTCACTGGGCTCTACTAACACTGTGGCTTCGGGTGATAATTCTTTGGCGCCTATGGCTAAAACAAACATTTTTTGGGGCATGTGATATGAAGCTAGCAGTCGTCGTGATCCTACTGGGGGCCCTTGGCCTGTCGGGTTGTGCCACAACAGAGCGAGGCAATGATGACAATATGGTCGGCTCTGGTTTTCTTGAAGGCTGGTATGGACGTATGCGACCTGGGACGGACGATGAAGGCCTTCGCGTTTACCGTAACCCCAAGGCGCCTGCCATTATTCGAAAGAGTGACGCTATTGTGTTGGCCCCGGTCCAGCTTTGGTTAGGTGCTAACAGTGGCCTGACAACGGAACAGGGCGAAGAGTTGGCTGAACGCTTTTACACCGCGCTGTACAACACGCTGGCAAAAGACTATCGAATGCTCGATGCCCCTGAGCCAGGCGCCCTCTATTTTGAAGTGGCGTTGACTGGGGCCGAGGGCGCTGATGTGACACGGGATATCATTTCAAAGGCTGTTGCACCGGCCAGATTGCTCAGTACAGCCGCCAGCAAGTTAACCGGTGAGCCTATGTTTCAAGGCTCAGCTGCTATCGAAGCCAAAATTTCTGAAGCGGCCAGCGGTGAAGTTCTGGTGGCCTCCATGGATCGTCGAGTAGGTGGTAACGCGATCAACGCGGATACCCTGAAAACCTGGGGCGATGTTTATGCCATCATGGATTTTTGGGCCGCAGGTATTAGCTTCAAACTGTGCACTGCGCGAGGTGACAGCGATTGTGAGGCCCCGTGAATTCAGTCGGGCAAGCCGTCAGACGAGAGCTTTAGCCATAAGCGGGCGTACCAAAAGTAGCTGCCTGGCTGATCGCTGCTAGGCGCTGTGCAGTTGATTTTATTGCGCCCAACCTTGAATGCGGGCAACGTCACCGTTGCCCAGCCATCATTCAGCTCGGTAGACAGCGCAGCTCCAGTCGCTGCGTAACAGGCAATTTGCTGGGCATTGAACGGCCCCTCTCCCCACTTGAAACGCCATTGAGACGGCGCCTGTGCATCCATTGGGATAACGATGGTGTCGGGAGCCTCCTCGAGAACCGGCAGCGCTCTGGTTGTTAGTGCTCGCTGCAATCGCAGCTGATCATCTCGACCCTGGTAGAGTGGAAATCTTGGTATTCGTGTTCGAGCCACCCCAGCGTCGACGGCTCCGGATTGTTGAGCCAAGCCAAACAGCCCGCGCTCCTGGAGAAGTGTTTCGGTTGCTAGGCTGTATTCACCGTAGGGATAGGCAAAGGCGTCAATGACTGAATCACCCAGTCGTGCACGCAGTCTTGCCATATTAGTGTCTATTTCATCGATGCGCGATGCCTCTTGGGGAGTGCTGCTAGCAATGGGCAATAGCTCCATGTGGGGATGATGAACCGAGTGCCCGCCGAAGCTAACCAAAGGGTCTAGCGCGAGTTCATGTAATGCCGACCAACTCAGAAATGAACTCCCCTCATTATCAATCACACCGCTCGCAATAAAGACAGAGAAGGGCAGCTGCCGCTGCCGCAACATGGGGTAAGCCACCTCGCCGACGGATCGATAAGCGTCATCGAAGGTAATGGCTACGGGCTTTTCAGGGAGAGGTGAATGGTTATAGATGCCGTTAAGCAAGCTATCCAGCGGAATCACCGTGTAGCCACCAGCCTCAAGCTGGTTGAGATGTGCACTAAACTGGGCGGGACTAACCCGAGTACTATCGGGTCCACTGTCGGATACACGGTGATAGAGCAATATGACCCCTTGGGGTGATAGTGTCGTGTCGATGTCACTGGCTGTGGCAATACTCTGCCATAGGGATAACCCCAGAGTCGCAAGCCCCCACAGCATCAGAACATGGACTCGACCGGTAACCATTATTAGCCGCGCTTCGGTACCAGCGATTCATTACGCCGAATCATGGTAGCCACCTCTTCGATATAGACTTCACCACGTTCCGAGTAGCCCAGTAGTCCTGGTGTTAATAGCGCTGCGGTAACAGGGCGCTGTGCTTGCCGTGCTTGCGCACGCAGTTGCCTTAAAGGGGCGTAACGTGGATGGGTGTTGAGATTATTCATATAGCGGCGCACAGACTCGGATACGGACTCGAACGATGCCACCTCATGTATCATGCCCTCGGGGCGACGTTTCGGAATCACGCCACAGCCTGGCTGGTAGCACCACTGACCAAATAAATTGTTGTGATCGACCGCGAAGCGCGAGCGGCCCCAGCCTGATTCGATAGCCGCTTGAGCAAGGGTGAGTTGCACCGGGATAGTGTCAACACGCAACCATAGCTCATTGACGATATCCGCTGTCTCTTCGAGATCAGCTATTTCGTAGGTGTTGGCTAAAGTATTGAGCCTACGCCGAGCTAGCCAGCCTAGTTCATCTCCCGACGCTAAGGTGTCTCTCCAGTCACTGACCAGCGTTCTCTGCTGCTCGATGATACTGTTCTGCTGGCGCGCAATAGGTGTCAAATAATCGTAGAAGGTCTGCTTCATGAGATTGACATCAGTAAATGCCGCCAAATTAGGCATGGGTTCGATTTTTTGCGAGCAACCCATAAGGGTCAGTAAGTAAACAATCACTAATAAGGCTAAGTGCGGACCCGACCAAAGGCGCCGGTGATTGTTCATTTGCTCAGTGGCATTTGTCATGACTAACTACTCCATGGTTAGTTCCCAGCGCTCAAATGTGGGTGTTAACGACAACACGCCCTCGAACTTGACCCGCTAGAATTTTTGGCGCAAGTGCCAGAACGTCGCTTAAGCCCACCTCGGTCATCATGGTGTGCAGTAGGGTAAAGTCTAGCTCGCTGGCCAGTTGCTCCCATGCGCGTTCTCTCAGTGTTACAGGTGCCATCACCGAGTCGATACCCTGTAGTCGCACCCCCCTAAGAATAAATGGCATGACTGTGGCTTGTAAGCTTGCACCTCCAGCTAGCCCACAGGCTGCGACCACCCCGCGGTAGCGGGTTTGGGCGAGTACCTTGGTGAGCATGGTTGAGCCAACTGTATCCACGGCCGCCGCCCAGGTTTCGGTTTCCAGCGGTTTG
>CBFHMA010000045.1:0-13942 GCA_965656775.1 Luminiphilus sp.
AGCAGTTCTTCGAGGAAATTCGTATCTGTCTTGAGAATAATGAGCAAGTGAAGTTGTCGGGGTTCGGCAACTTCGATTTGCGGGACAAGGCTCAGCGTCCAGGTCGCAATCCGAAGACCGGTGAAGAGATTCCTATCTCAGCACGCCGAGTAGTCACATTCCGGCCCGGGCAAAAGTTGAAAGAGCGGGTTGAGCAGTTTAAGGGCTGGGTGAATTTTGATGCTTGAGCCAACCGACAATAACGAGCTGCCACCAATCCCAGGCAAACGTTACTTCACGATCGGTGAAGTCAGCGAGCTATGTGCCTTGAAACCCCATGTCCTGCGTTATTGGGAGCAAGAGTTTCCTCAGTTAAAGCCCGTCAAGCGTCGAGGCAACAGGCGTTATTATCAACGGCAAGATGTGGAAACTATCCGAACCATCCGAAGCTTGTTGTATGAGCAGGGGTACACCATTGGTGGTGCACGTCAGCGAATGACCAGTGAAGATGAAACCCCTACACCCGTCGAACTACAGCAAGTGCTGCGTGACTGTATTACTGAGCTGGTTGAGGTGCAGTCATTGTTGGCACCCCGGGACAGCAATTGATTGTCAGCGGCCTGGTGATCTCAGGTTTTCGGTGAAAAACCTTTCTTAGGCTGCACCATACTGTGTATAATCCGCGACCTTTCGGGCTATAGCGCAGTCTGGTAGCGCACTTCACTGGGGGTGAAGGGGTCGTAGGTTCAAATCCTGCTAGCCCGACCATTTTTGCGATGGTCCTTTCTGGCCACATGGGTGGCAGATGGTTCCGAGCAGTTCATATATGTAGCACTTGAAAACCGCCCTAAGGCGGTTTTTTTGTGTAACGATTTCTGTAGCGTCGCTGCTAGGGAATTGGCAGTGCCGTTGTTTCTTTGAGTGTTTCCATGACGAAGCTAGCGCTCACATCAAACAGGTCGGCGGCAATCAGCTGCTGGTAAAGGGCGTCGTAGCCTGCCATGTCGGCAACAACCGCTTTCAACAGATAGTCGACTTCCCCACCCATTCGATGGGCCTCGAGAATACCCGGTAGCCCTTCAACGACGCTTTGGAACTGTCGTGACCATGCCTCGTTGTGCTGGTTTGTTTTGATCGCAATGAACACGGTTAACGGTAACCCCAGGCGCTTGGCATCGAGGAGTGCTACCTGAGCACGTATGAAGCCACTGTCCTGGAGCCGTTGCACTCGGCGACTACAGGCAGACCGCGAGAGACCTAGCTGATCAGCGAGATCTACCAGGGGTTTGTTGCAGTCACGTTGCAGCGCCCGTAGCAAGCGACGGTCCGCACGATCGAGAAAACTTTCTGACATGGCAAGGCACTCCCCCGGCAAATACCGTTCATGTGGCCATATCGGGCATTATGCGCGATAAACGCGTAATTTAAATACAATGTGTGCACATTAAAGCGATTAAATAGCTTATTTTGCGCGTTAATCCTCGGTCTCGCTTTTTACACTATCCCCTTCATTGAGCCGCACTCGCTCATTACTGCTCAGTGGCAACACCTGCCTTTGTCGGTGCTGGGGTTAGAGGTGGCGCGCTAGCAAGGTACCGTCGGGAGGCGCCTGGGTATGACCGTTATTGAAACGGGCTTGGATGGCACTACGTTGCTGTCGCTGTTACGAGATCAACAATATGGCCGCTATGGCACTGTCCCCACACCTTGGGGATCGCGACCTTTGGTTTATGCCGATGACACTGCCTCAGGCAGAAGTTTAATGGGTGTTGACACCCTATTGGCGGATGCGGTTTTGCCCTATTACGCCAATACCCATTCAGAGTCATCATTTTCAGGACGTCATACTACCGCTCTTAGGGAGTCGGCACGGGCCACTATTCGGCGTGTGGTCGGCGCATCCGAGGACCATTGCGTGATCTTCACCGGTGCTGGAGCGACCGCCGCCATTAATTTACTGGCCCGGGCCATGGGGTTGCTCGATAGCGCCGCTGAGCCAAGTGACAGTGCGCGAGAACAGCGCCCGGTGGTATTTATTGGACCCTATGAGCACCACGCCAATGAGTTGCCATGGCGAGAGGCAAACGTCGACGTCGTAGCCATCGGTTTTGATGCTCATGGACGCATAGATCGTGACGCGCTGGCGAAAGCTCTGGGCGAGTACGCATCTAGACCCTTGCGTATTGGCGCCTTTTCAGCAGCGTCGAATGTGACGGGGTTAATTTCGGACGTTACGGCCATCAGTGGGCTCTTGAAGCAACATGGCGCACTATCGTTTTGGGATTACGCCGCCGGGGGCCCCTATCTACCCATCGACATGGTTGATGACAACATTGATGCTATCTTTTTGTCGCCCCATAAATTCGCGGGAGGGCCCGGCGCCGCGGGTGTATTAATAGCGCACAAGTCCCTTTTTCGGGCATCGAGGCCGGTCACTATAGGCGGAGGCACGGTCACCTATGTGACGCCATCAAGCCATCATTGGCGCAGCGATATTCAGGCCAGAGAAGAGGGTGGTACCCCCGATATTCTCGGTGCCATTCGTGCTGGTATGGCATTTGCTATTAAAACAGTTGTGGGACAGACCACTATTCATCGTATCGAGCAGGACTGGCGAGCCCGTGCTACCGGCGTCTTTCAAAAGGTACCGACGTTGTCGGTGCTGGGTGCCGGTAGTAGCCCTGCGTTGCCCATTTTTGCTTTTAACATCACTGCTCCTAACAATAGTCACCGATCTGGGGAGCGCTCCAAGGTATTGCACTATGGTTTTGTCGCAGCACTACTCAATGACTTATTTGGTCTGCAGGTACGTGGAGGATGCTCGTGCGCAGGACCTTACGGACACTACTTATTGAAACTCGGCTGTACGGAATCTCAGCAGCTGTCCGACTGGGTACATCAAGGCTGGGGCTGCATGCGTCCCGGGTGGGTACGTTTCAATTTACACTGGTTGATGACCGACGCCGAGGTTGATTACGTGGTTCAAGCGGTTGCTCTGGTTGCACGAGACGGTTGGCGTTTGTTGCCAAGTTACCGTCTTGACCCAAAGACCGGGGTTTGGCGTTTCCGAGATATACCATCAGCTGATTTGCCCTCGATTGATCAATTAATGAGTCGCCTGCAACAGGCAAAACAAGCACCCGTCTTACCCAGCCCCTTTGAGCCGGACGTCTTGTTAGCAACGGCAAGGGAGGTTTTGGCGGCGGGTGCACCCCCCAGCCACCAGCAGGCAGCGCAGGATGAGTGGTCCCGTGGCGAGTTGTCGCAACTACCATCACCTCATTGGTTTTTAACTCCCCCAGAATTGCCTACTGGGTATCTCTCCGGGTGAATCAGCCACTGAATGACTGATTGGCTTGCCGTTGTCTTGCTTTGCTATTACCGTCAGCGTCCAGTGTCGTTCTGCTCGTTACGCCCAAGGGCGATACCAAAAGCACTTACTCAGCGTGACATCATCAAAAGGAGTGATCAGTGAAGAGACTCTATACTGGCCTTGTGATACCCCTAGTCGTTATGGTGCTGTCGAACTCAGCCCTTGCAACGACAGACCATGACGACGAAGTCGTAGTCATTGAGCAACGCGCGCAGCAGGCCACCCAGCGATTGGCCAAGGCCCTTGCAGGACGTTTGAAGGCGAGTATGCGAGCAGGTGGGCCTTTGGCCGCCATCGATACCTGCCATGTGGAAGCGCCCGAAATTACCGAGACGACGAGCGAGACAGAGGGTCTTGTTGTGGCGCGCACAGCCTTGAGGGTCCGTAACCCCGATAACGCACCTGATGAATGGGAGCAAACACAGCTCGAGCGCTTTAGTACCGCACTGGCAGCAGGTGCATCACCTCGCAGTTTGAAGGCGCTTGAGCGCGTGGCGACAGGCGATGGTGATCACGTCTGGCGATACATGCAGCCTATTCTTACAGGCGGCTTGTGCTTGCAGTGTCATGGGGATGTATTGGCGCCAGAGGTGGCTGCCGCCATTGCCGAGCGGTACCCCAATGATCAGGCCACGGGCTTCGCGCTATCGAGCTTGCGTGGGGCGTTCACAGTGACGATCACCGAGTAAAGATGCCAGGGTCTTATAGCAAATAGCACAGCAATGGCTGGCATAAGACCAAGAACAAAAACAAAAAGAGGATTCACAATGGTTCGTCAATTTATCTGCTTTGCCTTGTTGTTGATGCTGTCGCCCGAGCGTGTCATGGCGAGTGATACGGTGGTTCACGCGGGCAAGTTGGTTGACGTTGTTCAGGGTAAAGTACTGGAACAACGTACCATCCACATCAGTGATGGTGTGATCACAGCAGTAACGGCTGGTTACTCAGCAGACCCTCCGGTTGACATTATCGACTTGCGGGATGCAACCGTGATGCCCGGGTTTATGGATATGCATGTCCACCTGGATCATGAGCTAGATCCCCCAGGGAGTTATTCAGAACGTTTCTTCATGAACAGTGCTGATATCGCGTTGCGCGCGACCGTATACGCCAAGCGTACACTGGAAGCTGGCTTTACCACCGTGCGCGATCTGGGCGCCCGTGATCAAGAAGCCCTGTTTGCGCTGCGTAATGCCATAAACCGTGGCCAGGTACCTGGGCCGCGAATATTTGCAGCGGGTAAATCTATCGCGACGACAGGCGGTCACGCCGACCCCACCAATGGATTACGGCAAGATTTGAGGGGCGATCCGGGTCCTGCGGCGGGGGTTGTCAATGGTACAGACGATGCTTTCAAAGCTGTGCGTCAACGGTACAAGGACGGTAGCGATGTTATTAAGCTCACTGTGACCGGGGGCGTGTTGTCACTGGCCAAGAGTGGCGACAACCCGCAGTTCACCGAGTCGGAACTCGACGCTGTCATGACCGCGGCTAAGGACTACAACTTTTCGGTAGCTGTGCATGCCCACGGCGCCGAAGGAATGAAGCGTGCCATACGCGCGGGTGTTGATTCCGTAGAACACGGCACTTACATGGACGCCGAAGCTCGCGCTCTGATGAAACGCCAGGGCACATGGTACGTGCCCACTATTTCTGCGGGTAAATGGGTGGCGGATCTGGCTGAGCAAGAGGGTAAATTACCGGCCGTCGTGCGACCAAAGGCTGCCGCTGTCGGGCCCCAAATCCAATCAACATTCGAGCGAGCTTGGCGCGACGGCGTCAATATTGCGTTTGGCACCGATGCCGGTGTGGGGCCCCACGGCAGTAATGCCAAGGAGTTCCGCTACATGGTGGAAACAGGTTATCCAGTGATGGCAGCTCTGCAATCGGCCACTGTCAATGCCGCAAAGCTATTGCGACAAGACGATGTATTGGGACGGATTGCGCCGGGTTATCATGCCGACATCGTCGCGGTTCGCGAAGACCCGTTTGCCGATGTGACCGTATTGGAATCCATCGATTTCGTCATGAAAGCCGGCGAAGTGGTGGTGCAGCGATGATCACTCAAGGGCCCAACATTGGTAGCAGGCTTGGGCTTGCGTTGTTGCTAATCGCGTTGATGGCGCCACCGATTTTGGCAGCCGATAGCTCGGTCGCGATTGCTATTCACGGGGGTGCCGGGACTATTAAACGGAGCGAGCTCACCCCCGAACAGGATCGTGCTTACAGGTCCATCCTCGATAAAGCGGTCGAACTGGGTCACCAACGGCTATTGGCCGGTGTCGACGGCATTGATGTCATTGTTGAGGTGATTCAACTGCTTGAGGCATCGCCCTTGTTCAATGCGGGTCATGGTGCAGTGATGACATGGACAGGCGAGCATGAGTTAGATGCATCGATCATGAACGGAGCCACGTTGGAAGCGGGTGCCGTGGCCGGTGTGAAGCGCCTTAAGAGCCCCATTGCAGCGGCACGAGCGGTGATGTTGGCATCGCCCCACGTGTTGTTGTCAGGCACTGGTGCCGATGAATTTGGTTTACAGCAGGGCTTGGAGCAAGTCGACAACACCTGGTTCACCACCGAGCGGCGTCAGCGAGACTTGGAGCGCTATAAAGCCCGTCAGGACGCAGGCCTTAGCCCCGAGGCCACCGCTAAGTTTGGTACCGTAGGCGTTGTAGTGCTCGATGCTCAGGGGCATTTGGCAGCGGGTACATCGACAGGGGGTATGACTGGAAAGCGTTGGGGGCGGATTGGCGATTCCCCCATCATCGGTGCAGGTACCTATGCCAATGATCGGCGCTGCGCAGTCTCGGCTACGGGTCATGGAGAGTTTTTTATACGATGGCATGTGGCAAGCGATATCTGCGCGCGCGTAGCCTATCAGGGCGTGCCTATTGAGCAGGCTGCTACGGACGTCATTATGGGTGAGCTCTTGCCCGCAGGTGGCGAGGGTGGCGTGATTGCCCTTGACCCTAAGGGCAACGTCGCTATGGTTTTCAACAGTGAAGGCATGTACCGAGCCAGTATTGATAGGGTAGGTCAAAAGGTCGTGGCCATATACGATAGCCAATCTGAGCGCGATAACACTAAGGGAGAGAAGTGATGGGGGAGGGAGGCACCAATCGGCAGCTCAATGTTTTAGGTGGGCCTTTGGAGCTCTGTTGCCGCAAACCCTTAACGGGGTTTTATCGCGATGGCTTTTGTAACACGGGTCCCATGGATGTCGGTACACATACCGTGTGCGCTCAGGTAACCCAATCGTTCCTTGAATTTTCGGCGTGGGCAGGTAACGACTTAATCACACCTCGATCGGAGGTCGCCTTTCCGGGCCTTAAAGAGGGTGATCACTGGTGCTTGTGTGCTGCCCGATGGCTGCAGGCCCATGAGGCGGGATACGCCCCCAAAATGTACCTGCGACGCACCAACATTAAGACCCTTGAGATCATTCCACTGGAGACATTGAAAGCGTTTGCTCTGGATCTCAATTAGTGCGTCCACAGCACATTGGTATAACCCTGGTTTGATAGTCTTATCTTGATGCCAACGGCCATCGAGGCCCCTGTTGTAGTAAGCGAATAGTGAGTTTGTTTTATGAGTACCCCGACGAGTATCCGCGATTGCATGCATCGCAATCCGCTGACCATCACCCGTGATGCGCCTTTGGTAAAAGCGATTGAACTGCTGGTTGAATTTAAATTGACAGGCCTCACGGTGCTCGATGAGGCCGATACCCCCTGTGGCAAGATCACCGAACTCGACTGCATTCGCGCAGTGCTCAACGCGGTGTATAACGACGGTAACCCGGATAATGTATCGGTGAGTCAGGCGATGACCCACGAGATACACGGGTGCTCACCCGAGGAATCGATTGTTGAGGTGGCCCAGAGAATGATAGACACACATCAACGTCGTAATGCGGTTGTCAAAGACGGAAAGTTAGTGGGACAGGTAAGCTCGAGTAATATTTTATGGGCCTTGATGGAGCATTCCCGAGATCACATTAACCGCCGTTAGCCTCAATCATTCAGTCGGGACACCGTCACGTTGAGCTTGCCTGCTAACCACATACCGCCGAGCATGCAGCCGATGAAAACCCACGTAGAGGCGGATCCATAGGCCACCGACGTGAGGGCCGGTCCTGGGCAATAACCCCACAAGCCCCAGCCAATACCAAATAGCGTGGCCCCAATAATAAGCCGGCGATCAATTGTGCGCTCTAGGGGTAAGGAGAAGGCCGCTGCAAATAAAGGGCTGCTCCAGCGGAGGACAAAGGGTGTCGCCCCTAAGGTGACGAGCACCGCGCCGCCCATGACAAACAACAAGTCGGGATCCCACTGGCCGGCAATATCAAGAAAACCCAGTACTTTTTGGGTGTCGGTCATACCCGATAACGCTAGCCCAGCGCCAAATAAAAAGCCGGTGATGAGTGCGGGCCACTGTTTCATGCTAAGGCCCCCAGTAGGTGCCGTGTGACGAAAACCGTCACTATCCCTGCCACCATGAAGGTAGTCGTAGCCGCCAGCGAACGAATCGAAAGTCGTCCAATGCCGCATACACCATGGCCGCTGGTACAGCCGCTGCCCATGCGGGTGCCTACCCCTACTAGAAGCCCGGCCAGAGCAGCTAGCCAGAGTGGACCGTCTGGTGCCTCGGGTATCGGCTTGCCGGTCAGGCTATGGAGTAAACCGCCGCCAGCCACGAGGCCCACTAAAAATAGACCGCGCCAGTCGCGATCTGGCCCGGCGACTAATCCCCAAAAAATACCTGATATACCGGCAATACGCCCGAGGGTCGCCAGTAGAGCCATGGAGGCAATACCAATCAAAATGCCACCACTGATGGGCGCTATAAGGGTTTCCAACATAGTTACAGGTCCTGTCAATGGTCGGCTGTCAGATGGGGGCTGAATCTGGAATAACAAGTGTTTCAGGCGTTGTTATCTCCTGGTGAGGCTAGGCATCTAGCTCTGCAAGGGTGTTCAGATAAGTTTTCTCGCCGATAAATGTTTCAAGATCTTCCAGTGGTAGCGGCCGGCTAAACAGGTAGCCCTGAATCACCGACGCACCGTATTCGCGTATTGTTCGATACTGCTGTGGGCTATCAACACCCTCCACAACAATGTCTAGCTTTAACTGTTGAGCCATGGCAATGATAGCGGCCGTGATCTTGGCGAAGTTATCGCTTTGTTCCATACCCAGAACAAAGCTGCGATCCACCTTCAGTTCATCAAGGGGAAAGCGCGATAAATACGCGAGGGATGAGTAACCAGTGCCAAAATCATCGATAGATAAGCGAACCCCCAAGGTATCGTGGAGGTAAGTGAGTTGCTCCATCACGGTATTGAAATTTTGCACCAATAAGCTCTCTGTTAACTCCAATTCAAGGCAGCTGGGTTCGAGTTCAAGATGGCTTAGGGTGTCTGACACGCTCTCGAGGAAGGCATTGGTGAGCTGTAGGGCGCTAACGTTAATCGATACTTTGGGCAGCTGAACCCCTTTCTCACGAAGAGTGGCAATATCGATACAGGCCCGTCTGAGTACCCAGTTGCCGAGGGCGATGATGTGACCGCTTTCCTCGGCGAGTGGAATAAATTTGAAAGGAGGGATCATACCTTTGGTAGGGTGATTCCATCGGATAAGCGCTTCGGCGCCGATCACCTCGCCGGCGGCCGTATCGATCTGAGGCTGATACAACAGAGTCATTTCTCGATCAAAGTCGGCGTTTTGAAGATCTACGCTTAGCTCAAAGCGCTCGCTGCCCTCGACATCCATGGCTTTTTCATAAAAGACTGGTTTAAGCGCGTTATCACGTCGAGCGACACTCATTGCCACGTCGGCTGCACGCATTAGGGCATTGGGCTCCTTGCCGTGATTAGGGGCAAGCGCTACCCCAATGTTAACGTCGAGCCGCATTTGTCGACCGTCAACCCGAATAGGGTCAGTGAGTGCATAATACAAACGTTGACTGACTAAATTGGCTGCATCGGGCTTATCTAAGCCGTGCAATACAACACAGAATTCATCATTACCCACCCGAGCGAGGTCTTGGCTTTCGTTGAGATTTTCCTCTCTGCTGACCACGTCGCTGTCTCGCAAAGTGTTCTTGATACGATCAGCAAGCTCTCTCAAGACGGTGTCGCCCACTTCGCGACCACGGGTTTCGTTGATTCGACGCAAGCCTTCGCTGTCAATCAGAATGACACCGATATACCGCTTTTCTCTGGCTGCGATTTGAATGAGCATGCCCAGCTGTTCAAGCATTAATCGTCTGTTGGGCAAACCGGTTACCGCATCGTAGTAAGCAACCCGTTTAATTTGCCGTTGAGCTTGGCTCACCTGCTCCTCGGCAGCGCTGAGCTTTTTGCTGGCGCTGTCGACTTTGATGGATAGCAAGGCCCGATCGACATCGATGCGCGCTTTTAACTTATGAACACCCTCGATAACACCGTTCAAAACATTGGCGATCTCGCCGATTTCATCATTCCGCTTGACGGGTAAGCGCGTATTTTGCGGCAGCTCGCCAATGCTAATACGGTGGGCAACCTCCGCCATGTGTTCCAGTGGTTTACCGATCGAGCGCGACAGAGCGCGCACTAGAAGAAGCACGACAACAAGACCTGCAAGTACTAGCAGTATGGTGTATGCCGCCGTTTCCGCCATGACATTCAAGAATGCTTGGCGACTGGTGGCTACCTCAATGTAGCCCACAACAAAGCGCGGACCTGCACTGTTGGCAGCGAATAGTGCGTCTCGGTAATTCTCCGGTGTAAGCGAATAGTCAATGGGATTGATGGGTGAGATGATGGGTACTGACACGACCAAGCGTGCATTCATCACACTGTCATTGATTCCCGCAGGATTTTTAAATTGAGTGATAACGTCGACGCGCTCGCTACTCATGCGCACGGGTCGCGGTGGTTGCTGTGCCGTCGGTACACTGGCAATAAGTTCGCCGTCAACGTGATAGGCAGCAGCGGTAGAGCTTACTGACAGCTGGTTAACGAACTGGGCAAGGTCCCGTTGTACGGAACTGTCGTCCCTAAAGTGAGTGGTGCGCGACCAAGCTGAGTTAGTGGTTAATGCTGTCTCTATTTCTGCCTGCCACAGCACTTGACGTGTTTTATATTCTTGCAGTAGCAAAGCACCGCACATCACGAAGCCCGATAAGGCTACGGTGACGATAGAAAGCAGGGAAAAGCGCGTGCTAAGTCTCACGCGCTGGTCGCCAGTTGTTGGTATTGGGGATCAATCGGCACTTCGGGGTAAACGTCGAGTAAGCGCTGGGGTAAGCCATGGCTATTGATCATATAGGCGTGTTCACGCCCAAGCTCATGGGGATTGAAGACACCGCAACTGTGAGCCAGTGTGGTCACCTCTTTCATCAGATTGTTAGCATAGTTGGCCACACGAACCGCCTTGTTGTGGGGATCTAGGCCTTTTTGCAGGTCTTCGTCATGGGTTGTGATTCCCGTAGGGCAGGTATTTTGGTTGCATTGCAGCGCTTGAATGCAGCCCAAGGCAAACATGAAACCGCGAGCGGTATTGACGCAGTCTGCCCCTAGGCACAGCGCTGCCGCTACCCCCGACGGTGTAATCAGCTTGCCTGAGGCAATAACACGAATGCGATCGCGCAGCCCATACTGATTCAATTTGTCCACGACCAAGGGCAAACTTGATGACAAAGGCAAGCCAACGTTGTCCATTAGGCTTTGCGGCGCTGCGCCGGTACCGCCGTCAGCGCTATCAATGGTCATAAAGTCGGGTGCGTAGTCGAGTCCCATGCGATGAATTTCAACACAGAATTCATCGAGCCAAAGCGCTTGACCCAAAACGAACTTAATACCTGTAGGACGTCCCGTCACCGAGCGCACACGGTGGATCATGGTCAATAGGGCAGCGGTTGAGTCAATATCAGGGTGACGGTTGGGACTTATGGAGTCTTTACCAACGGGTATGCCTCTGGTTGTCGCAATAATCTCTGTGACCTTCTCACCCGGTAAAATACCTCCCTTGCCGGGTTTGGCGCCCTGCGACAATTTAATTTCAAACATCTTGATGTGTTTGTTGGCCGCTACCTCGCGTAATTTGTCATCATTCAGATTGCCCTGTAAGTCTCGGACGCCGTACTTGGCAGTGCCAATTTGAAAGACCAGATCGCATTGCCCTGCGAAGTGGTGGGAGACCAGGGCCCCCTCGCCGGTATTCAGAAGGATGTCAGCTTTCGCCGCACCCATCGACAACGCCTCAATGGCAGGTGCCGATACCGCACCATAGCTCATGGCCGAAACATGAAATACCGAGAATGTTGAGTAGGGTTGTTGCGCATAACCTTGACCAAAGACAATAGGACGACGCTCGTCTTCCTCTGGATCGTCATCAAGCTTGGGAAACATACTATTCAGGAACAGTATCTGCCCGGGCTCGTTGATGGGCTTGGTTGAGCCAAAGGCGATGGTGGGGTCCACGTCTTTCGCCGCCCGAGCCACCCAGCCCCGCTGGGCGCGATTGAAGGGCAGCTCCTCGCGGTCCATAGCAAAGAAATATTGGCGGAAAAAAACGCCGAGATGTTCGAACAGGTAGCGTAGACGGCCAATGACTGGGTAGTTACGGCGAATGGCCTGCTCGTTCTGATTAATATCAATGAAGAAGATAACAACGATAGCAATGAAGCTGAAAAGGATGCCCGTAGCCAAAACCAGCGCGCTGAACTCCATGACTTGCCATAGAAAATCGCGAATCGGTTGCATCTAAGTCATCTCAAATATCGTTGCGCGCAGTAGTAAGCCGGCCTCGCTATGGCGCTGTCTGTTGAGTCACCGTCGACTCAGCGGTTTACGTCAACCAAGAGTCTGCCAGTCACCTGGCCCGCTATTACCGAAGACGCTTCGGTTAACGCTTGCGCCAAAGCAATCTCTTGTACCATATCATCCAGTAAATCGGTATTGAGATGGTCGGCAATACGCTGCCAAGCTCTCTCACGACGGGCAACGGGCGCCATGACGCTGTCGATGCCGTACAAGGTAACCCCTCGCAAAATAAACGGCATGACGGTCGTCGGTAGTTTGGGACTCTCTGCAAGACCGCAGGCAGCCACGGCTCCACTGTAGCGCGTTTGAGCACAGGCATTGGCAAGGGTATTGCCCCCAACCGCATCGATCACGCCGTTCCAGAGCTCTTTTTGCAGGGGTTTGCCAGATTCCGTCAGGGTTGATCGATCGATAACTGCATGGGCGCCTAAGCTTGTTAAGTAGTCTTCGGCCTCAAGTTTTCCGGTGGCTGCTGTCACCTGATATCCGGCCGCGGCGAGCAGCGCCACACTGATGCTACCGACACCACCAGTGGCGCCTGTTACTAAAATTGGCCCATCATCGACTGCAGTGCCGTGGTCAATCAGCGCATTGACACACAAGGCTGCAGTGTAGCCGGCAGTGCCAATAGCCATGACCTGGCGCGTGCTGAGGGATGGTGGCACCTGTAATAACCAATCACCGTTAACCCGTGCGTATTGGGATAAGCCGCCCCAGTGGCCTTCACCGACCCCCCAGCCATTGAGCAGAACGCGTGTTCCAACAGGCCATCGAGGATCGTCACTGTGCTCGACTGTGCCAGCAAAATCGATACCAGGGACCATTGGGTAATGGCGCGCAATGGGTGCTGCACCGGTCAGTGCCAAGGCATCTTTGTAATTAATGGTCGAGTAATCGACACGAACCAATACATCGGCATCGGGCAAGGCTGACTGATCTAAGGTGGTGAGGCTTGCAGATTGGCCTGCGTCGTCTTTTTCCAGCAAAACGGCGTTGAACATGGTGTGGGTCTCGTGTCAGGTGTCTGTGGTTTTTGTCTTGATGGGGGTGACGCTGCTGCTTGTCGTGATCGTCAAACATGATCGCATGTAAAGTACGCGGGGATAATCGTACTAGATCGAGCAATCACGGCAAGGAAAGCCGTGCGAAATCTAAGTGCTCTGCTACTATCGGCGTCGCAACGTGTGCGGCATCGCCTTAGGTACTGCGCGCTCACGGGGTTTCAATAGTCATTGGTCAGGAGTCTAACCATGTCATTTTTTGCAAAGAAATGCGACCGCTGCGGAGAGCGCACACGTAACGAAGCCGACGGCAAGCCTGTCTGCGATGCCTGCGTCCGAGAGATGGAATTATTGCTAGACGCGGCAGATGAAAATACTCGCCAGTGTCCTGTCGACAACAGTCTTATGAAAAAAGAGATAGCACACATGGTGCTCGTAGATCGCTGTCCGACATGTCAGGGTATTTGGCTCGATGGCGGTGAATTAGAGAAATTAAGCGACGATGTTCATGCCGATGCTGTGCTCGCGATGACTCGGGGACTCACCATGGGGATGCATTAATCGGATACATCGAGTCACGCGTCAGTCCGAATAAACCCATTGAATAGAAGCCCGGGGAATCTCGCCATGGCAGAACCAAAGAATCAGCGCGACTACATCACCTTCGCGGTCGATGAAAATCCGCCACATCTCATGTCGGCGGCTCTGGGATTCCAGGTGGTGGCGCTGATTTTGGCGGGAATTACCTTGACGCCCATCGTGGCGCTCAAGGCGGCTGGAGTC
>CBFHMA010000046.1:0-13822 GCA_965656775.1 Luminiphilus sp.
AATCTGCAGGTAAGTTTCACGACCCGTAATGGCATCCACCGTGCCGTCAAGGGTGTTAGCTTCAGCGTCCAGCCGCGCAAGCTGACCGCCATTATCGGCGAGAGTGGTTCGGGTAAATCGGTGTCGTGTTATGCCTTACTTGGTCTTATCCCCATGCCCCCGGGGCGTATTGATGGCGGCACCGCTCTGTTTGACGGCCAAGACCTACTGACGCTTTCAGAGAAGGAGTTGCGCGCCATTCGAGGTCGGGACATCGCCATGATTTTCCAAGACCCCATGACCTGCCTAAATCCCTTTATGACCATCGGAGAGCAACTCATTGAGCCCCTAGTGGTTCATCAAAAGCTCCCTAAAAAACAAGCGGTGGCTCGGGCAATGGCACTGCTCGATGAGGTGGGTATCCGCAACCCAGAAACCACTTACAGCGCCTATCCCCACGAGTTCTCAGGGGGTATGCGACAGCGAGTCATGATTGCGATGGCGCTCATTAACGAGCCGAGATTACTCATTGCCGACGAGCCCACCACAGCCCTCGACGTGACGATTCAAGCGCAAATTTTGAAGCTTATTGCCGAGTTACAGCAAAAGCGCGACATTGGGGTTTTGTTCATCAGCCATGACTTAGCGGTGGTTGCCGATATTGCAGACCATATTGTGGTCATGGAACAAGGCGAGGTAGTAGAACACGGTTCACCTGACGAGCTGTTTAACGCGGCACAGCACCCCTACACTCAAAAGCTGCTCGACGCCATTCCTACTGGGCAGCGTGTGAGTACCCTCACCGAGCCCAAACCTCTTATTGAAGTACAACAACTACGCACCTGGTTTTACCCCAACGCCAACGGGGAACCCGTAAAAGCCGTTGACGATGTCTCATTATCTATCCATCGCGGTGAGATTTTAGGGTTGGTAGGGGAATCGGGCAGTGGCAAATCGACCCTCGGGCGAGGTTTGCTACAACTAGCACCCATCACCGGCGGTCAGGTAACCTTTGACGGCACCTGCGTGACCGACTTGGAAGGCACTGCACTGAAGACCTTCCGGCGGCGGATGCAGATGATCTTTCAGGACCCTTTCGCGTCCCTGAACCCGCGTATGACGGTGTATGACACACTCGCTGAGCCACTTCTGCTTCACAACATTTGCACCAAGGCAGAGCTCGATCGAGTCATTGCGCGCCTTATGGATGACGTGGGTCTCGCCCACAGCTTCATTCGCAAATACCCCCACGAGTTCTCTGGAGGCCAACGCCAACGCATCGCTATTGGCAGAGCGCTCGCGACCAAGCCCGAATTCATTGTCGCCGACGAGCCGGTATCAGCCCTCGACGTCACCATACAGGCGCAAATCCTTGACTTGCTCATGGCGTTAGGCAGTGAATACGGCCTGACCATGCTGTTTATTTCCCATGACATGGCGGTTATCAGGCGCATAGCCGATCGTGTGGTCGTGATGTATCGCGGGCGGCTGGTAGAGCAAGGCAGTACTGATCAGGTCTTCAATGCACCCAAAGAGGCCTACACCCAATCGTTGCTTGCCAGTATCCCCGGGGCGGCCCTGCACTGAGCCGCCATTGGGGCTAACGGTTATTTAGCGCGGGGCGCTGACAGTCAGCGATGACTGCTTAGCCGCTTTCACATCCTCTGGATGGAAACGTATGGGACGCCAGCGTTTCTCTGCGTAGAGCGTCGTCTGGTCAGTGAAGTGCGGCGACGCTGGGTTCCCTGACTGCGAGTAGCTGAGTAACGCCTGGCCATTCGGCCCGTTATCGTCAAAGCCCAGAGTCATAATAAAACTGGAACCGTGACTAATGTTGTAGCCCGATGTGGTGAGCGTCGCACTGTCACCGATGGGTTCCTCGGAGCCGGTAAACACCGGGGATGGGGAACTGCCAGTCACCTGTAAATTGGCAATGCCCTCGTAACGATTACCCCCATGCAGGGCAATGGCCTGACCCGCCCGATGACCACGCTGCAGTTCACCCAAACTCACGTCTAAGGCGATACCCGCATCTGACAACAAACTATGGGCTAGCGCCAGGCGCTCAAGCGCGCCCTTAGGATCCGCAAGCCCCGCTGGTGTGTCTGCAGGGCGCGCTGGGTCGAAAGCTTCCGCAAACAAACCACCCGCCAAGTAGGTCTGTTCATAGCGGTAACGGGTTAACCATTCGCGGAACAGCACCGCCCCTTTTGAATCGATATCGAAGCGCTGATCCCAGTTTGCCAAGACGTCGCAACTTGCTTGCAGGGATACGGGTTTGCCATCGACCACAGCCGTGGGGGTGGCCTGACAAGCCTCGAGTAACGATGGTAATAGCAAGGTAGGCGCTAGGGCATCGTTACCAAAGAGGGCAGACTGCACCTCACTAATGGAGAATTTGTCATCGGCGCCGGCATAACCATACGCGCTATCGGACGATAACAACTCGATGTTCATACGAGTTCGCAGGGAGCGTGGCGTGCCGGTGGCGCCGTACAAAGGGGAATAAGCGTCGCTGGGAGCTGCGGGGTCACTCAGCCAATAACTGTCGTTGGCATTGAAGACAAAGCTATCGCTTTCAATGAGCGGCCTGCGCTCGAAAGGCTCGGTGAACGGCACTGGAGCGTCGGTTTCCTGCCAATCATCGCGGGCTTTAGAGCCATCGAAGATCATGAGTCCTTTCGCTAAGTACAGTTGTTGTAACTGGGGTACTTGGCTTAGACGTTGCTGCCATGCCAACAATGCTTCATCACTCATGGCTGCAACGGTTGAGTTGTCGAGATAGACCGCACGACCATCGGCACTGGCGGCAATGGTATTCACCCAAGGCATGGCGTTATAACGCCTGTGGGCCTCAATGAAAGCATCCATATCTTGAGCCTGACCCATGGCCAGCCATTGAGCTAGGGTTTGGGTGTTGGCTTCATTGGCATCGCGGATAGCGAATACGGTGTATGGATCATTGCTGAGTCCCGGTAGCGCAATGAGTGGCCCGTGGTGAGAAAACCAGAAACGATGGGGTTGCTGGGTAAGACCGGTATCGGTCCATAGATCTACGCTTACATCGCGAAATGACAGATCCCGCCAACCGTCTTGCCAACGGTATTGCTGAGGGTTGTCGGGGTTAAGGGTTAACTGATACAACACAGTGCGTTTCGAGTCAGACACCGTGTGTGACCAACCCACATGGGCATTGAAACCAATGGCCACACCCGGCGTCCCAATGAGACCCACGCCATAGCTATCGATTTCACCAGGAATCGTCAGGTGCTTCTCCCAGAACCGAGCGATGCCGTACCAAGGATAATGGGGGTTAGCCAACAGCAGACCGCGACCATTCTCGGTGCGCTCTGCGGCTAGAGCCCAAGCATTTGACCCCATACCCTCTAGACGCAAACTGTCGATTACTGCGGCTAATTGCCGACTATTCAAGCCGCTCGGGTCAATCCCAGCCCCTGTGGCGTCAACATCATTCACAGGCTCAGGCAAGTGTGCTCCAGTAATAGCGGAGGCGACCCGAGGCAGGGTCTGCACCAGCATAAGGTACTGGGCCATGAAGTCTTCAGCGGCAACCGGCTGCACCCACGGCGCATCGGCGCACCACGGGCCATCGAGTTGCGTCGAATGCCGGGCTAAGTAGTGGTTGTAACCTGCTGCATATCCCCGTAACCACGTCTGGATCTGGGGTGTCTGTTCAGCCAGCGCCGAAGCACCACGGGTTGGGATGCCTAACACCTTAACCACCGCATCCTGGGCCAATTTCTCCTCAGGCTTACCCAGCCCTGGATACCGCGCGGTCTCGCCTTTGGCTTGCAAAAGCGCCCAAGCCATATTGCACAGGTGATCCTCTGCCGCCGCATAAGCCTCACCGAATCCTAAGCTGCCCCAGTCATTGGCGGTTATGTGGGGGATACCCCACTCGGTTCGCACAATGCTGGCCTGGTAGGGTGCATCAGCATCCGATTGGGGGCCTCTGTCACCACATGCAGCCAACAGTGCCAGTAAGCCGGCCATAAAAGACCTGCCTAACAGTCTCATTATTATCATCGTCGATTCCTTGCTTGGGGCCGTTTCTGATTACAGGGTAAAGCCCGAATCGATCGTAACCAACTGACCAGTCACATAATCAGATCCGGTGATCAGTGAAGTGATGGCATCGGCAACATCATCGGGGGTCACGACGTGACCGAGCGGTGTTTGATCCTCGAACATACGCTTCAAATTGGCGTATTGATCATCGTTACCGCCACCCCATGTCGAGAACGCCCATTCGCCATCGATGAGCCCTGGCAATACCGCATTCACACGTATGCTGTCCTTGCCTAGGGTCTTCGCTAGGGTACGCGTAAGGCTATTCATACCGGCCTTGGATGCACAATAGGCTATCGAACTACCGTTGGCAGAAACCCCGGCAATACTCGAGGTCATGATGATCTCGCCACCGCCAACGGCACGCATGTGGGGCACCGCCAAGCGCGACATAAAAAAGGCACCCATCAGATTAACCTGCAGGGTCCGCAGCCAAATCTCCTCGGTGAGTTGATCGAGCTCCTGGTGGGGGACAAACGTCGTGGTGCCGGCGTTATTCACCAAAATATCGAGCCTGCCAAAGCTGTCGATGGCTGTCTGCACGATGCGCTCACAATCGACTTGCTGACTGACATCCCCTTGCACCATGACACCATCGCCACCGACATCGGCAATAGCAGCTAAGGTTTCGCGAGCACCGGCTTCGGATCGACTGTAATTGACGACTATCTTGACACCCCGAGCTGCCAACTGTTGCGCCAGTGCAGCGCCCACCCCTGAACTCGACCCCGTAATAATGGCAACGCGTTCGTTTAATTCCATCGAAAGGACTCCGCTGTTATTTGTTATTGGCCAGAGTATACGCGCTGTTGGCTGAGCACATAAAACCCAGCCCCCAAGCGCAGTACTTGCGATGCTAACCCTTTAGGCGAATTGACGAGCCCCTGCGGAACAACGCAATGGCGCGGTTTCACTGATGGTGAAGGTTTTGCTCAAGACCGTGTCGACAAAACGCCACTGGCTATAGGTTGCTTCGCGGGTAAGCGTGACCTTCGCCCAGCCGCGACGGTGAGTATCGAGATCAACTAATTCGGGGCTTGCCTGCTTCAGTGCTGCGGCCATAGCCGGCGGTGGTAACGGTAAATAGGTCTCGATGCCGGGGCTACTAATACCCGGACAGCCAACCTCAATGCCCACGGGCAAACCTGCCTCGGTGCGTAAGTTAAAGGCCCACGCGTTGTGGGTATCACCCGCCACCACTACCGGGTTATTTGCCAGTTCGAGAAAATCGGCGAAGACCCGCTCACGACATGCCGGGTAACCATCCCAGGCATCAAGATTCAGGGGGAAACCGACATCGGCGAGCTGCATGAGTGTGCCTATCCACTGGCGCGTGCGCTCGGGCAACTGAACCGAGGCCAGCTGCTCAGAGGGAATTTGTGGAATCATGAGTTTGCCCATGAGTACCTGTTGGCCAATTAACTGCCAGGTGGCGCCGCGCGCTTTACTCGATGCCAACTGTTGTGCCAACCAGCCGCTTTGCTCGGCACCGATCATGGTCCGCTCTGGGTTTCCTAAGACTGTGCGTTTAAACACGTCGGGAGCCACTGTTGTACCCATATCACGACGATAATCCAGTTGCTGATCGCGGCCGATGAGTCGGGTATCAAGCATGATGATATCGGCCAAATCACCTACCGCGAAACGGCGATAAATGGGTCCTTGGTCAGTTTGGGCGGGCGTTCGAATCGGCATCCATTCGTGATAGGCCTTGCGTGCCATTGCAACGCGATTATCGAAATCACCTTCACCTTCATTGTGGTTTTGCGCGCCGGAGTGCCACGTATCGTTAGCTAACTCATGATCATCCCAAACACAGATCCAAGGGTGAGCGGCATGGGCGGCTTGCAGGTCGGAGTCGGTGCGATAAAGCCCGTAGCGTTGTCGATAATCTTCCAGGGCCACAATTTCATGACCCGGTACCACTTCCCGACCCAATTCGCCGGTGGCGACAGGATTGCTGTAGGTGCCAGCACCGTATTCGTATATGTAATCACCCAAATGCATAACGGCATCTACCGGCGCATCAGCGATGTCCCTGTAGGCATTGAAGTAACCCTGGGGGTAATTGGAGCAGGAACAGACCGCTAAGGTAAACGGTGCTAGACCTGTCTTCGGCAGTGTCCGGGTACGCCCCACCGGTGATGACACCCCGTCGAATACAAAGCGATACCAGTATTGACCCGCGGGTTCTAAGCCCGTGGCATCGATCTTAACCGTGTAGTCGCGCTCGGGACCGGTGTCAGCATCACCCTGCGCCACCATGCGTCTGAAATTCACATCCAGAGCCACTTGCCATCGTCCTTTCAGGGGCTTGTTGGCGCCATCGCCGGGCAATACCCGGGTCCAAAGTATCACCCGATCAGACAGCGGATCGCCGCTGGCAACGCCGTGGGTGTAGTGCACCGCACCGTTAGCGATGACCTCGAAACCCCGCAGTGACAGCACACCTAGGGTGGCTGCCATACCTTTGAGGGCTGTTCGTCTTTTCATACTTAGTGGATTCATGGTCGTCCTTTTCCGTGGTAAGTGCGTACTGGGTTACCATTCACGCTATCTTCCTAAACCTAACGCTCCCCGACTACAACTTCATGACAACGGTTACTCATTCACCCTGGCGCTTCTGCACTGCACCCTGCATGGATTGGACAGATCGCCACTGCCGATTCTTTTGGCGACTGATGACCAGGCGCGCTCGTCTGTATACCGAAATGGTTACCACCGGAGCCCTCTTACATGGGGACGTTCGGCGTCACCTAGTATTCGACAGCGCTGAGCATCCCGTGGCATTGCAGCTCGGCGGCAGTGACCCGACAGAGCTCGCCCACTGCACACGACTGGGACAAAACTGGGGCTATGATGAAATCAATTTGAACTGTGGCTGCCCTTCCGATCGAGTGCAAAATGGTCGTTTTGGCGCGTGCCTTATGGCAGAGGCGAACCTAGTACGCGATTGCGTCGCTGCCATGGTCGATGTGGCATCGGTTCCCATTACTGTAAAACACCGTATAGGCATTGACCATCAAGAGAGCTACGGCGAACTTCAGGATTTTGTGGGCACCGTCGCCGAGGGCGGTTGTCAGGTTTTCCTAGTCCACGCCCGAAAAGCTTGGCTTCAAGGCTTGTCACCGAAGCAAAACCGCGAAATCCCCCCCCTTAACTATCAATGGGTCTACCAGCTAAAAAAGGACTTTCCCGCACTAACCATTGTGATTAACGGTGGTATTGACAGCCTTGAGGCCTGTGACGAGCATTTATTGGCAGTCGATGGCGTCATGCTGGGTCGAGCCGCTTATCAACGGCCCTGGCTGCTAGCGCAAGTTGACCGAGCGCTCTTCAACGAACCTAGCCCCGTGGCCCATCGTCACCAAGTCATTGATGCTTACGCAGCCTACATTGAACGCATGCTGGTCGAAGAGGCAGGGGACGGCTTGCGTTTAAATCACATGACCCGCCACGTCCTTGGCCTGTTTCAAGGGGAAGTGGGTGGCAAACAATTTCGACGGATATTGAGTGAGCAGGCACACCGACCGGGTGCCAATCAGCGCGTGCTGCTACAGGCGGCACCTAGCCTTCAACGGGCGGCACTTTAAGAATGGGGTCTTGCTCGTCAAACGGTTCGGTATCATCACCTTGATCGAGATGACGAGCCCGTAACAGCAACACCGGATCAACACCGAAATACTGCTGATACCGATTGGAGAAGTCACCAAAGGACCGGAAATGGTAGGAGCGCACCAGGGCTCGTAAATAGCTCGATTCTAAATCGGGGTTCTTACGCATTTCATCGAAGCAGCGAGCCAGCCGTCGAGCCTGCATATAGCGCTTCACTCCCCCTACATGCTGCATTTGTCGATAGAGGGTAGCCCGTGACATATGGAAACGTTCACACAACATGTCGACACCCAAATCGGCATGGCGCACGTGCTCGTCGATAAACGCCGAAATAGCCATCACCCGATCACCATCGACCCGCTCCCGGGCGGTGTAATGGGGTTTGGCCAATTCATCAACGGCGCTCTCAACCGCTCTGAACAGGGCTCTAGCACCTAGGGTATCGCGACGCCTAAGGGCCACTTGCATTTGTTGTACCGCCTTCACGGTGACGTCCCAAAGCCCTTGGGTCATTGCAATCTCAATGACGGGCAGCACATCTGAAATAGTACTGGCAGCCAGAATAGCCGGCTGATGCAAGTGGATGACCGTGTACAACACAGGATGTTCAGCAATGACCGTCAGATCGAGATCTGCCGCACCCAGTAACACTTTACGCTCGCCGGCTCGAGCAATGACCTCATGGTTGTAGGTCAGTGTCATTTCACCCTGGACGCAGATAATCAGCGCCAGCGTTTGCGGTGGCTCTTTGGAACGCTGGCGGCGATACTCGAAAGGCGATAGATGCGCCGAGGTGATCATCGCATCGGGCACCTGCCAGACTTCATAGTCGCCTAACAGCTCCCAAGGCCTTGGGGATAAACTGTGCACCGCAGCACCGCGCCCCATAATCTCCTGCCAACGAGCGAAATGCTCCTCCCGTGGTAGTTGGGCTGGATCAAGGTGGAGATAGTGACTAACTTTCAATGAAACGCCCTAGCTACAACGCGACCACATAAATACCAGTACACCCGTGCGCAAGAGCGGGTGTACTGCCGATATGGGATTGATGCCACATTTATTTGCAACGTTCTGATATTCATAGCGTCAAAACACACTGTTAAGATTCAGTTATGACTAAGGCGCTAAACAATTACCTAGTTTTTTCGCACACAGCACGTGCAAATGAGACCAATAAACCCTAAAAAATGAGACTTAAAGGAGCGGCCCTTATATTTAAGCGCTAATAGATGGTTTACTCTGGCCGCTCGTTGAAGGAGATTCCCGATGACTGGTAGCGAACCGCCCACCCCCAGTAAACTTGATCAGCTGCGAGCGATGACCGATGTTGTGGCCGACACGGGTGATGTCGATGCAATCGCAAGACTTAAACCCCAAGATGCCACCACAAACCCATCGCTACTGCTAAAAGCAGCCGGTCTGCCACGGTTCGCGGAGACATTAGCGCAGTGCACTGGGTCGGCAACCTCTACCGCCGACGCCTGTGATCGCTTTGCGGTTGCAGTCGGTTGTGAAATCCTTCAGCAGATTCCAGGCAGAGTCAGTACCGAGGTTGACGCTCGCCTGTCGTTTGACACTGCCAAAACCGTGGCCAAGGCGCGAAAGCTGATCGCTATGTATGCGGATCAGGGCGTCGCCGCAGAGCGAATTCTCATCAAAATTGCGGCCACATGGGAAGGCATTCGTGCTGGCGAAATTCTCGAGCGCGAGGGCATTAACTGCAACCTGACCCTGCTGTTTGGCTTCGCTCAAGCACAGGCCTGCGCCGATGCAGGGGTCTATCTGATATCGCCTTTTGTTGGTCGGATTCTAGACTGGTACCAAGCCAACACCGAGCGAACCATTACCGGGTCTAGTGATGACCCAGGGGTAGAATCGGTGACTCACATTTATAACCACTACAAACGTCATGGGTACAGTACGGTGGTCATGGGGGCGAGCTTCCGAAATGTGGGGCAAATCGAGGCGCTTGCGGGCTGCGATCGACTCACCATCAGCCCAGAGCTGTTGGAGACCTTAGCAGCTGATACCGGGACACTGCCGCGATGCTTGCACCCAACCACCGATAAGCAAACTTCACCCGCGGCTCTAGACGAGGCTGCTTTTCGTTATCAAATGAACGACGACCCCATGACCACCGACAAACTGGCCGACGGCATTCGCCGGTTTGCGGCAGATCAGGAAGCCCTAGAGCGCCTCATCGCAGGCCAGTAATCGGCTCAGGTAGACTCGAGGGTTTGCACTAGCCCTGCAAATGCGCTGCGGTTGTCATCGCTCAGGGCCATTAGGGTCCGGTGCGCCTCAATCACTTTCTGCCTGACCTCGTCTTCAGTCGCAGCCCGCATCGGAATCTCATAGGCCACTCCGTCAGTGCCACAGCTCTCGGTACGCACATCAAACAGCTGGCCGAACCCCATGGTGGTGAGCAAACGATTGATACCGGGATTACACGAGAAAATAGCGGGTTTGAAATCAAAACGCTCTTGGGTGGTAATAGCCAGCTTTGCCAACATACCCAGCGTGGTGCTATCGAGCCCCGTGGCCTCTGTCACGTCAACCCATACCGATACAAAGGCAGGGTCATTAAACATGCGCTCAAAATGCTCATCGAGGGCGGTACACATGACCAGCCGAACATCACCTTCAAGCCGCAGTACGTGCGCACCATCGTTACTGGCGGCACTGATTCGGCAATCGCTCACGCCAATCCTCGACTGATAAACAGTGCCGCAACATCATCGGGTAACGCGTCTTGATCGACATGCTCGATACCCAGACGATCAGACAATACCGATGGACGCACGACCGGGCCACTGAGTCGAGCCAGTAGACTCTGCTCTTTAGCAATGAGGTCATCATCCTCAAGCAATTCGAGAATACCGTCTGAAAACAGCGACAAAATAAACGTTTCCGGCAGGTTCAGCTGTTGCTCATTAAACTGTGCGTTGGGTAGTAGACCCACGGGAGAGCCCTCACCAGAGAGGTAGACCGCGCCTTCGTCGGATAGCAACAGTGGCAGCGGTAAGTGGCCGGCAATGCTATAGCGAAGTAGGTGGAGACGGAAGTCCAATACTCCTACAACCATAGTGGCATACTTATTGAGATCTAGCTCTAACAACTCGCGGTTGGCTAGGGTCAACATGCTGACAGGCGAACTAATAGCTAAATCCCGTCGACGCAGGTAGTCCGAACGTTTTCGGGCAAACAAATTTTTCAGCAAAACCGTGGCGAAGGCTGAAGAGCTGCCATGGCCCGACACATCGGCCAAAAAGAACACGACCTCATGATCACCCACCTGGAAGTAGTCAACGAAATCACCGCTTAAATACAGAGAAGTATAAATGGTCTGGCTGAACCAATAGTCATCGACTTTTAGAGCCGCGCTGGGCAACAGCGCCATTTGCACTTGCCGGCCCGCTTGCTGATCCTGCTCTAATATCCGCAGAGAATGGCGCAGCTGTGCGTTGGTTCGCTCTAAGCGCTGCTTGCTGGTTTGCAGTTGACGCTGCAATCGTCGATGGTGCACACAGCGCTCAATCGATCGTTTGAGCAGACCCGAGCGCTCTTTGGGGCGCACAAAAAAATCGGTGGCACCCAAACCCAGTGCAGTTGACACACTGTCGAGATCTCGATCATCGGCGATGACAATAACCGGCACCTGAACATCGAAGTTGCGCATAGCACGACGCACACCCGCCCAGCTAACGTGCATTAAATCGATGGTACATAACACACAGTCCCAGGGGCTCTCAGGGCCGAGAGTCGCCTCAAGGTCATCCACTTCTGCAGAGCAATCAAACTGGAACTTGGGGTCCCCAAGGACATCGATCAGGTTACTGGCCCGCTCTGGTTGATCATCGATCAGTAGCACCCTGCCATCAACAAAATCGAAACTCATGCCCTGTGTTTATCCCTAGACTCAGAGAGGATCGAATTCCCAGTCATCATCGAACGTTGAAAAGTCATCGACGACATTCCCTCCCCCAAGCTGCTGCGCTCGGGTTTGTAAGTAGGCGTCTCGGAAGAAAATATACCTGTCGCCCGACAACAGCTGGTCTGCACCCAGTAATCCGGCTCTGAAGTTAATGACATCGGCAGATCGCAATCCCCACTCAAGTTCCTGATCATTAACTTGCCCCATAGGCGAAGCCCAGCCATCGACAAAAACACCCACGCCAGCTCGAGCCGTACGCGGCCCTAACAGCGGTAAGACCACGTAAGGACCTTGCGGTACTCCCCAGCGCGCCATGGTTTGCCCGAAGTCCGTGGCGTAGCGGGGAATACCTATATCCGATGCCACGTCAAAGAGGCCCAAAAACCCCAAAGTACTGTTAACAACCACTCTCAAGCTGGTGTCTGCGGCACCACGCATTTGGCCTTGGAGCAAGGCATTTAGAGCGTTGTTGACATCGAGTAGGTTGGTGAAAAAGTTATTGACACCTATTCGCCCCGGAACAGGCATGACTGCGTCATACGCCCTGGCAACGGGTCGCAAGCCATAACGGTCGGCTGCGTCATTGAAGGCAAAAATAGCGCGGTTGACGGGCTCTAGGGGGTCTTCAACTGCGACCGCTGTGGCACTGCCGACGAGCAGCATGTGCACAAGGGCCGTTGTGGCGAGCCAGTGAAGCGCTCTAAGATTCAGGTGTATGAAAGACTCGGCCAAGTGGGTCCAGAAGCGTGATAACACGCCGACCGCAACATGGCCTGAAGGCTCAGAACACGCGGTAAAATTGGATGCTGATATCACAATAATAGGTACCATCACACTTTTGACGTTACTTCTATGTCTACGTTAACAAACACCAATCCGATGGGCGATCATCAGTTGGTCGCGGGTCATTACTGCCAAGGTGCCTAGCGAGGGTTCGCCAATAGCCACTGCTCAACCACACGCCATTGCTCGTCGAGGCGCTTGGTTGATACCGGTGTTTTCGTACCCAAGCGCTGGGCAAATAGTGAGACTCGAAACTCCTCTAGCATCCAGCGATAGTGCTGCGCTGGCGCCGACAACGCAAGCAAACCGGGGTAAACCTTGGCCTTTTTTTGCAGCCTCTCTAGGTGGGGTGCCAATAGCTGCAAACTATTCTGGTCTTTGGCATATTGTCCGCTGAGGCGTTCAGCACGATGGGCCAAGGCGCGCCCGTATCGGGGATATTGTGCCAACCAATGCTCAGGTGCATCCAGCAGAGCACCTGGACCTGCAAGACCGACTAGTTGCTGCTGGATATCCTGGCGACTATCGCTGTACTGATTAGCCGAGTACTGGCTTAGACGTTTCAAGGTATCGGCGACCCCTGTTAAAAACGTCATCAGTTGGCGTTCTAATGTCATCGCCGTGGGCACCCAAGCGCCCCGAGCATTCTCCAAAAGCCCCTCAAATGCCCGCTGATCTCTCGGTAACGAACTACCTTCAATCGTCGATAGCACCGCCACCAGCACCACCTCTTGAACCCACTGGGCCCTATCGATACCCGAGGCTGCGAACGCCAGAGCCGCTGCGTTATCGGCAAATAAGTTTTTTCGTAGATACTTCGCGGTTTGCGCACTGGCCTTGGCGGCTAATGCCGCCACACCACGTCGATGGCTGTACAAAGCCTCGGCGGGGTAATCAAACAACTCCACTGCCACGCTATCGCCGCGATCGACTAAGGCCGGATACGACACCACATCCAGCCCTGCGGAACGGCTGCGTACTTCTTGGGGTAGATCGCCAAAATCCCATCGGGTTACCTGTTCACGAACAAGATCAGAGCGCTGAACCGCGGCCGTCACCGGAGTACTGTCACGGAACTGAGCCACCAGGGCCGCCATATCCCGGCCTTGTGCCAACATTTTTCCTCGGTCGTCTACCACCCGAATATTCATGCGGTAGAAATCTTCCAAGCGCTCAAGTCCCCAATCAGATGGCTGAATCGCAACGCCCCGCTGACGCTTTAGAATCCCTGCCAAAGCCACCGCCAAATCAGTATCGTCGGGTTCAAGCACTGCCAATGCCCCATCGACCACATCGGGTACCGGTACTAATTGTTTGCGCAGGCCCTTTGGCAAACCCTTCATCATTGCAATGCATTTATCCCGCAAAAGACCGGGTACCAACCAATCGAAGCGGTAGCGAGGTGCACGGTAAAGAAGCGGC
>CBFHMA010000047.1:0-5987 GCA_965656775.1 Luminiphilus sp.
CTCATTCGTGCACCCCACGATTTCTTCGAAGGCCGCCGCAACGCCGGCATGACTCACCGCTACTTCGACATCATGATCCTGCAGAAAAATGTGCCGAGGTTAGTGGTCGATGGCTTCACCCTTGTGCTGCAAATGCTGGTGGGCTTTACACTTGTGTCGTTCTATCACGAATCGCTGCTTCTCTTTAACTTAATCGTCATTGTCGTCATGTATGCCATTTGGCGTATTTGGGCTTACCGAGCGAAGGAAACAGCACTTGAGCTATCCAGTAGCAAATACGTGATGGCCAAGTGGCTGAGCGATGTGGAAGTAGCCCAGGAATTCTTTAAAGCAAGCCGCCACGCCGATTTGGCAGCACAAACCACAGACGCCAACGCAAAGTACTTCATCGAAAGTCACGGCAATCACTTCCGCTATACCTTCACCCAAGCGATTATGTTTCTATTGTTGTCAGCCTTTGGCAGTGCCGCGCTGTTGGGGCTCGGTGGTTGGCTAGTCAGCCGAGGCCAACTCTCCATTGGTCAGCTAGTGGCGGCCGAACTGATCATGGCCACCATCTTCCAGAACCTATCGCGCTTCGTCAGCTATTTAAAGTCGTACTATGAGCTGTACGGTGCCGCCGACAAAATCACCGAGCTGCTGTCGGTACCGCAAGAACCCGATGTCACCACCAGAGGCGCAGAACCCACCTCGGGTGACCTCGAGTTCCACAACGTACAAGTGCGACGAGGCCGTAAAGTTTGCCAAGTCGATTTGGCACTCCACAGCGGTCAGAAAGTTTTTGTTCAAGCGAGCGAGGCATGGGTTCAGCGTAAAGTGCTCAATGCCATTCGCTACCACGAAACACCCGAAGCAGGCTGGATCACATTGGGTGGCAAGTCTCTGGCGGATCTTGATCAGTACGAGGTTCGTCAAGTGATTCATAGCATCGACCGCAACCTTATCACCGAGTGCTCAATCATGGAGTTTTTGAGACTTTCGGCACCGGATGCGGGCACTCACCAGATTATGACGGTATTGCACGATGTCAGACTGTGGTCACTTGTCGAGCAATTCCCCGACGGACTCGACACGCGCTTGTCGGTCTTGGGCGCACCGTTCCAGAGCGTAGAGGTGCTATTACTAAAACTAGCCGCAGCTATTCTGGCGCATCCAAAAGTGCTAGTGCTCAATCAACGTTTTGACAATGTACTGGGACATGCCCGAGAACACATTATGCAGGTACTCGAGCGGCAACCCTTTACGGTACTTTATTTCACCAGCTATCCGGACAACCGCTTCTTTGACGGTTGCCTGCAATTGACGCTCACCGATAATGACCCGGAGGCGCAAGGTAATGACTGACTTTCGTGCAGACTACTTTGCGCATATGGGAACGCTTGAGCACATTCAATTACCGAATGTGTACCGTGTTGTTAGCGGCCTTCTGCTGGGCTTAGTCGTCGTAGTGGCAAGTGTGCTTTGGTTTGTTCCGTGGATTCAAACCGCCTATGGCGACGGCACCGTCGATACCCTAAATCCAAACCAACGTATTCAAGCCATATCGGCCTTAGTACCCGGGCAAGTGAAGGAGTGGCATGTAAGGGAAGGTCAAAGTGTGGAAGCCGGCGATCCAGTGGTAACACTGGTCGACGCGGACCCAGCGCTGATCGAGCGTCTCGAGAATCAAATTCAGGCTGCCACTCAGCAAAAAGCGGCCCAAGCGTCCGCGCTAGCAACCGAACAGAACAATCTGAAGCGACAACTGGGACTACAAGAACGCGGACTGACCTCTCAGCGGGATATTGAAAAAGCCAACTTAGAGATTCAGAAGATCAAGGCAGAGATCGCAAAAATTGACGCCGAGCTTAACAAGCTCAAGGTGCAAAAAGCTCGTCAGTCCTTGCAGACCAAGGTGGCACCCATGTCAGGTACGATCTTACGGCTACTATCCTCAGGCACCGCCACCTATCTGAAACCCGGTGATGTCGTAGCCTCGTTCATTCCCGATGGGGTCAAACGCTCCGCTGTGATAATGGTGAATGGGCTTGACGCCACCCTCATTCAACCAGGCCGCGAGGTGCGCCTTCAGTTCGATGGCTGGCCAGTGTTCCAGTTCAGTGGCTGGCCCGATCTGGCGGTGGGAACCTTCAGAGGGATTGTCGATTTCGTAGAACCGGTCGCCAATGAACAGGGTCAGTTCCGGGTATGGGTCAAACCAGACCCTGAGGCGGCACCCTGGCCTGACGAGGAGCATATTCGGTTGGGCAGCCGACTGAGAGGCTGGGTGCTCCTTGAAGAGGTGCGCTTGGGTTACGAGCTGTGGCGTCAACTCAACAACTTCCCGCCCATTAACCCCGCCGTTAACGAGCAATCCTAATGGCCTATCGTCACACCATCATCGCGCTTACCCTAGCGCTGGTGGCTAACGGCAGTGCGGCCGCGGGTGCCACGGCGGTCAGCGATCCGAGTACAGCCCCATCCGCATCCGAAGTGATCATTGCACCCACCGTGCAACAACTCGTTGAGGGTATTGTGCGGCACCACCCGGAATTTCGAGCCACCCTCGCTCGCACCGATCAAGCAGCAGGACTTCAACAAGTGGCTGATGCGGCCTTCGACGCCCGTATTGTGCAAGATACCGCCGTGCGGGCCTCGGGCTACTACGACGGCAGCTATGCTAAGCAGAGCATCGTGCAGCCCATTGCGGCAATGAATGGTGAGCTATTTGGCAGCTACCGAATCGCCGATGGGCAGTTTCCCGTGTACGAGGAAGAGTTCAATACCCTCGATCTTGGTGAGGCAAGTATGGGCATTCGCCTATCGCTCTTACAGAATCGAGTGCTTGATCAGCGCCGCATAGAGTTGCAACAAGCGGCTTGGAAACTACTGGCCGCCCAATCAAAACAAGATGTTGAACTCAATAAATT
Organism: Luminiphilus sp.; assembly: GCA_965656775.1. Classification (GTDB taxonomy): domain Bacteria; phylum Pseudomonadota; class Gammaproteobacteria; order Pseudomonadales; family Halieaceae; genus Luminiphilus. The sequence goes on from CBFHMA010000047.1 coordinate 2,910, forward strand.
GGTTTACGCAGGGGTATCCAGCTACCTAAATTGGTATCAGAGCTTCCGTCGCTTGGGGGTTATTCGCGATTTAGTCAGGGTAACTAAAGAGCGTTTCAGCGGGATTGAAGCCCGGGTAGAGAGTGGTGACCTAGCCCAAATAAGCCTTACTGAATTTCAATCGACGCTGTTGCGGCGGCAACTGCTAGAACGAGAAGCGGAACAACGCTTCGAATTGGCCAAGCAGCAACTGGCCTATTTTTGGCGAGCCAGCGACAGCGCCATGACGGCCCCACAGACGATTGGCCGACCTCCACAGGATATCGGCTGGCCCTATAAAGCACCCAGTATCGAGCTCACGGCCTTTGACGATCAAATTGCTCAACATCCCAGTGTCAGTGCACTCAATGCGCAGCTTGAGCAGGTACGCAATAAACAGCGATTAGCGCGCAACGAAGTGCTGCCCCAACTCGATCTTGAATTAAAAGTGGCGCGAGATATTGGGCAAGGTATCGAGCCCCTGACCGGTAACGATTCGATCATTGGCCTGTCATTTTCAGTGCCCATTGGTCAGCGCGCAGCGCGCGCCCGTGAATCGATTGCGGCGGCCGGGGTCAGAGAAATAGAGTTCGAGAGTGTGGTTTTAACCGATCGATTAAGACGGGATGTGGCGCTATCCCTTGAGGCGCTCGACTATGGGCGCAGAATTTTGGCCATCAGCAGAGAACAAGAAGCCGTGGCAGAGCAGTTACAACGCCAAGAGCAAGAGCGGTTCGAGGCCGGTGTCAGCGACCTGTTCCTGTTAATCAACCGAGAGACAACGGCGCTGCAAGCGCATCTGAAATCGGTCGACGCGGAAGTTGATCTCATGCGCCAGGAGTTGGCCCTACAAGCCACCCTTGCCCAATTGCTACCGAGCATCTGACCGTGGGCGTCGCCACTTCAGGGCAGCAAACGCCCCCAGCAGAATAAACAACGCACCCAAGGTCGTTTCCACCGATGGTATCTCACCGAACAATAAGGCGCCCAACAGTGCAGCAAACACAATTTGGAGATAACTAAGGCTTGCGGCTCGACTCGCAGAATCGCGGCCCATAGCATAGGTCAGTGCGAGCTGACCCAATTGTGCAAAGATCCCCACCCCCAACATGGCCGCCCACCCCGTTGCGGTCGGCCATACAAAATCGGTGGCACCCACTAAGAGTGTGGCGGGTATGCACACCATTGGAAAGTACAGCACAATAACCGCCGGATGCTCGAACGGCGCTAATTTGCGGACTAGTGTATAGGCAAGTCCACTACCAAATGCGCCCCCCATACCTGCAATGATCGCGAGCCATGGGGTCGTTGCGGGGGCAGATCCAAGGGCAGGTGCTAGCATTACTGCCAAACCCATCAGACTCAGCAGCACACAAACCACGGTAGCCCGCTCGGGCACTTCTCGCAGCAACCAGTACGCTAACACCGCAGTGAATACTGGATGCAAGTACTGCAAAATAGTGGCTTGGGCATAGGGCAGGTGCAGGATGGCGTAGAACACACAACTCAAAGACAGAAAGCCGACAATGCCCCGTGCCAGAAGCAACCAGCGGCGGTTTCCAAGAGGATGCACACCTGCGCGTTGAATGGCCATTAAAGACAGTGCCACCGAGATCACTGCCCGCACCGCAATAATTTGCATGACCGGCAAGCCAGTCGCGCCCGCCAACTTCACCATCACACCCATAACCGCGAAACTCAGTGCACTGAGCAGCATAAAGTGGGCGCCACTCATAGCTCACTGCCTTTTGGTATATCCTTGCCAACGGCTACCCGCGCGCCACAAGGAGTTTTTAACGCCCAATGAATCATCTATTCGTACTGCTCTTGCTCAATGTAGCGTTAGTGGCTGCAGCGGTGTTTCTCCACTACGAGGTACTCAATCGCCTGTCCCACGACATGCCTCTCTTACCCTTGAAGCCTCGCGGGCGAATCATTTTTGGTGTGGCGGCTATATTGTTAGCCCACTCGTTAGAGGTGGGTTTATTTGCTTTCGGCTACTGGTTATCGATCAGCTTCGACCAGGGAGCGCTGGCAGGGGACTTCAATGGCCATATCAGCGACTACATGTACTTCTCTTATGTCACATTTACCACCGTGGGTTACGGCGACATCGTGGCACAGGGTCATATTCGCTGGTTGGCAGCCATTGAGTCCCTAACAGGGTTTGTCTTAATTACGTGGACTGCTTCGTACTTTTACATTGTGATGTCCCAGCAGTGGAACCACCGCTGAGCCAAACAATCACTCACTATCGGCCTGCCATTGGAATCTGGGCACCGACTCACCATTAACCGTTACCTGTTCGGTAAACATCGATAACGGGCGTACCCATAGGTCGCAGGCACCGTAGAGAGTGCGATAAACCACCAACCACTCCTCAGTTTCGGAATGGCGAGCCACGTCGATAACCTGGTATTCACCGCCTTTGTAATGTCGATACCGACCGGGTTTGATCGTCGCCACTATTCCTCCAAGCCACCAAAAGCCTGAACAAGCACAGGCATTAACTCGCCAATGGCCTCACTCAGCAACAGGAAATCGGCGTCCCGGCGGGCCAGCATGTCGTCCTTGATGTCGTCATTGGCGCCCACCAATTCTTCACCAAACTTCAGTCGGCGCAGCACCAGATCAGAACCCAGAATGAAACTTATGCGGTCTTGCCAATGGAGCGCCAGCCGCTCGACATACTTCCCTGACTCGATGTGAGATCGAATTTCATCACAGTCGAGCAACATACTTCGGGCGCGGACCACACCGCCATCTTCTCCCGGTTCCACTAGGTCGGCTTCCGTGCCCAAACTAAAATCCGACGGTAGCTGATTATGTAGCAACCACTCACTCATCACTCGAGCGGGGGACTGGCGGGTGGTGGGTAGTGCCGCGGGTAAACTACCTAATGCCTCTCGCAGCAAGCTCAAAAAATCCTCTGCACGGGGGGCGCTGGCGTTATTAACCCAAAGCCAACCGTCCCGTTCACAGATCAATGCCTCGACGGTGCTCGACCGACTAAATGCGCGGGGAAGAAAGTCCTGTGTGACTTCATCGGCGATGGTCAAG
>CBFHMA010000047.1:6085-13818 GCA_965656775.1 Luminiphilus sp.
ACGCTCTTTGCGATAAACTTTGCGGCCCTCTGCTACTTGAATTTGGCCAACACGATTATTGACCTCTTCACGCACAACCGTGGTCGGCAGTAACTTCTCTTCACGCTTAAGACGCAGTAGCCAGTACGGTCCAGCAGTATGTACCAGAGTATCGGCGCTATCTGCCAATGCCGATACCCAACCGCTACTCTGGGGCTGAGTGGGACGACAGGGTACAAAAGGCCTGCTACTCAATCGTTGCTCAAGGTCATCCGTCGACAAGCCCCAGCGCTCAGTCAGTCGGTAAGGGCGTATATTTTTAAACCACATAGCGGTATCCGTTTACGGCATTTGCCGAGTATTGTCGTGTGAGAGGAAGCTACAGGTATAGAGGAGAACCTGCTATCTGGCGTTGTGACCCTAATCGCAACAGCGAGCGAAGTTACCGGTTTCAAGCCACGCCCTCAAGGGTCTAACCGAGCAACCCTTGGCAGCCATGTAAAGCTAATGCACAGTGGCAAGTCCGCGCAGACCATAAATCGCCGCGAAAGCCACAATAACGTCACCACCACCCCAAAAGGACGGGCTCCCTATGCGCTATTTGCACACAATGATACGAGCATCCGATTTAGAGGCCACCCTCGATTTCTTCTGCAACAAGCTGGGCTTGGTCGAGGTCCAACGCTATGACAGCGAGCAGGGTCGATTCACGCTGGTTTTCTTAGCGGCACCGGCCGATGCTGAACACGCCGCCACTCACAGCTCGCCACTCCTTGAAATCACCTGGAATTGGGATCCTGAAAGCTATGACGGCGGCCGAAATTTTGGCCACCTAGCCTATCGTGTCGATGATATTTATGCGGTTTGCCAGCGCTTGTACGACGGGGGCGTCACTATCAACCGTCCACCGAGGGATGGGCGTATGGCATTTGTCCGCTCCCCCGACGGTATATCCGTTGAATTGCTGCAAGAGGGAGCACCCTTAGGGCCCACTGAGCCATGGCTATCGATGCCGAACGAGGGCACCTGGTAAGGCGCTAACCCCTAAGAAAATCGAGTATCCATTGTGCTACCCAAGGCCCCTCCTGCTCTCGGGTTGCCAGGGTAGCCAGACCCTCGTCAGCGCGGGCTTCACCAATCATCGGCCGGCGAAATCCTATAATTTCGCGGGCATACTCTGGGATAAATTCGGGGTGACCTTGAAAAGTCAGTATGTGATTGTCCATGCGAAATCCCGCTATGGGGCAGTGTGCGTTACGAGCAGTGATCTCGGCCCCGGGTGGTGTGTGCATCACTTGGTCTTGATGAGAAGCCACGAGTCTGACGAGATCTCGTCCCTGTTCTGGACTGTGAAGCAACTGGTATTCCTGAATACCCACCCCCCAGCCATTGCTTGACTTGTCAACAACGCCTCCAAGAGCCTGCGCAATGAGTTGGTGACCAAAACAAATGCCCACCACTTTGCGCCGCTGTGCGTGCAGTGCACGGATAAAGGCTTCTGCCTGACGTATCCAGCCCTTATCGTCATACACACTGCTCTTACTCCCCGTGATGACATAACCGTCAACACAGTTGATGTCATCGGGCAATTCACCGCACTCAACATCCCAAATGGTGAAGCTAAGGGTGGGATCGATCGCCAAAAACAAGCGCTGAAACATATCAGGGTATTCGCCGAATTGTGATGCCCACTCGGGACGTACAACGTCAGTTTTCAAAATACCTATGTGCATAATGTGTTGGTCCCAGTGGAATCATAGACCGTCAGAGTGTAGCGCCGTGAACTGCTACAGTGGCAAATTGCCAAACACCAGCGGGAGAATTGTTCACAAAATCGCCAAACTACCGTCACAATACTGTTACACGAAGTCGACATGCTGTAAGGATGGCTTTCTTGGCAACATTGCAACAGGTTGATACGAAACTGTTCACTCGGGTTTTCCGACATAGTGAGCAGCGAGCCTTGGTGCGTTCAGTGGCAAAAATCCTGTCTCACACTGGCGATGGACTTCTTCATGTAGCACTGCCTGCGTTGCTGGCCCTCATTGGTACGGAACGCTTACCTACCTACTGTGTATTATTGGGCAGCGCCATGTTCGTTGAACGTCTTCTGTACTTCGTGTTGAAAAACACGTTGCGTCGACGTCGACCCCAAGATTTCGTGCCTGGTTTCAGAAGTATTATTCAGGCTTCCGATAAATTTAGTTTCCCTTCGGGGCATACCTCAGCTGCATTTTGTCTAGCCACCACCACCGGTATCGTATTTGGCGGCCCATTTATCGCCATGTATGTCTGGGCCAGTGCGGTAGCGCTGTCTCGAGTACTGCTAGGCGTGCATTTTCCAGGCGATACCCTCGCCGGCGCGATCATGGGCAGCAGTATTGCCGTGTTCACCGCAACCCAACTCGGCCTGCTGTAAGTCGCAATACAGTGAATATACTGTACGGTGTTCAGGCCACTGGACAAGGCCATATCAGCCGCGCTCGCGCCATGGCCGAAGCCCTTCGCCGCCACGACGTCAACGTCACTTGGCTACTGTCGGGAAGGCCGCGGGATCAGCTGTTCGACATGGCTATCTTCGGTGATTATGAGCACCGACAGGGACTTACCTTTGTCACTGCAGCTGGTCGTTTGCGCTATCGAAAGACCGCCATGAGCAATAACGTGCTGCAGTTTACCCGTGATGTTTCCGCGCTCGACTTATCTTGTTTCGACCTCGTCGTGACCGACTACGAGCCCACTACCGCGTGGGCAGGTCGGCGGCAACAGCGAGAAGTTATCGGAATTGGTCATCAATACGCGTTTGGTCCAAAGACCCCCAAGGCAGGGGACTCAATCATTCAGCAGACCATCATGCAGCGGTTCGCTCCAGTGACTCGACCTGTAGGACTGCACTGGGCGGCTTTTGACAGTAACGTGTTGCCACCCATTCTCGATCTTCCCGCTCTCACTGATAAGCCATCTGAAGATGTCATTCTTGTCTATCTACCGTTTGAAGATCAGACACGGATTAGCCAATGGCTGCAAAGCTTTCCAGAGCACCAATTTCTCCAATACGCCAACGGCATCAGCGATCAAGACAGGGGCAATGTTGGTCGGCGAAAAGCCAACATCAAAGGTTTCAAGGCGGATCTAGCACGCTGTAAAGGCGTCATCTGCAACAGTGGCTTTGAGCTTATTAGTGAATGTCTGCAATGGCACAAACCTGTGCTGACCCGCCCCCTAAAAGGCCAAATGGAGCAGCTGTCGAATGCGGCAGCCCTAGAATCACTGGGCTACGCATCGGTTATGCGCCAACTCGACGAAGACCACACGCGGGCCTGGCTCGATCGGCCACGCGAAGCGCCGAACGTACACTTCAATGACGTCGCGAGTCGCCTCGCCCAGTGGTTAGCCGATGGCGCTAATGACCCTATCGATATACTCTGTAGCGAGCTTTGGGACGATTAAATAACGCTGCTCGCAGTAGCTCGCCACTTCATTGGTACCACATGACACTCACTTTCTCCGCTGCCTGTTATAGGGCGGTGCTCTATATCACCCGTCTAGCGCTGTGCCTGTGCTGGCTCACGTTGGTCATAAGCCCCAATAGCTGGGCCACTGATCAGTGGCTGGGTAATGACCGCTGCGCCGCCTGCCATGAACAGCACATTAACGACTGGCATGGCTCCCATCACGATCTTGCTATGCAAGTGGCCACCGAAGACACCGTATTAGGTAACTTCAATGATGCGGCGTTTGACTATGCGGGTATTACCAGCCGGTTTTTTCGTCAAGGCGATGCTTTTTGGGTCGAGACCGACAACGCCGATGGCGAGCTACAGAGGTTCAAGGTCGAGTATGTGTTTGGTGTTTATCCACTGCAACAACTGCTGCTTGCCCAACCGGGAGGTCGCCTGCAGGCCCTAACCATTGCCTGGGATGCACGACCAGTGGCTGATGGCGGCCAGCGCTGGTACCACCTTTTCCCCGATGAAGCGATTGTTGCAGGGGATCCCCTACACTGGACAGGTCCCTACCATAACTGGAACACCCGCTGCGCCGAGTGTCACAGTACCAATGTGCGAAAAGGTTACGACCCGGCAACTGATGCCTTTGATACTAAGTTCCAACAGGTTGATGTGGGCTGCGAAGCGTGTCACGGACCCGGTGGAAAACATGTGGCGCTAGCGGAGACGAATGCGCTTGGTACTGCCGTACACGCAGGTTTCAATATGACCCTCAGCGCGGTGGGGCAGTGGCGCTTCGAGGGTGATGCCCCTATCGCGCGACGTGTCGAGCCCCTGGCTACTCAAGATCAAATTGACAACTGTGGTCGCTGCCACGCTCGCCGCAGTACCCTTGGGGATTACCATTACGGTGCCGATTTACTGGACACCCATCAACTAGCGTTACTCGAACCCCATTTATACTGGCCCGACGGACAAATACGCGATGAAGTCTTTGTCTATGGGTCTTTTATTCAGAGCAAAATGCAGCGAGCAGGCGTAGTTTGCAGTAACTGCCACGACCCACACAGCAACCAGCTCAAGGCGGAGGGTAATCAGTTGTGTGGTCAATGCCACAGGGCTGATCAGTTCGACACACCCAAGCATCACCACCATGGGGTCGGCAGCGAAGGCAGCCTGTGCGTCGACTGCCATATGCCACCACAGTTATACATGGGTGTTGATTGGCGCCGGGATCACAGTATGCGCGTACCACGACCCGAACTAACCCTAAGCACCGGTGCGCCTAATGCATGCAACCAATGCCACGATCAGCGCAGTGCAAGTTGGGCATCAGAGCAACTACGCCAGTGGGGTATTGAGCCCGATACCGACCACGTCGGCATCACACTGCACCGCGCACAACGACAGGATGTAGGAAGCCTGCCAGCGCTCGGCAGCATCATTCGAGACGATTCGATGTCACCGATGATGCGTGCATCGGCGATTCAAAGCTATGGCCAGCTGGGTGCTCCCGATCTCGCGGCAACCAGTGCGCTGCTATTGCAATCCAACGCCAGCTTGTTGCGCATGGCCGCAGTAAGAGCCACTGCTGCACTGCCGCCAAATCAACGTTTTCTCATGCTTCGAGCGCTAATTGAGGACCCTGTTTTGGCGGTGCGAATAGCGGTTGCCGAGCAACTAGCAGGCATGCCACCGGGGCAGTTGCGCGATCAAGATAACGCACGTCTTGCGCCTCTTTTTACCGAGTACGAATCAACCTTGATGCGCCATTGGGATATGCCGTCGACGAGACTGCAATTGGCCACGTTTTGGCGTCAACGCGGCGACATAACAAGGGCACGTGATGCCTTAAGTGGAACCCTCGAATTGAACCCACAATTGGAACCTGCGCGACTCAACCTTGCCGATCTTGAGCGGGCATCAGGTAATGACAACGCTGCACGCGTGCTACTTGAATCGGGTCTCGCACTGAACCCCAAGGCAGGTAACCTTCACCACAGTTTGGGGTTGCTGGAAATACGCGCCGGCAATCGTGAAAAAGCCATGACGCACCTGGCGGCGGCCGCCGAACTGGAGAAGGAAGGAAGCCGTCATCGCTTTGTTTATGCGATTGCGCTCCATGATAGCGGTGACCAGCAAAAAGCTGTCACGCAGCTAGAACGCCTTAACACGGTACTACCGGGCAATCCTTCGGTATTGCAAGCGCTGGTCAACTACTGTGCAGAGCTGGGGCAATCCCAACGGAGCTCGCGTTACCAGCAACAGCTACAGACTCTAGTGACAGCCTTACGTTAAGAGGTCGGCCGTCGCAGACCTACTGGGGTACAAAATGTAAGTCGACGGTCACCGGAATAACCCGAGCAATGGCTTGTAGACCGGCAATTTCTTGCAGAGTAGCAACACCAACTTCCAGGCCGAAATCGGCAACTGATAACAACAACGGCTGCAAAGTGGTGACGTACAAATGGCCGTTACTCACCTGTGCACGAACCGTGGCCGAGAGCTCAGCACTCTGACCGTGGAACTGCAGCGTCACAGGAATTGTCCGGTCGATGACACCATCGGAACCCAGAGAGGCAATATCATCAGGACTTAAGCTTGCAGAGATAATCGCTTCCGGGTAATCGGCCACCTTAAAGAATAAATCGCGCATACGCTGATTACGAATAGCCACTTGGGTTTCTACCGTATCGAGGGCAATGCTCAAAGTGAGCTCCCCCTCTTCTGACAGCGCACCGCTCACTCCAGAGAAATAGTTATATTCGGCAATAGCATTGTTCTTTAACGACAGGTATCCCACCGTTGAACTATCACTGATTTGCCAAGCAGCCTGGGTGGCGGCGCTAATAGACAAAAACGATGCGCAAAGTAGCCCTCTGAGCCGGGTAGATAGGTGGGTCATCATCGATTCTCCTATGCCATTAAATGAAGCCACTGGCCAATGATTTAGATTTTGTTACTACGGGCAAATGGGTCGCTCGGTCCACCATCAAACTGCGATGTCTGCAAGGTCACCCTTAGACTCAAGCCACAGCTTTCGATCTCCCGCGCGCTTCTTGGCCAACAGCATGTCAAACAAACTGTGGGTATCGTCATCCGCATCGAGCACCAGCTGTACCAGTCGACGTGTATCGGGATCCATGGTCGTTTCCCGCAACTGGGGTGGATTCATCTCACCAAGACCTTTGAAGCGCTGCACATTGGGCTTGGCTTTTTTGCCCTCGGCGGCCAGTCTATCGAGAATGCCGTTGCGTTCGGCCTCATCGAGCGCGTAGTAGACATCTTTACCCACATCGATTCGATACAAAGGCGGCATGGCAACGAACACGTGGCCGGCGCGCACCAGGGGCCTGAAGTGCCGTAGAAACAAGGCGCATATCAGTGTGGCAATATGCAGACCATCGGAGTCCGCATCCGCTAATATGCACACCTTGTTGTAGCGTAATCCGCTTAAATCATCACTGGCCGGGTCAATGCCCATAGCCACTGAAATGTTGTGAACCTCTGCTGAAGCCAAAATCTCAGTAGAGTCCACTTCCCAGGTATTCAGAATCTTTCCGCGCAGGGGCAAGATTGCCTGGTATTCACGATTGCGAGCCTGCTTAGCGGAACCGCCGGCCGAGTCGCCCTCGACCAGGAATAACTCACTTAGCGCAGGATCCTCAGAACTGCAATCTGCCAGTTTTCCCGGTAACGCAGGGCCTGACGCAACGCGCTTACGGACCACTTTTTTCGCCAAGCGCAACCGGGCTTGGGCACGATTAATACAGTGCTCCGCGAGTAACTCGGCTTCAGCAGTGTGCTGATTCAACCAGAGCGCAAATGCATCTTTAGCGACACCAGAGACAAACCCTGCGGCTTCCCTTGACGACAAACGCTCTTTAGTCTGGCCTGAAAATTGGGGATCAATTAATTTTGAGGACAAGACATAAGCACAGCGGTCCCATATATCCTCAGCGGTCAATTTGACCCCACGGGGTAACAAATTGCGCAGCTCGCAAAACTCACGAAGTGCTTCAAGCAGACCTGAACGCAAACCATTGACGTGGGTGCCGCCTTGCGCGGTGGGAATCAGGTTGACATAGGACTCGGTGATCAGTTCACCGCCCTCTGGTAGCCACTGAATAGCAAAATGTGCAGCCCCTGTCTCGGCGCTGAAGCCTGCCGTAAAGGGCGCTTCTGGAATAGCGGGGAACTCGGCGGTACTCTCGGCCAGATAGTCAGCGATACCATCTTCGTAGTACCACTCGAGCTTGTCACCTTTGCGCTCGTCCAGCAGCGTTACCCTCAAACCAGGGCACA
>CBFHMA010000048.1:0-13430 GCA_965656775.1 Luminiphilus sp.
GCAAACAACGAGACTAAGCGACCGCTAGTCTTTTGTGCTGAATCGTCGTTTTCTGAGGGATAGAGAATTGCACCCTTGGAAGCTCTAACTCTTGGGGATAGTGAGGGAATGAAGCGGCTGCCTCTTGCATCGATAACCAGGCCAGTGGGTTCTTTTTGATCTCGAGCGATGATGTCGAGGGAGCCGACGCTGTAAAGCATGCTCTCTAGTGAATCGATTCTTACCTCAATGCGCGTCATCCAATTTTCAGGGTCGGACTGTGCATGGGCTTGTGGCAATAGCGACACGGAGATGTTGCTAAACCATTCCAGTACATTCGTGGGCAGCCAACTTATTTGCCGACCCTTATCGTCATAGATGCTTTTAACGACGGGCCCTTCAAGGGCCGCTTGCAAAACGACCTTGCAGGTTTTGCCGTCACTTTGTGGTTCTCGCTTGATCAGTTTTGCCTGCTTTATGGTGCCTTGAACAACACTCTTCACCCGATCGCTAACCAATACATAGTTATCAATGGTCGTTTCCGCATCAACACGAGCGCCTTTGGTGCTCTCGAGCAAGTTTCGCTGAGCGTCAACCATTGCAGCACGGCAAGCGAGCATAGGGGCTAATGCTGGATTTTTATCGTCGGGTGCGGCTCCAAAACCGCCTGCTTCAACAGCGGCTTTGGTCCAGTTGATAACGCCCCCTGAGGCGGTAAGCTCGGTGTAGTCACCGGCGGCGAGCAAGGGGGTAGATAAACAGGCGCACACCGCCATGAACCCGAGTTGAGACTTAATCATAGGTAACTTCTCCTAGTACGGTGCTGGGCGAATGTCCCGGTCGCCACTGGGTGTTGCGTGTCGTGATGGGATAGACAGAGCTCGATTGAATATGGAACGGTGTGTTATCGGTAAACGCACCACCATCGATGAGCACCTTGGCATAGTCTGATGCGACCAGCGCGGCGGCCATGGATCCGCTGAATGTACAGTTGGCGAATACCGGTGCGGCAGATCCCCTGATGACGGCAGCGCTGTAGGCATTTTGTTCGAACTGAACCTCACTAAATGTGGGTTGTCCTTTAGTAACAACGATAGCCTGATTGCCATTGCGCACTGTGACTCCTTTGAATTCGGCAGTCTTAGTGGTCGCTAGGGTGATGAACTGGGCGGGCGCCTGTCCGGCTGCGGAGGAAATAGTGATTGACTCGGGTTCACCCCAAAAATAAGCTTCGCCCTCAATCATAAATTCACTTTGTGGTCCCATTTGTAGATCTACTCCGGGTTCCACAAATAGGATGTCATCGGGCCCAATGACGATCCGTGCTTCGATTTTGAAGGGGGAATTACGTTTGGAGAATAGCAAGCTTCCTTTGCTCTCCGATTTGATGACACTGGGTGCCTGGGGCGCATCGCTTATCCCAGGAACGGGAAGCAGTGTCGTTTTTAGTATTGCAGGTTCGCTCCAGTTCTCTGCGCTATCGCTTGCGCGCACGGCAATCGTTACGGGTAAGAACAGTGGCAGGTCATTGATTGCCAGTGAGTCGGTGGTCGTCTCCCCCAGCACGTCGGCTGCCTCTCGATTGAGTAGTTCAATGCGGTAATGAGTGGCGTCTTGGCTACCCTCCCACGCGATGGTGGATTTGTTATTGAGGGTGGTTATACCCAGATTAGTCGGTGCTGGCGGTGCGCTGTTGTCGAATGTCAGGAGGCCAGCGGGAGATAGCCAAGAGGCGGCTGTGCCCTCGGGTTTAATGAGTCGACCGGTCACTGACACCTTCTGTGCGTTCCAGCTGCGGTCTACAGGAATCTCTTGAATGTAAACCCCTGGCTCTTGCTCTCGTAATGAAAAGCTTCCAAGCCCCTCAATGGCAACCATTGCGCTTAGGCCTGGATCACCTTTTACACCCACTGTTAGGGTGTCTCCGTAGTTGAGTACTTTATTAGCCCCATCGTGTAATACGTTGCTTATATAGGGCTTCGATCGCACACCCGGCGCCACCGGCGGACTGGGAATGACCGCTGCAAAGTCGCGACCTAGTTCATCGGCCGCAGCAAGAAGATTCTTTTCCGTCAAATGCAGTGTGGCAAAGGCCGCATTGAGCAGGAGTCCCCAGGGACTCGTAGACACACCCCCCGCGCGGGAGGTCACAGAACGCTGTTCTTGCCAGATGATACGATCATTTCTGTCAACCATTGCCAGAGTGACCCCTAGTTCGATCTGCGCATACACGCCTGCGTGCAGTAGCTCGACGTCGGTAATGTTACCGGTAATAACGGCATCGACCCCCAGACTTTGGGCTGCTTGCCCCGGACTCATCGACGGTGATGACCCGACGAGTTGTTCTACTTCTGAGTAGCTCGTAATGAGAAAATTCTTTGAGGACAGGTGGTTTTGAATGGTTGTCCTGAGAATATCGGGTGCGGCGGCATCCCCTGTTTCGTTGTTGAATGGCAGTACTGCAATCACCCGCGGTGCTTCGCTTGGTAACTCGGGTGCTATCGCTGCCTTATTGTCGCTGCTAATCGATGGCAATTGCTCAACAGATATCGTTTCATCAGTGCTCAGTGTGCAACCCACGAGCACGAGCGATAACAAATAAAGCGCTGTAATGGTTTGAATAAAGCGTAAACCTGCGCTTATTTGAATAGAGTGTGCCATGAAAGAGTGCTCCGTTTATCGGGAGGACGTACATACGATAGCAATAATAGTAGACCAACAGCACACACGATGGCCATTCAACGGTTGGTTTACGCAATTGATTTATAAAGAAGTGGAATGCTTTCTTGCTCAGTTAACGTTTATGACTGAAAACTGGCGATCCAGTGTTTCTTGATTTGATGGTGCATCAGTCTGTTGAGAACCGTGGTTCTCGGTATTCCGTAATTAAATAAGCTCGATTGACAATGGCGATTTACCTATGACCACACGCTACATACTGAAGTTTTTGCACACCCTGGGTGCCATTGGTTTGCTGGGCGCTATGGCGGCGCTGTTGGTGATGTTGTCTGATTTGTCACTGCCCAGCGAGTCCCTCGAGTTGTATGTGGCCCAACGGGTTACCATGGCTCATATTGCTGAATGGCTCTTGCTGCCGTCCCTTGGTGTAACCTTGGTGGCAGGTTTGTTTTCTATGGCCTTTGTCAAAGGTTTCCACAACGCTGGCTGGGCTTGGTTGAAGCTGGCCACTGGGGTTGTGATGTTTGAGGGCACGCTCTTGGGTATTCAGGGGCCGATGGAAGCTGAAGCCGAGCGTGCACTAGCGGTTGCCTTGTCGGCGGAGACGGATTCAACGAGTGCAGCATCGGCCGCTGCCGTGGTTGAGTCCTCAGCCCAGTTGGCTGCAAACCTGTCTGCCGAGTGGAACAGCATATGGGTACTGGGTTTCGTGGCCGTGGTGAATGTGGCGGTTGGTGTCTGGCGACCACGATTCCAACGCCGGCGCTAGACCATGGTCGGCAATATCCGTCCAATTTGCTGCACAGCGAGCTCCGGTTTCAGTGCGCTGTCGGCAATGCCAGACACCACTCGGGTGATATCGTGATCGACAGTGCCAGTGCTTCGCCAGACTGTGCCCTTGGCGAGCGTCATGTACACCGATAGGGTGTTATGTCCGGTGCCTGGGCGCTCTCCGATGATGTGTAACAACAGACCATTACCGGACAGATCCCTTAGCACTTGCTCTCCCGTCTGATAACCGGCTCGCACGCGTCCCGACTCGATGATTAATGGGGTATCAGCTACCTGCCAGCCATCGTCTTTCAGTGCTTGGTAGAGACTCGTGTAAAGCCGCGTGAGCTGATCGCCTTGCTTCAGTGCCCGTGCATTCAGGCCATCGGATATAACGACAACAGCGTTGAAGCCCGGTGTGTTTTGCCGCCACTGGTTAAGACTGTTCAGGGAAGCGGGGGTTAGCCGTTCACCGGACTCTGGATGCAATATGTAGTCTTCTCGATCGTTTGATTGGGTGCTTAGCAGCAATGCTGTTTGCCACTGACCACGAAATCCATCATCGAACTGCTCCCAGATACAGGTTCGCGCTTCATCGGTAATGCCACGGATGAGCGCCGCCAGAGACGGTTCCAATGCTGACGGTACGGCACCATAGCCCTCGGCAATGAAAACGCCACGGCCACGCACCCCGGCCAATTGCTCAATGGCTTCGTTGCGCAGTTGCCCAGAGTTCCGCAAATCACCTTTTGCACGCCGGTAGGCAATGTAGATTGCTATGGGATCACCGTAGTTAGGACCGGGGCTGCCGTCGGCATTCACCACCTCTAGACGCTGAAAAAGCTGCCACATTCGGTCTTCCACCCGGTAACCGAAGCGTTCGCGAATTCGGACATGGTCTTGATAGCCGGTGGTGAGATAGCCCAGCATTGGATCAATTTTTGTGGGCAATGCCATAAGGTAAGCGGGATTGGCGGGCATGACCTGATCGATGCACCAATCTAAATCATCGAGAGAAACGCTCATGTGCAGTGTGGCGCAAATATCTAAGCCAATGCACAGACCATGCAGCTTACCCATGACAATGTCTTCCAGGCAGCAGCGCACCAGCTGTTCTTTGCTTCTGAAGACTTCGGGTCCAATAAAGCCCGCTACGTCATTCAGGTGCAGCCACGGCTCGCGGGTGTCGCCCGCTAACGCTTTCGCCTGTGCAACGTCGCGCTGCAATGCCCGGGCGAACCCGTACTTACGGGCTTCCCAGGTCACCATGTCAATGCCATAGCCATGACCATTGGTGAAGTCGGCACCTTGACCTGTTTCGAAGTAGAGACCCCATGGGCCATTGCGGGTGGCGGCGTGGTCCCGCATTTTTTCAACTGAGATATCGAAAGTGGCGTTGGCTTCGTCATTGCCAGCGATACTTTGAAACCAGACGCCGGTCGTATCAGGCGCTAGTGCCTCAGCCTTGGCTTGCACATCAATGTGAGCCAACACACAGTGAGGCAGGTGTTCCTGTACGCCAAACGTGGTGGCGATATCGGCCAAGGTGGCTTCTATCGCTGCCACCGACGTGGTTTCACTCGAAACCGGATTGGTGCCCAACACCACATCGCCCACGCCATAGGCAAAGGCATCGAACACTTGCCAGCGAATGTCATCGGGATTGTCGGTAGGGGAGTTGGGTTGTACCCGTGCACCCATATAACCCTTGGCGCCAATTTTGCTGTCGGGCAGTGGGTTAAACACTTTCGCCGCCACCGCAATGAGGTCGTCGTTGTTCATCAGTCGCACGACCGCGGCAATGGCATCGCTCGAGAGGCCTTTACCCAGTGTGGCGCAGCGCTCACCCGATGAGTTGAGTAACTGGTGTTTAAGCTCCCCAAGTGTTACGTCAGCCAACTCGGCGGCGAGTGCGCCATCCCGTGCGTTATCGGCGAACTGCCACACCTGATCGCGATGGCCCGCTAGGTCGTCGATTTCTTGAATGGGGGTATTGCTCAATAAGGTGCGTGCCAGTGCACGCACCCCTTCGTTGGGCGCTGCGACACCGATGATTTCATCGCCCTCTTTAAAAGGATTGGCAGCACCGAGCCATCGGGCATAGGTCGCGATGTCGGTGGCTTGTCCCGTGCGCTCTAGGTAGCCAAGTAATGACTCGCCGTTTTGTGTCGGACGCAGATTTGTTATCCCCGTCCAGGCTGTCGCGGCACCCGCAGCCATCATCGCGGTTCCGACAGCGGATGCTTTAAGAACAAATCGACGCTCGATCATGGCTAGTGCCTCTTATAGGAAGAGGCCCTAGCTTACCCTGTCGCTACCGCTTACTGAAGGTCGCGGAACATGACGGCGAGGCGCTTGCTGGCACTGAGTTCTTCTAGAAAGCGTCTTGGGCAACGGGCCTCGTTCATAAAGTCGCTGAAACCCGGTACCAACGAGGTATCGATGTTATCTAAATCGGAGAAGCCCATCTGCCAGTCGGGAAACTGTCGATCATTGAGGGGTTCTTCCAACAGCAACTCGATATTTTTATGGCGCTTGTCGGCCATGATGGTTCGGAGCGTGCTGCGAACAGCCGCTTCCGGTCCCTCGAGTACTTGAAAGAAGGCATCTTCCTTGTGGAGTAACAAGCCCGTTACCCCAAGCCGGCCGTTGTTGGACCGCGCCTTTTCAAGTAATGCTAGTAGTTCGGCGCCGCTCATCAGGCGAGCTTGGGTACTCACATAAGCCAAGTGCAATAGGGCTTCCGGGGCATTGGCGGCACTGTCGTCGGTCTGATCGGCAGGTCTTTCTCTCGTGTTCACGCTGGGCTCCTTTGGGTTGCTATGCCGTATTGGCAACCGCAGCACACCCCGCCCCCAGCGGTCTGCTTCGATGTTTGTTTATTCCGCACCTCTTGATCCTAAAAATCAAGTCAACTAAGCTGGACATTAACAAAATCAAGTAAAATTTACAGTGTTGGGTGACGAAATAGCCCAACAAAATAGCAAATGGGTTTACCGCCGTGGGGCGGGGGGGGAGCAACATGACAGGATTAGCTGTTAGTAGCATGAACGATTCAACGGAGCAGGCCTTGGAAAATCGCCTGTTGGCGCCGCGATTTTACCGAACCAACTACGATGCACTGAATAAAATCGATGTGACACCGGTACGCGCCGAGTGGGACGAGATGATGGCTGATTTCGCCCTGGACAAGAATCGCGAGCATTTCAAGCGGCGTTTTCAGTTCGATGAGACTAGCCTTGATGAGCGCCCCGCGTTGAAAGCGGATTTCCTCGATTTACTGGTTAGCTCTATCACCTCTGAGTACTCGGGTTGCGTGCTTTACCAAGAGATCGAGAAAAACGTTGATAACAAAGACATCGCCGACCTTATGCGTTTCATGGCGCGCGATGAATCCCGTCACGCCGGTTTCATTAACTTGGCTCTGAACCAAATGGGTGTGGCGGTCGATTTAAGTGTGCTCAAGCAGAAGAAGGAGTATCACTACTTCCGTCCTAAGTTTATTTACTACGCGACCTATTTATCTGAAAAAATTGGCTACGCTCGCTATATCACCATCTTCCGGCATTTGCAGCGCCATCCGGAATACCAGTTCCATCCCATTTTTAATTGGTTTGAAGAGTGGTGTAACGATGAATACGCCCACGGTGAGGCATTTGCGCTGTTAATGCGTGCCAATCCCGAGTTATTGCGCGGCCACAACAAACTGTGGATTCGATTCTTCCTTCTCGCGGTGTACTCCACCATGTATGTTCGCGACCATAGCCGGCCTGCGTTGTATGAAGGGTTTGGTATGGATATCACCGAGTACGATTACAAGGTGTTCGACATCACTACCGAAATATCGCGACAAGTGTTCCCCATCACCCTCAATACCGATGATCCGCGATTTCGTCGGGGCATGGACAGACTGTTAAAGCTGAGCCAAAAAAGTGATCGGCATCGAGCGAAAGGCGGTGTCATGGGTACCCTAGGTCGCGGGCTCGTGGCGGTGCAGAGTGCCCTGACTTTCGCAGGCTTGTATTTGTTACCGACCCAGAGCAACGAATTGCCCGAACAGACCAGGATAGCGCCCGCCTGGTAGAGACATTATTCTGCGATTGGCGCTGGAAACTTGCGTCCGCTTATGACATTTTCCCTGTGTTATAAAACTGAAGTAATCCATCGCGTGTGCTGCATGTGCAGTAAACCGCGTTGTCCATGGGTGGGGAGAGTCGATGAGTCGTTATGTAGCGCTTGATAAGTCTAAGCACACCCAGCTACGGGTACGTCAAAGCTACGGGGCCGAGCTGGGTGATAGTGTGTCGTCGGTGCCCGTTATCTTGCCCGAGCTATCCCATTTGGTAGCTGATTTTCCAGTTGTTGTTATCCAGTCGAAGGACAGTGGCCGCTACCGACTGACCGCATTGCTAGGCCTGTTCCCTACTCAGAATCTATTTTTACAGGGCGATAGCTGGGACGCTAGTTACGTCCCACTCAATCTGCAGGTGCGTCCTTTCCGCATGGGACGGCGCCCTGACGATGCCAACAACACCAGCCCGTTCGTCATGGTCGATGCCGACAGTCCGCGATTGTCTCAAGATCAGGGTGAAGTATTGTTCGACGATGGCGGCAGCCCGTCCGACTACCTGCGTCGACAAGGCGAGGTCCTGTCATTGCTGGCTGACGGTCAGGCTCAGGTCACCGCATTTGTTGACTACTTGATGGCCAAGGAATTGCTTGAGGAAACCCGGGTGAGCTTCAATGACCATAACGGTGAGAAGAAAACCTTAACGGGCATGTTTGCGGTGTCACAGAAAAAATCGAACGCCCTAGATTTAGAGACGGTAACCGAGCTACACAGCAAAGGCTGGATAGAGGCTTTTTATCTGATGAAAGCGTCAATGGCGCACCTTCGCAGCTTGGTGCATCGTTACCAGCGGCTCGACACTTTATAGGGGCTTAGGGATAGGGGCTTAGGGCGGTGAGGGCTTAGTACTCGCTCACTGGGGTAATACGCGCCCAAAGATCCCAGCAGTGGCATAGCAGGGCTGCACTCAGACCCGCTGCGATCCACCACCAGGGTGCGTCGGTGAGTGCGAAACGCAGGGTTAGCATTAAGACCGCACCCGATAACAAATTGGGTAGCAACTGGCCCAACCCGGGCAACCATCGACGCCCGCTGGGGGTGCGTCGCAGCCACCAAAACAGCACGGCTTCCAGTGCAATCAATACAATAATGGCGTCAATAATACGCCCCGATAGCAGCCACTGCGCCACGATGATTTAGGCCCGTGCCAAACCCATGAGCTGCGCCACATCCTTTAAGGCTACCCGCAGATGTTGCACTTTGCGCCGGCGAACCGGCTTTTTCGTGGTGTAAGACTGCCAAGTGAGGTACTGCACGTCGGGGTCTTTGCACATGGCCACAAATTTTTCTCGCCTGCGGTCATTGCCGTACCAAAAGCGCTGTAGCAGTCCCAAGGCCCAAAAGATTTTACCGTGACCCTTCATAAAGCGCTTTCGGGCTTGGCGTAAATACCGCGAGTCCCCATGAACAAGGCTTTGTAGAACCGCCTGGGCCGACAGTCGGCCGCAATACATGGCGTAGTAGATACCCTCGCCCGATGCAGGTGCCACAACCCCGGCCGCATCACCGGAGAGCACAACACCTCGACCATCGTCCCAGCGGGGCAGGGGTTTCATGGGAATAGGAGCGCCTTCTCGGCGCACTGTGTCTGCGTTATCGAGACCGGTGCGTTGCCGTAATAGGCTCACCGCGTCGGTGGCTGAAAACTGTTTGTTCTCGCTGCCAACACCAATGCTGGCGTGTTTGCCGTGGGGGAAAACCCAGGCGTAAAAATCGGGTGATAGATCACCCTGGTACCAAACGTCGCATCGCTCTGCATCGTAGTGTTCGCTGGTTCGTGCGGGCGCATCAATAATCTCGTGATAGGCGAATACCCATTTCAGCTTGTCGGCGCAGGCAATGCGTTGCTTGGCGACTTTAGAGCGGGCGCCGTCGGCACCAATGAGGAAGCGTGTAGACACAGTGACGGGGCCGGCGCCGTCGCCCTTGCGCTCGTAGGTCAGCTCAAGGTTGTCATCATCGCGATACTCGGCACGTTTAAAAACCCCTGTGCGCACATCCGCGCCGTTACGTTGCGCCCGTTCACGCAGCCAGGGGTCGAATTCATCTCGATTGACCATGCCGACGAATGTGCCCTCGACCGGCATATCGACGGTTTGATAGCTTGGTGAAATCATGCGTGCGGCGCGTATGCGAGCCACTAGTAATGCTTCGGGAATGTCAAATTCCTCGAGCAAGCAAGGGGGTATGGCGCCACCGCATGGTTTGATGCGGAAGTTGCGCTCAAGCAGCAGCACGCGGGCGCCGGCAAGCGCTAGCTCATTGGCTGCAGTGGCACCCGATGGTCCTCCGCCTACTACGACAACGTCAAAGTCGGTTGTGGTCATGGTACCCCTCCATCCAGCATTTCATGCATTGCGATATCCCCAAAGTGGGGCGGGCTCGAGGCATCGCTGCCTGTGTTGACGGGCACACGAATACCGGCACCAAGCTGGGCCGATACGATGAAGAGTGCCGCTTCAAAGAGGAACACAGCGCCATAGGCCAGTGCGGGTTCCGTCAACCACTGCCGCGCGAGATCTGCCGCTACAGTGCCGGTGAAGCCGCCCAGAGCAAAGGCAATGGCCTGTGCTGCTCCCCAAAGCCCCATACGCAGCCCTTCTTTACCCGAGCGTCCCTCGCTTGCCAGCATCATCATGCTGGCGATGGCCGCCACCGCAAACGCCCCGTTGGCAAAACCCAACACAAACACATTCAGTGATAGTTGCCAGTTACCCGGATGAAGACCACCCCATGCGAGTCCAATAAGGGCGGCGGCACTGGCGATACAGCCGACAATAAGCCAGCGGCGCAATAGCACCGCGCTGGCTTTTTTAAACAGAGAGCCGGTTATGGCTACCGCTAACATGCCACCCAACACACCACCATGTTGGGTGCCTGCTAGCGCGGTTGATTGCCCCGGTGTCATGCCAAACGCTAAGCCGGCAAAGGGCTCCAAAATGAGGTCCTGCAGGCTGTAAGCAAGCATAGAGATGAAGACAAACACCGTGAATCGACGGGCGGCGGGTTCAGCCCAGACTGCGGCTAGGGCTTTGCCGAAAGCGGGTGAGTCGCTGGTTGATGTGTTAGTGGTTGCGGGCGGTGTTGTGGGTTCAACCCCCCGAATGGCTAGCAAGGTCAGTAGCACAGCACCCACCGACACGGTACCCGTCACGGTGAGCAATCGACCGTGGCTGTAGGGGTCGAGGAATTGACCTGCCACCCCTGCGGTAATGGCAAAGCCAGCGATCATCATGAACCAGACAATGGTCGCCGCGGCGGGCTTGCGCTCGGGACTCACTTGCTTGGCCAGCAGCACGAGAAGTGAGGTGCCAGTGGCGCCCGATCCTAGGCCAATGGCAAAAAAGCCCAGAAAGCCAACCGCAGAGCCCAGCCACAGGTTGTCGGTCATCAGTGTCGTACCGAGGGCCGCTAGGAAGCCGCCACTGGCTAACACCAGCATGCCGCCAATAATCCAAGGAGTGCGTCGCCCGCCTAAATCGGACCCGTGACCAATGCGTGGACGAGCTAATTGCACTATGTGATGCACGGCCACCAAAAATCCCGGCAACATGGCAGGAAGGGCAAGTTCTACCACCATGATGCGATTAAGGGTGGACGTGGTGAGCACAATGATGGCACCGAGGGCGGTTTGAACTAGACCGAGTCGTACAATGCCCAGCCAGCCGAGTGAGCTGTTCATGAGATAGCCCCGACGGCACTGCCGAGGGCACTTGCTGCAATCATCATGCCGGCCACATAAGCGGTGACGCCAGTACCGTTGTACCAGGGAGCGTAACGCTCTGGGTCTTTCAAGAGCTTCACCATGGCGAGGCACTGGGCAATCACCAAGGCGCCAATAGCAAGGGCGAACCAGTGAGCTTGCCAGTGGACAAGCAGTGCAATGACTACTAACTGGGGTAGCAGCATAACGGCACAGGCCAATTTGGCTGCGGTTGTGGCGCCCAGCATTGCGGGTAGCGAGCGTAATCCCATGGCGCGATCGCCATTGATGGATTTGAAATCGTTGAGGGTCATGATGCCGTGGGCGCCCACACTGTAAAGTGCGGCCAGGACTAAAATGGGGGTACCCGGGAGCTGTCCATTCAGGAACAGCGCTGCACCGGTTACCCAGGCTAGACCTTCATAGCTAATGGCAACGGCACTATTACCCCACCAGCCGTTGCGCTTCAGTCGGAGAGGCGGTGCGCTGTAAGCCCAGGCTAATACCAGCGCGCCGCCGGTAGCAATGGCCACCGTAGTGCCAAGGGCGGCGCCCCACGTCATTGCCAGAGTGCTCCAAAGCCAAGCAAAGACCAGGGCGGTCATGGCTGGGACTCGTCCCGATGGAATAGGTCGATGGGGCTCATTTAAGGCATCGACTTCCCGGTCGCACCAGTCATTAATGATCTGGCTGGCGCCACAGACAAGGGGGCCTGTGAGTACGATCCCTGCTAGCAGTAGCCACAGATGATCAGTGATACCGGTGCCCGCAGAGATGGCGCCACACAGGAATGCCCACATAGGAGGGAACCATGTGATGGGCTTGAGCAACTCCAGCAAGCCGGCGATGGAGAGCCGGGCGCTGCTGGCGCTTGAAATACCGGTACGCTGCATGGCCCGACTATAGGCAGTCGAGCCAAAAAGTGTCAATTGAACTTTAGTTTTTGGTTGTTATATTTTTTAGACTATTCGTCTTCACCATTATCACCGATGCCATAGCGCCGGAGTTTGGTGTAAAGACTCTGACGACTCAAACCCAGTAACTCGGCCGCCGAGGCGCGATTGTCGCGGGTTAACTCAAGCGCGGCTTCAATGCACAGTGCCTCGATGACATCGGTGGATTCGCGCACCAGTTCCCTCAGGGGTACCTGACCCACTCGACGGGTAATCTGTTCGATAGAGCTTGGTAGCTGTTGCGACATGGGGTGGTCGGCGGTGACCCTGCGCGCCACATCTCGAATAAACAGTGCATAGTTGGCGGCGCTGCCCGGTAATTTCACCGCCGATATTTCCACATCCATCAAACTGCCAAATCGACAGCGCAACACTGAGGCATACAAGCGGACAGCGCTATACTGACGCAGGTTGCTCATGAGTACGCTGGCGTCGACGTTGGTTCTTCCAATCCATTGATCGGCGTGCCGACCCCTTATCTGTTCTTCGTTGGGTGTTTGCGTCCACTCTAGGAAGGTGCGATTGCAGTCGAGCAAAATGCCGCGCTCGTCGACGATCACAACAGCGTCGGGAGCCGCTTGTAGCAAGCCGCTGTTGGCCTCTGCTTCCTGGGCTCCTTTGGGTTCGCTGAGAGCAGTCACCTTAATAAGCAATCGAGATTCTTGGTCCTGGCGCAGGTAATTGACTTCAAAACGGCAGCGGTGATCGCCAACCGTCAGGGTCACCGAGCTTGTGCCCGCGGCCCGGCTTTCTACCATGGCATCGGTGATTTGCTCGGCCCCGTCCGCAATAAGCCCCAGGGGAAACGGCCGGCCCACAATGCTGCGCTCATCCGGTGACAACAGCGCTGTCGCTCTAGGGTTGACCTCGAGAATGCGTGTACTAACGTCGTCGATCACCATGAAACCATCGCTGGCCATCTGAAATAGGCGACGATAGCGATTCTCGATGTGGCGCATAGACCAGTAGTCATGCTCCATGGCTTGCTGTGCATTGGCCAGTTGTTGCCGAAGATTGGCCACCGCACGCAAGTCGATACCCAACGCATAAATCGTGTCGCTCGCTGCATCGGCGATCAAGCGATAACTAATGGGGAGGGTTTGCTCAAAGCCTGACCATGGGTGTTCGATGTCGAGCCGAACCGGCGTGCCAGGGGTCTGACGGGCTTTGGTGAGGGCGCGTTCGGCGCTGGCGCGATGGGCATCGCCGATGAATT
>CBFHMA010000049.1:0-13344 GCA_965656775.1 Luminiphilus sp.
GCCGCATACGCGTGCCTAAACCCGCGGCCAGTATCATGGCCTTCATGGCAACGTCACATCTCGGTACCAACTTTGGCGCTGGATAATCGGTAGCAGTGCTTCAAACCAATGATGGAACGCACCGATGTTAGGTTGTTGAGGGGCATACAGTGACAAGACTGACCTGACATAAGCCATGACTAACGGCAAATCGTTTAGATAGGCGGCCTTGCCGTCTCTTAAACACAGCCGCGCGAAAATACCCAGTACTTTAATGTGACGTTGTAAGCCCATGAGATCGAACCACACTACCCATTGGGCGAAGTCATGTGACTCTACCCGATGCTTCTCCTCCAACGCCTGCTGATAACTTTGTAACCAGGCCAGCTGGCGACGACGGGGCCAGGGGATGTAGCAGTCCTTCAGCAAGGACACCGGATCGTAGGTGACCGGGCCAATTACCGCGTCCTGGAAGTCGATAACAGCCAGCTCACCGCTCGGCAAACACATCAAATTTCGGCTATGAAAATCTCGATGCACAACGACGGTGGGTTGAGCGAGGGCACTGCTTACCAAGTCACTGCACAAACCATTAAAGACGGCGGCGGCTTCATCAGTCCACGCTAGTGCCAACAATTGAGTCACAAACCAGTCGCGAAATAGATTGAGCTCAGTCATCAACTGAGTCCGATCGTAGCAAGGGATCCCCGCAGATTCGCAAGGAATACTGGCCATACGATCTAATGCCCCAAAGGCCTTGGCATACCAAGCGCCGACGCTGTAATCGCTGAGGGCAGGTAGCAAAAGGTCGTCACCCAAATCTTCCAGTAACAGAAAGCCCAGCTCCAGATCTGTGGCCACCACTTCTGGCACACGCACCCCGGCCCGTGACAGGAGCTTTTGAATAGCCATAAATTCGGGATTTTTTTCGCTCGGCGGGGAATCTAACGCAATAAATGTCCTACGCTGACCGTTTCGAGTAGCGGCGGCCTCTACTCGGTAGTAACGGCGTGGGCTTGCATCACCCGCTACCAGTGTCAACGTATCTATATTCAACGGTAGCTCGGCAGCGGCTAGCCAGGCCAATAGCGCCGATTGTCGGGATATTCCCTGGTTCATTTAGCTGCCTCTCTTCGTCACCAGCGTGTCGTGTATACTGCAGACGCGCTGCCACCTCACGCACGAACTGCCCACACGAGACGTCATTTTGCCCGCCCACTTCCGAACCGTACTTTACTTGGTAGTTGGTCTGAGCTGTACCAAGGCATACGCTGGCGAAAATGCGGGGCTCACGACGACACGCATTAAGCCAATTGACTGGCAGCCATTATCAATGCTGCCAGCTTCCGCCATCGATCGCCGCTGCCGTCAATGTGGTGGCGCCTACGTCGATCCGTTAGCGGGCAGCTCAGTCAGTGACCCACTGTCGACCCCAGTGATCATTAGCGCGGCAGACACTACGCTCGACACTAATCAAATCGAGGCAAGCGGCGGAGTCAGCGTTGTTCAGGGTAGCCGATTGCTGCGGGCCGATAAAACCGTGTTTAACCGAGGGAGCGGCGAGGGCCTAGCGACCGGAGCGGTCACCCTTAGAGAGCCGGGGATAGTACTCGTGGGTGATCAAGCTGGCTACAGCACAAACAACAGCAAGGCCTCCCTGCGAGGTGCCCAATTCGTGCTCCACAACAATCACCTGAGTGGAGCCGCCGCCCGCCTCGACCGAAGTGATGATGGCACCATCACGGTACATGACGGTGCAGTCACCTTTTGCGCGCCTGATGACCCCAGCTGGCTGTTACGTGCCAATACTATCGATATCGAACCAACAACCGGTGTGGGGGAGGCACGCGGTGCACGCTTCGAAGTCAGTGGCGTTCCCGTATTCTATTTGCCGTGGCTGCAGTTCCCCATTGATGATCGTCGTAAAACCGGTCTTCTGTTCCCCGATATTGGATCCGATACCCGGGGTGGCCTAGATCTCACAACACCCATTTATATCAATTTGGCGCCGAACTACGATCTAACTTATGCGCCGCGCTTTATTGCTGAGCGGGGTCTGAATCATCAGATCAATGGACGGCTGCTCGATGAGTCGGGTGGCTATTGGGACATGAATGGGGCGTACCTGTCTCAAGATGACAAGTATCGCAATGAGTATGGCGATAGCAGCACCCGATGGCTGGGCAATTTGCTGCACACCGGCAACTACTCTGAGCGCATTCGCACAACCATCGACTACACGCGGGTCAGTGACATCGACTTTATTCGTGATCTTGATAACGAATCATTAAGCGCCCAACGTCAAACAGCTCTGATGCAGTTGGGTCAGATCGACTATCTCGGTAACGACTGGGCAGTGTCATTACAGACCCAAGCCTTTCAAAGCTTGGCCGAAGACATACAGAACGATTATAAAAAATGGCCTCAAATCACCGCCCATTGGCGCGGAGGCGCCACTGGGCACGGCATCGAACCCATTGCGCTAGTTCAATACTCCAATTTTAAAGCCGACGGTGATCGAATCACCGGGCAGCGCGGCTATACCGAATTAGGTGCCGCTTATCCACTCAGTTGGGCCTGGGGTTTTCTACGACCTGCGGTGAAGTACCGCGCAGTGAGCTATGAGCTCGACTCAGCGGGGATACCCATCGATGACAACCCCAGCGCCGGGGCACCAATGGCAAGTATCGATGCGGGGCTACTATTCGAGCGGGTCATCAATCTGGGTGCCGAAGCAATGACCCAGACCCTTGAACCACGGCTTTTTTATCTCTACAGCGGATACACCGATCAGCGTGCGAATCCATTCTTTGACAGCGCTGAACTCACGTTTAGCTATGACCAAATGTACCGCGACACGCGGTTCAGTGGTCATGATCGCATTGACGATGCCAATCAGGTGACGGTGGGCGTGACCACCCGATTATTCGACAACGCCGATGGCCGCGAACAACTCAATGCCAGTATTGGCCACATCTTTTACTTTCGTGATCGAGAAGTACGGCTGAACACTGCCGACCCGGCACTCACCCAAAGCGGCTCAGCGACGGCCTTTGAGTTCAATTGGCAACCAGGGCAGACGTGGTCAGCACGAGCGAGCGTGTTATATGACGCCTACAACCAGAATTTTGATGCCGCCAGTGTCAATGTCATCCATAGATCTCAAAGCGGAGGCGTTTTTAACGCGGGGTATACCTTGCGAGAGCCGCCACCGTCACTACTCGATCGCCCTGTCACCGAGCAAGCGAATATCTCGGCCTACTACCCCCTCGATAACAATTGGCGTATTTTTGGCGCCCTTGAATACTCCCTAGAGGCCAGTGAGTCAGTGGAAGACATGCTCGGTGTAGAGTATGACAACTGCTGCTGGCAGATCAGAATGCTCTACATGCGGTACCTCAACACCGCTGGGGATTTCAATGCTAATTTTGCCGACCCTAATTTGGAACGCGAAAACGCACTTCAGTTCCAGTTTGTGGTCAAAGGTATGGGCGGTTTTGGCTCACGTGTAGAAAACCTACTTAACGACATGATCAGAGGCTTCGATGATCGCTATTGATATTCAACGACCCGTCACTCTTTGGCAGCACCCTCGCCAGAGCATCAGGCGCATTCTGTGGCTGTTGGCGATCATGTATAGCAGCATGTTCAATTTGGCCTTGGCTGACGTGCAGACCTTGGACAGTGTTGTAGCCATCGTTGATGACGACGTTATTTTGGCCACTGAGTTACGGGAACGCCTAACAATGGTGTCGGAGGGCCTCGAGCGTCGCGGCGTGGCAGCGCCCAGTGAGGAGGTCTTGTATCGGGAGACCCTAGACCGCCTGATTATGGAGAGCATCCAGCTGCAATTGGCCAATCGATACGGTGTTCGCATTCCTGACGCGCAACTCGATGATGCGATGGGTCGCATGGCAGCCAGTAACGGCCTTAATCTCGAGCAATTTCGTGCCGCCATTGAAGGACAAGGCCAAAGTTATGTGGCCATGCGCGAAGAAATTCGCCGAGAAATGATGATTCAAAGGGTGCAGCAGGGGAACGTCAATCGGAATATTCAAATTTCGCAACAAGAAATCGATAACTTCCTCGCGACTGAGGAAGGCGAAGCGATGACACAACCTGAGTTTCGTGTTGTTCAAGCGTTACTGGAAACGGGGCGTGATGACAGTGACGATGTTGTCGCAGCGAAAGAAGCGTTTGTCGACGGCGTACTAGCGTCTATTCTCGACGGTAAACCCTTTGAAGAAGCGGTGGCTACCATGGAGCCTTATGTATTCAAAGGCGGCGACTTGGGTTGGCGTAAAATGGCCGATATTCCCAGTATGTTCGCTGACGTCATTCCCCAGCTGAAAGCAGGTGAAACTGCCAAAGTTGAAAGTGGCGCCGGCTTCCACTTGGTTTATCTCGTCGAAGAAAGAGGACGCGAACGCCTCGTTGCGCAAACTCAGGTACGTCATATTTTGATTAAGCCGACCGAGGTGCTCTCTGAAACAGAGGCGCTGGAACTCATCAAAGACCTTCGTCGCCGTATTAATGAAGGCGAGGACTTTGCCGATATTGCCAAAGAATACTCAGATGATATTGGCTCTGCTCAGGAGGGCGGAGACTTGGGCTGGACTAGTCCGGGCCAGATGGTACCCGAGTTCGAAACCGCTATGGCGGGTGCTGAGATAGGCGTCATTACGGAACCCGTAAAATCTCAATTTGGTTGGCACATTCTGGAAGTTACCGACAGACGCGATCAAAACGTGGCCGAGGAGATGCGACGACGCCAGGTGGCGAATTATTTACATCAACAAAAATACGATGAAGAACTCGAAGCGTGGCTACGCAAAATACGCGACGAGGCGTTTGTTGACATTAAGTGAGTACGCTACTGCCGCGAATTGTTATCAGCGTTGGCGAACCCGCGGGTATTGGCCCCGACATTGTCATTAATTGCGCGCAACTTTCGTGGCCCGCCGAACTGGTTGTTGTCGGTGACCGGGCGGTTTTGACACAGCGCGCCCAACAACTGGGACAACCACTTGAGCTACTGCCCTACTCCAGCGGGCAACCTGCACAGCAGCACGTTCCCGGAACGTTGCATTGCATCCACATTCCCACCCTTAAGCCCGTGGTTGCTGGCCAGCTCGATGTGGCCAACGCGTCCTATGTGGTTGCGGCGCTAACCCAATGTGCGGAGCTCTGTCGAGCGGGTGAAGCGGATGCCTTGGTAACCGCACCCATTCAAAAATCCATTATCAACGAAGCCGGCATTCCATTCTCTGGACATACCGAGTACCTCGCAGAGCTCACTGACACAAAAACCGTCGTTATGCTGCTGGCGACACCCGAATTGCGAGTGGCACTGGTAACAACACATCTGCCGTTGTCTCGGGTACCTGAGGCCATTACCAAAGAACGGCTAACAGAGGTCATAACCGTTCTGGATCATGATCTTAAGACAACATTTAGACTGCATGCACCCAACATTTTCGTCCTTGGACTAAACCCCCATGCGGGGGAGGCAGGAAATCTCGGTACTGAAGAAATAGAGACGATTGCCCCTGTCATCGATGAAATGAAGCAGCGTGGATTCTCACTTGTCGGCCCTTTACCCGCCGACACTGCATTTAATCAGAGCAATCTTGAAATCGCCGATGCCTTCTTAGCCATGTACCATGATCAAGGTCTTCCGGTTTTAAAATATGCCGGCTTTGGTGAGGCGGTGAATATTACGCTAGGGTTACCCATTATTCGGACCTCGGTTGATCATGGTACCGCGCTAAATATTGCAGGCACAGGAAAAGCAAGCTTCAGTAGTTTGGCTAATGCCCTAAAATGCGCCATCGAACTATCCAATACAAAAATAAATCACCAAATCGACTCGGTATAGGCTTTATTTTTCTCACTTCAGGCCCTATTATCGTCTCACACTGCCCGTGTGGACAACTCAGATAGACGACCTTGGCCACCAAATTAGCCATGAGGATATTCAAAAAAATGAACGAAGACGAAATTATTGCATCACTCGCCAAATCAAAAACCGTTGCTAAGAGACTCGCTCGAAAAGCTACCGCGCCACAAGTCGCGCGCGCCATTGAGCATCTCCAGCTAGCGCTTCAAGATGCCAAGAAGCGGGAGCAAGAAAAAGAAAGCAAACGCAAAGAAGCTAGCTTGAAGAAACTGAGCGCAATGGTTTCGGAGCTTGGGCTTGCCCCAGAAGATCTAGCAAAGCTCACCGGTGGCACCGTGGGCAAAAAGCGAAAGGCGGCGGCAAAGAATAAACCAGGGCCTAAGAGCGGTAAAAAAGTGGCTCCCAAGTATCAAATTAACCACGAAGGTCAAACTATTCAATGGACCGGCCGTGGGCGGATGCCCATAGTATTCAGAGATTATTTAGACCAAGGCGGCAATTTAGAGCAATGTCTTATTGACGCCAGCAGCTAATTTTCACTGCCAATCCAGCTCTTGAGTCACGCTATAGGGCAGGCATGTAACATCGTCTTTGCACGGCGCCTTGATAGTTATTCACTGAGACGCCCCACGAGAGCAGTAGTGTGAAAAACAGATAACGAATCAGAGCTTAATGGCACGAATCAACCAGTCTCATACACCTCGAAGGCGCTTCGGTCAGAACTTTCTCACCGATGATGGTGTAATTCAAAGCATTGCCCGGGCTATTAACCCGAGATCTTATGACCATGTGGTAGAAATAGGCCCGGGGCAGGGCGCGCTGACCAGCCCGGTGATCAATTCGGGGTGTCGACTCGATGCCATTGAGCTTGATAGGGATTTAACGCCCTTATTGCTGGCGTCCTTCAGCATTTACAAAGGCTTTACGCTACATAACGCTGATGCGCTGACGTTTGATTATTCAAAACTACAGCAGGACAACGCGCCAATGCGTGTCATTGGCAATTTACCCTACAATATTTCAACACCTCTGCTGTTTCACCTTCTCGAACAAAAAGACGCTTTCAGTGACATGCATTTTATGTTGCAAAAGGAAGTGGTCGATCGAATATCTGCTGAGCCGGGTACCAAACACTGGGGCAGACTGGGGGTTATGTGCCAATATTTGTGCGATGTAGAGTGTTTATTCGAGGTACCCAGAGAATCCTTCCACCCACCACCGAAGGTTCAGTCAGCCATTGTGCGCCTGATACCCAAGCCAGGGGTCGTCGCCGACAACGAACAGGCCGGTGCGTTAGCGCAGGTAACAAAAACCGCATTTGCGCAACGGCGAAAAACGCTGCGTAACAATTTCAAGGGTGTGTTTGACGATAGCGTATTTGAGCGCGTGGGCATCGAGCCTAGCGCAAGGGCAGAAAGTTTATCGATTGAGCAACTGCTAAAGCTCAGTCATTATTTGCCAGCCGTGTAAATTACCGAGAAGGAGGCCGAAATGGCCACTTTCGCCATTGGCGATATTCAAGGCTGCTACGATGAATTTAGCGCACTTCTGAAACGTATTGATTTTCGAGATGATCGCGATGTCCTGTGGTCTGTTGGCGATGTCATCAACCGAGGCGCAAATAATATTGCGACCTTGCGCTGGTTTTATAATCATCGCGACCAAGTCAAGGTGGTCTTGGGCAATCATGACCTCCATCTTTTAGCCACGTGGCATGGCGCAGCTCGGGCGAGCGCATCTGACAATTTCCACGATGTTCTTGCAGCCCCAGACGCAGACATACTGCTCAGCTGGCTGCAACGGCAACCGCTCATGTGGCAGGAAGCGATCGGTGGCACCCACTTCACTATGGTTCACGCAGGAGTACCACCCATATGGAACATAGTTGCAGCGCGCGCGCTTGCCGACGAAGTCAGTCAAGTACTCAGTAGCACCCAAGCAGCTCAACTTTTTCAAACACTTTACGGCAATGAGCCGGCACGTTGGTCATCTCACATTTGCGGCTGGGCCCGCCTGCGCTTAATTACAAATTATCTGACGCGCATGCGCTTTTGTACGGTTTCCGGCGCACTTGATCTGAAAAGCAAAGAACAGAGACCCAAACAGCTACAGTTTCAGGGAGAGCCGCTAAAGCCGTGGTTCGAACATCAGCTGCCATTGAGGCCAAACGAGGCCATCGTGTTCGGTCATTGGGCTGCGCTGCAGGGCCACACAAGTAACCCTCAGGCGATAGCGCTGGATACGGGCTGTGTATGGGGTAATGCTCTAACGGCTATCGACCTGCAAACCCGCGATCGCATCAGTGTGCAGGCTGGAGCAACCTGAAGATGGCGATCACTGTTTATCGCGTGGGTGGCGCTGTTCGGGATAGCCTACTGGGTTATCCATTTCATGAAACCGATTGGGTCGTCGTCGGCGGTACCCCCGAGGACCTTTTAAACCAAGGTTTTCAGCAAGTTGGGCGCGATTTCCCTGTATTTCTTCATCCAATGACAAAAGAGGAATATGCGCTCGCGCGTACTGAACGCAAGAAGGGCCACGGCTATCACGGTTTTGAGGTGCACGCCGACCCCTCGGTGACATTAGAACAAGACTTATCCCGCCGGGATCTCACCATAAATGCCATGGCGATGACGGCAGACGGCGACATTATCGACCCTTATGGGGGCCAAGCAGATTTACAAGCCCGCGTACTAAGGCACGTATCACCCCATTTCGTTGAGGACCCTCTTCGGGTTTTGCGGGTAGCCCGATTTGCAGCCCGTTACCACCCCATAGGGTTTTCAATCGCGGCTGAGACAATGGCACTTATGTCCGACATAGTGGCGGCGGGTGAGCTCGCGCACTTGTCACAGGAGCGAATTTGGACCGAGACTGAACGGGCATTGGGTGAGCAACAGCCCGCCGTCTACTTCCGCGTGTTGGCACGTTGTAATGCACTTCAGGCCCTGTTCCCCGCGCTGGCTGTGACGGCTGGCATTGAGCTGCTAGAGCGTGCGGCACCCTACTCTGACCGGATCGATGTGAGATGGTCCGCACTACTAGCTGAGCTACCCGGCGACAGGGCTCAAGACCTTTGTACAAAACTTAAGGTGCCCAAGGCTGCAGCGCTGCTCAGTACCAAGGTGTGTGCACTGAGGACCGCAACGCGGTCTGCTCTGCAAGATGCCAGCCGCTGCATGGCTATGCTAGAAGCGCTAGATGCCTTGCGAAGAGACGAGCCCTTTACCGGATTCTGCGACACCTTAGCCGCACTTGAGGGCACGTCTGCAGCCCAACATCCGGCGCTACAGCAACTGGCAGCAGCCAAAGCTGCCGCAACTCAGATAACCATCCAGCACATCGACGTCGCGGGCTTAACGGGCGCAGCGATTGGCGACGCCTTACGAAGCGCCCGCCAACAAGCCATCGCTGAAGTACTAGCGGCCAGATAGGGCCGAGTAATTGCCGCGCTCAATCACTAAACCAACCCCCGCCGCCTCGGGTACCGCGTTGGGCTTGGTGACCTTTAAACGCATCCAGCTCACCTTGAACTGCTGTTGTAGGGTCAACGCAAGATGCTCCAACAGCGTCTCAAGCAGTTGGTATTGACTGCTGCCAACCTCGCGAATGATGCACTGAGCAATAGCCGCATAGTCGAGGGCATGGTCGATGCAGTCGTCGGTAGCGGCGACAGTGGAATCGGTGGCCAGCTCTACATCAAAGATTAAAGGCTGCCGAATGGTTCGCTCCCAATCGTAGACGCCAATGACCGCGTCGGTGTGCAAACCCTCAATAAAAATTCGATCATTCATGGTGGTGTTAACTCGGTCATCGGCCAGCGCGGGCGAACCTCAGCGGTATCAGTATCAGACTGGCCGGCAGACATTCTTAAAGCTCCCGCGTAAGCAATCATTGCACCATTGTCAGTACACAGTCTTAGAGCCGGGTAGTAAACACCCACGCCATCCGACGCCAGTTTCTCAGCAAGGGCTGCTCGCAGCGTACGGTTTGCACTCACACCACCGGCCATTACCAGTGTTTTAAGTGCCTCTTGGCGCAGCGCGCGACGGCACTTAATGACTAAGGTATCGACCACTGCGCGCTCGAAAGCATAGGCGATATCGGCCTTGTCTTGGTCGGTTAGACCGGTCTGCTCTCGACACTGTCTGACGGTGGTTAATGTATGTGTTTTGAGACCCGAAAAGCTGAACATAAGTCCCGGATGTTTGACCATTGGGCGCGGAAATTCGAAACGATCCGGATTACCGTCTTGAGCCAACGCCGCCACGTGGGGGCCACCAGGATAGGGCAAACCCAGCATCTTAGCCGTCTTATCGAATGCCTCTCCCGCGGCATCGTCGACCGATTCACCCAGTAAACGGTACTCACCCAAGCCATCAACTCGTACCAACTGGCTGTGACCACCACTCACCAGGAGCGCTACAAAGGGGTACGGTGGCGGCGAGTCTGCCAGAAGAGGTGCCAGTAGGTGGCCCTCCATGTGGTGCACCCCCAAACTAGGTACATTCAAACCCCGCGCTATCGATCTCCCTAAGGTGGCGCCCACCATGAGCGCCCCCACCAATCCGGGACCAGCAGTGTAAGCAACACCTTCAATAGCACTTTTATCGCAGCCCGCCTCTGCCAATACCTGATCGATGAGCGGCAGTGCTTTTCGAATGTGGTCCCTTGAGGCCAATTCGGGCACGACCCCGCCATAAACAGCGTGCACGTCAACTTGGCTGTACAGTGCATCTGCGAGCAAACCCTGTTCTGTATCGTAGAGTGCGATACCGGTCTCATCGCAGCTTGTTTCGATTCCGAGCACCAGCACGGCGCGTCCTTTTTTCGGTAATAGAGGGCCGTGAAAACTAACACGCCAGTACCTTTTGCAAAAAGCCTTTGACAGGCCTATACTGCGCGCCCCTTATATCTGGGTGCCTCGCCGCGGGCGGGCCCCTTAAACGTTAACAGGAAGTGATTGAATGCCTGCAGTCAAGGTAAAAGAAAACGAACCCTTCGACGTGGCCTTGCGTCGTTTCAAGCGTTCCTGCGAGAAGGCAGGTCTGCTAGCCGAGGTGCGTAAGCGCGAGCACTACGAGAAACCCACAACTGTTCGCAAGCGCGCCGCTGCGGCAGCTGTTAAACGTCATCTAAAGAAGATGTCTCGCGAAAACCGCAAGCGTCAGCGTTTGTACTAAGGCAGAGACGCTACTGGTGAGTGAGTCGACGTTAGTCGCCGATATCAGAGCGGCCATGAAAGCCGCGATGAAAGCGAGGGACAAAGAGCGCCTCGCCACTATTCGCCTTATTCAGGCGGAATTTAAGCGCGTTGAAGTCGACGAACGTATCGATGTCAATGACGAGCGCGCGCTGGCTATCATGGATAAGATGCTCAAGCAGCGCCGTGATTCAGCCCAGCAGTACCAAGACGCAGGCCGTGACGAGTTAGCGGCCCAGGAACTTGGTGAAATTGCTGTCATACAGTCCTTTTTACCCGCTCAACTCACTGATGATGAGATCCAGGCGCTCATTGACGACGCCTTGAGTGGTATCGAAACTAGCGGCATGGCGGCCATGGGACCTTTGATGGCAGTAATTAAACCCAAGCTCCAGGGTCGTGCCGACATGGGCGCTGTATCCAAGCTCGTGAAGGCGCGCCTCAACCCGTAGGTGCTAGCTAGACCTGCGGGCCCCGTTATCACCATCCGCGGGAGCTGACTTTGGCGCGCATTCCCCAAAAGTTCATCGACGACCTGCTCGATCGTGTCGACATTGTCGAGATCATTGACCGTCGGGTGAAACTTCGCAAGACCGGTAAAAACTATGCCGCTTGCTGCCCCTTTCACGACGAGAAAACCCCGTCTTTCAGTGTTAACCCCGAGAAGCAATTTTTCTACTGCTTCGGCTGTGGTGCCGGCGGCAATGCACTGGGGTTTCTCATGGATTTTGAGCGCATTGACTTCCCTGAAGCGGTGGCCAACCTGGCCCAAAGCGCCGGACTCGAGGTGCCCAAAGAAGAAAGCGGCAACGCGGGTGCGGGGCAATATCATGACAATCATCGCCCGCTCTATGAGCAACTGGAAAAAGCGGCGATTTTTTATGAGCAAGCCCTGCGCAAACATCCAGAGGCACCCAAAGCCGTTAGCTATCTGAAAAATAGAGGCCTCACCGGCCAAATCGCGAAAGCGTTTCGACTCGGTTTTGCACCGCCCGGATGGGATAACTTGTTAGGCGCTCTCGGTATGGACGAGAACCAACAGGCCCTCCTCAACAAAGCCGGGATGTTGGTGACCAATGACAAGGGTCGGACCTATGATCGCTTTCGAGATCGCATTATTTTCCCTATCCTCGATGCGCGAGGTCGCGTCATCGCCTTCGGCGGCCGTGTTCTGGGTGACGACAAACCAAAATACCTGAATTCTCCAGAAACCCCCGTATTCCAAAAGTCTCGTGAGTTATACGGCCTCTATCAGGCACGAAAATCCAATCGCAGCCTTAACCGCATAGTCGTCGTTGAAGGCTATATGGACGTCATTGCACTGGCGCAACACGGCATCCACTATGCGGTAGCGACACTGGGCACAGCCACCTCTGAACACCACTTAGAACGCTTATATCGCCATGTTTCCGAAGTCGTATTTTGCTTTGACGGAGACGATGCTGGTCGGAAAGCCGCTTTTAGAGGTTTGGAAGCTGCACTGCCGGTCATGCAAGATGGCAGGCAAGCGCGTTTTTTATTCCTGCCCGAGGGTGAGGACCCAGACAGTTTGGTGCGTGCCAAAGGCCAGGCTCACTTGGAACATCTATTCGCCAACGCAGCGCCCCTGGAGCAGTTTTTATTCGATCAGTTGGCCGAGGGTATCGATCTAACAAATCTCGATGGGCGAGCACGGTTCTCAAAAATAGCGGCGCCCTACCTAAAGCGATTGCCTCAGGGGGTATTCCGTACCCTGATGTTTCAGGCGTTAGCCGAGCGCACGGGTATTGATGTGGACAGCCTGCTACGACTGCAGGCGCCTCCGCCCGAGCCGCCCCCAATGATCACTCAACAGCCAACGAACTCGCGATTTCCCGACGAACAAGCGTCGATGCCTGTCGACTACTACGATGAGTTACAAAGTCGGAGCCAGGCCGAAGACGCCTACACTGAAGACGCCATACTCAATACCGTATCGCTGGCAGGTGGTGACAATAGCTTGGTGCCAAACCACATCGATCCGATGCATCGGATACTGGGTTTATTGGTGCTAAAACCCGACCTGGGACGTCAACTAGATAGTGCGCTGCTGCCGAATAGCGAGCGCCGAGACCAGCAACTGTTCCACGCTTTAGTGGCGCACATTGAGGCACACCAAGACATGTCGACGGCGGCTCTACTTGGCTTCTGGCACGGCACACCAGAAGGCCAACTATTGGCAGAGCTGGCGGGACGCGAGCCACTGGAGGATGAGCGCGGACAACAAGCCCTATTTTTTGCGCTA
>CBFHMA010000050.1:0-13119 GCA_965656775.1 Luminiphilus sp.
CTGTACCGTGTTCTGTGACCAGGTTGGAGGTGCCTGATCCGCAGGCAGCACTGGCGATTTGCGCCCAACTGATGCGCGATGCCTATCGGGGCGTGTTAGTTGGCATTACCGGTAGCGCGGGGAAGACGACAGCAAAGAACCTGTTAGCTGCGGTACTGGCCCAAGCGGGTGCTGTCGTCGCCACCGAGGGAAACCGCAATAACGAGTTGGGTGTGCCATTGACCTTGGCGGCCCTGCAGCCCACCACTGAGTTTGCGGTGGTTGAGATGGGTGCGGGTAAGCCTGGGGATATCGCTGCTCTGTGCAATTTCGCCCGTCCTACTGTGGGTGTGTTGCTGAATGTGGCGCCAGCACACATCGCTGCGTATCGGGATCTGGATGAAATTGCTGATACCAAAGGCGCTATTGTCGCTAACTTGCCGTCGGATGGGGTCGCCATCATTAACGGTGATCAATCTTGGTCGGAGCAGTGGGCTGAGCGTGCTGCACCTGCAAGGGTTATCCGTGTTGGTTTTTCGGCAGGTGTCGATGTGCGTGCTCGCGACATCGAATTACTGGGGTTTGAGGGGTCTCGCTTCACCGTAAATGGACTCGGTGCTTCTTTCACCGTGACAACCGCCATACCCGGACGCCAAGGGGTGTTCAATGCCCTTGTGGCGGCAGCCGTCGCCCGAGTGCTCGGTGTGAGTGATCGCGCCATCCAAATGGGCTTGGCCACGGTGACGCCCGCGCCCGGTCGTGGACTCTCCCGCATGTTGTCCGATGACATCGTGTTGGTCGATGACAGTTACAACGCGAATCCACTCTCAGTCCGGGCGGCGATAGACGTATTGGCTACCAGTGATCACCAGCGCTGCTTAGTGCTGGGGTCAATGCTTGAATTGGGTGAGCACACTGTCGATGCGCATGCGGAGGTGGGTGCCTATGCGCGTGCTCAAGGTATTGAGTCATTGTGGTGTGTAGGACCCGACACGGTGCCCGCTGCTGAAGCCTTCGGCGAAGGGGCTCACTATTTTACTGATTGCGCGGCGCTACTTGCCGTTCAGCCTCAACTGCGCGGACCGGCCATCGTATTGGTTAAAGGGTCTCGAGGTATGGGTCTCGATACCCTCGTCACTCATTGGTCTGTTGCGGCGGAGTCAGCGCCATGCTGACTTGGCTGACCTTGCAGTTGACGGCCCTCGACGCAGGTTTTGCCGTATTTCAATACATTACCCTGCGGGGCATTTTGTCGGCGGCAACGGCACTGCTCATATCCCTCTTGGTGGGGCCTTGGATGATTCGCCGGCTGGATTCCCTACAGATCGGACAAGCGGTGCGCGACGATGGGCCACAAAGCCACTTGGCAAAGTCGGGTACACCCACCATGGGTGGTGCCCTCATATTGGTGGCCATTGCTGCGGCAACACTGCTTTGGGGCGATCTTGGTAATCGATATGTGTGGGCGGCACTGTTGACCACACTGGCCTTTGGCGCCGTGGGTTGGGTCGATGATTACCGCAAGGTGGTGGCTAAGAACTCCAGGGGATTGCCGGCGCGCTGGAAATATTTTTGGCAGTCAATGATTGCCGTGGTGGCAGCAGGTTACTTATTTTCCAGCGCCAGTGTGGTGCCAGAGACCACGCTGTACGTACCGTTTTTTAAAGACGTGGCACTGTCGATGGGGTGGTTGTTCATTCCCTTCGGCTATTTCGTGATTGTCGGTTCGAGTAACGCGGTTAATCTGACGGACGGGCTTGACGGGCTGGCCATCCTGCCGACCGTTATGGTGGCCATGGGCCTGGGAACCATTGCTTACCTGACCGGCCACACCGATTTCGCCTCATACCTCAACATCCCTTATCTGGCGGGTTCCGGAGAGTTGGTGATTTTCTGTGGCGCCATCGCTGGTGCCGGACTGGGATTTTTGTGGTTCAACACCTATCCGGCAATGGTATTCATGGGTGATGTTGGGGCATTGGCGCTCGGTGCAGCCTTGGGCACGGTAGCCGTTATCACACGCCATGAGATCGTACTGTTCATCATGGGCGGCATCTTTGTATTGGAAACGCTCTCGGTGATCATTCAAGTGGGCTCATACAAGCTACGGGGTAAACGCGTATTCCGGATGGCGCCCATTCATCACCATTTCGAACTCAAAGGTTGGCCCGAACCTCGGGTCATCGTCCGTTTCTGGATCATCACCGTCATGCTAGTGCTCTTTGGCCTAGCCACGTTGAAGTTGCGTTGAGGGGCCGTGATGACGATGAGTTCAGTCATTGCAAGTTCAGAAAAGCGTATGGTCCTTGGCCTCGGGCTGACAGGGTGTTCTGTCGCACGGTGGTGGCGTCAGCAGGGTGTGCCTTTCATCGCCGCCGATACGCGTGCTGATCGGGAAAATGATGCGCTTGTGCTCGATGCTATCGGTCCTCAGTGCCCGCGCTTTTTTGGGGATATCGATTTATCCCTGATTGAGGGTTTGTCGGAGTTAGTTGTTAGCCCCGGTATCCCGTTAACCCACCCGTTTGTTGCCAAGGCCATAGAGGCTGGTGTTCGGGTCGTGGGTGATATCGATCTATTCATGACGAATGCCATCGCACCGGTCATCGGGATCACGGGATCTAACGGCAAATCGACCGTCACCGGCATGGTTGCGGCTATGTTGGAAGGTTGCGGTAAGCGTGTTGCGACGGGGGGTAATTACGGTACTCCGGCGCTGGACTTATTAGCATCTGCGCCTGACGTATACGTGCTTGAGTTGTCCAGCTTTCAATTGGAGCGCGCTGAAAGCCTTGGGTTGGCGGTAGCAACCGTATTGAATGTTTCCCCTGACCATCTCGATCGTCACGGCACCATGGCTCGCTACCACCAAGCTAAACATCGTATTTTTCGGGGTGCAAAGTCGGTCGTCGCTAACCGAGGTGATCCTTTGACGTTACCCCTATTGGAGGCGCAAATCCCGGTCGTACTGTGGCGTCAGGGCGAGCCAGATCTTAAAGAGATAGGCATCAGGGTGGTCAACGGTAAGCCATGGGTTAGCTTGGGGTTTGATGCTGTTTTGCCAGCAAGTGAGCTACCCCTTCCTGGTCAGCATAACCTGAATAATGCTTTGGCAGCGCTCGCTATAGGCGTGGCTTTGGGTGTTCAGATTGAGCAGTTATTACCGGGGCTGACTGCCTTCAAAGGACTGCCTCATCGCTGTGAGGTTGTGGGTGAAGCAAATGGCGTGCTCTGGGTCAATGACAGCAAAGGTACGAATGTGGGTGCCGCCGAGGCTGCACTGCGAGGCATTGGCGGTGATCAGAACGTTATCTTAATTGTCGGTGGCGTTGGCAAAGATCAAGACTTCACACCACTGCGCAGTGCCGTAGAGCAGCATTGCCGTCGAGTGTTAACCATGGGCGAGGCCGCTCGTGAATTGGAGTTGGCTCTCGGAAATATAACGCCGACGCAGCGGGTTCCAGACTTGAGTGCTGCCATTGATCGAGCAGGGCAGTTGGCGCGGCCCGGAGATATCGTGCTGTTATCACCAGCGTGCGCCAGTTTCGACATGTTTATCGATTTTCAAGCTAGAGGTGATTGTTTTAAAAGTCTGGTTCAGCAGCATTTGGCGACTATCGGGGTGGCTCAATGAGTGCCACTTTCCAGCGAGCAGTTGGTCGCCAAGCGATTAGCGGTGCGACCCTAGCTAAAAACCGGCCGGTCGATAGTGGTGCCGATGCGCTATTGCTGGTCGTGGCGATGAGTTTGATGGCCATCGGTGTCATCGCGATCGCATCTGCGTCTATCGAACACGATGATTGGCACTTTGGTAATCCGTGGTACCACACTACTCGTCACCTCGTTTACCTGACAATTGCGGGGGCCCTCGGTGCCGCCGTCTATCGAATTCCCATTGAATTAATTGAGCGAGCGTCTCCTTGGTGCCTGATTTTTTCCCTATTACTTTTGGTCGTCGTATTGCTGCCGGGTATTGGACGAAACGTAAATGGCAGCCAACGCTGGATACCGGTGGGCCCCTTGACTGTTCAGCCCTCGGAAATTGCCAAAGCGGCTCTAGTGCTTTATTGCGCCGGTTATTTAGTGCGTCACGGGGAGCAACTACGTAGCCACTGGCACGGAATGGCAAAACCCGTTGTTGTATTGCTGCTGGTGGCAGGTTTGTTGATGGCTGAGCCCGATTTTGGAGCCACGGTCATTGCCAGTGGTGCTGTTTTTGGGATGTTGTTCTTGGCCGGCGCGCAATTGCGTTACGTCGCACTACTTATGTTACTGGCGGTGGCTGGCCTGATCGGATTGGCGGTGAGTGCACCGTATCGACTCGAACGCTTGACCGCCTATCGCGACCCGTGGTCTGACCCCTTTGATTCTGGTTTCCAGCTGATTCAGTCACTGATTGCCTATGGGCGGGGTGAGCTATGGGGAGTGGGTTTAGGCAATAGCATACAGAAGTTATTTTATTTACCCGAAGCTCACACCGATTTTGTGTTTTCTATTTGGGCAGAAGAGACAGGCATGTTTGGTGCATTGACCGTGCTTGTTCTGTATGCGCTGTTGGTTGGGCGAACCCTGTGGATTGGTCGGTGCGCTACTGCGCGACACCATGCATTTGCAGGTTATGTGTGCTTCGGGTTCGCGCTTGTGTTTGCTGGCCAGGCATTCGTCAATATTGGCGTCAGTTCAGGCCTGTTACCCACTAAAGGATTAACACTGCCTTTTATCAGCTATGGCGGCAGTAGTTTGATTGTGAACTGCATGATGCTGGCCGTCATTTTGCGCATTTCGCACAGTCTGCAGGCTAGCGTCGCTCCGGCAAACCGGAGGAGCCATTGATGGTCGCCTTCGACGCTACGAATTCATTCCCGCGTGTTGCACTCATTATGGCCGGTGGTACGGGTGGACATGTGTATCCGGCGCTGGCGGTGGCAGAGGCACTGACTCAATCGGGTTGGATGGTGCATTGGCTGGGTACGCAGCGTGGGCTGGAAGCAAAGGTTGTCCCTACAGCTGGTTATCCGTTGCACACCTTGCCGGTACGGGGCTTGCGGGGAAAAAATCCGATGTCAGTGGTGTCGGCGATAGGGCGGGTACTGGTGGCGTTTATTCAAGCCATCGTACTGCTACGTCGATTGCGTCCCAAAGTGCTTCTTGGCATGGGTGGCTATGCAGCTGGCCCCGCAGGGCTTGCGGCATCTTTGCTCGGCTACCCTTTGGTCATTCACGAGCAGAATGCGGTGGCTGGCACTACCAATCGCTACCTGGCGCCATTTGCGAAAAGGGTCCTTTGCGGTTTTGCCCACGCGTTCCCCGAAGGACGAAGGCCAATTGTTGTGGGCAATCCGGTGCGCTCGGCGATTTTGGCGGTTACATCCGCGCCCCAGCCAAACAGTTTTAGCGCGGCTCGGCCACTGCGATTACTAGTGTTAGGGGGGAGCTTGGGTAGCTTACCCTTGAATCAGCGGGTGCCTCTTGGTCTATCCCAGCTGCCGGCGTCTCTCCGGTCCACCATCGTTGTCCGGCATCAGTGTGGGCGTGACCACCTTGAGCTGACGACATCGGCTTATAGCGCCAGTGCTGCTAGCGTTGATGTGCTGCCCTTCATCGATGATATGTCAGCGGCATACCAGTGGGCAGATCTTGTTATCTGCCGTGCTGGTGCGCTCACTATTGCAGAACTTGCCGTCACCGGAACCCCTGCGGTGCTCGTGCCGCTACCCCATGCCATTGACGATCATCAGACCCATAATGCGCGGGCTTTGGCGGATGCTGGTGCGGCATTGCTTGTACCGCAGACACAGTTAACGCCGGAGTATTTGGCTGAGGTTATCGCCGGCATGATCGCAGAACCCGAGCGCTTAGGCGTGATGGCCCAGTGTGCACTTGAGCAAGCGCATCGTGATGCTACCGACCAAGTTGTCGGCTATATGCTGGAGGTGTGCGATGAATCCTGACGGCATCCTTAATACACCGCCCATGATGAGGCGCATCCGCCGTATTTTTATGGTGGGTATTGGTGGGTCTGGCATGAGCGGTATTGCGGAGGTGCTGGCGGGCTTGGGTTACTCGGTCGTCGGTTCGGATTTACAAGAAACGCCCGTCGTTACACGCCTTCGAGCACTGGGTATTACTGTTCATATTGGCCATGAATCTGAGCACATCGTCGGTGTCGATGTCTTGGTGGTTTCCAGTGCCATTAACCCTAGCAATCCCGAATTAGTCGCTGCGAGGGAAGCGCGAATACCCGTTGTTCCTCGGGCTGAAATGTTGGCGGAATTAATGCGTTATCGGTACGGCATCGCGGTGGCTGGAACCCACGGAAAAACCACTACCACAAGTCTGTTGGCTTCGATTTTCGGTGAGGGTGGCGAGGATCCTACCTTTGTTATTGGTGGTGTTCTCAACAAGGCGGGTAGCAACGCACAGCTGGGTCAGGGGCGCTATCTCATTGTCGAGGCCGATGAGAGCGACGCATCATTTTTGCACTTGCTGCCTATGGTGAGCGTTATCACCAATATTGAAGCTGACCACATGGAGCATTACCAAGGTGAACTGCTGAACTATCAGCGGGCGTTCATCGATTTTTTGCAGAACTTGCCGTTTTATGGTCTGGCCATCATGTGCCTTGATGATCCCGGTGTGCAGACTGTATTGCCGAAAATAACGCGCCAAGTGATCACGTATGGTTGCTCCTCAGATGCTGATTATCGTGTCGACGCTATCAAAGCTAGTGGCATGGCCACAGCCTTTACGTTGCATCGACCGGGCACACAGCAGCCCTTGCAACTTCAAGTGAATATGCCGGGACGACACAACGCCCTTAATGCCGCCGCCGCTGTTGTCGTGGCTTCTGAGTTGGGCATAGCAGAAACAGCCATTTGCCGTGGGTTAAGCAGTTTTGCCGGTGTCGGTCGACGATTCAGTGCTATGGGTCAGGTGCACTGGCAGGGCGGTGCAGCGTTGCTAGTGGACGACTATGGTCACCATCCCACCGAGGTGGCAGCAACTCTTGCTGCTGCCCATCAGGCTTTTCCCGATCGGCGTGTTGTGATGGTTTATCAAC
The DNA here is from genome assembly GCA_965656775.1 of Luminiphilus sp. Taxonomy (GTDB): domain Bacteria; phylum Pseudomonadota; class Gammaproteobacteria; order Pseudomonadales; family Halieaceae; genus Luminiphilus. The sequence goes on from CBFHMA010000050.1 coordinate 7,040, forward strand.
CACACCGGTACACCCGTACCCGAGATCACTACGAAGATTTCGTTGAAGTGTTGTCAGAGGCGCAGGTGCTGGTATTGCTCGAGGTTTATCCCGCGGGTGAAGAACCCATTCCGGGGGCCGATAGTCGTTCTCTTGCCCGCAGCATTCGTCAGCGTGGCGCCGTGGAGCCCATCTTTGTGTCGGATGTTAACGACGTCGCCAGAGTCCTGCGCGACATCCTACAAAATGGTGACCTGTTACTAACACAAGGGGCAGGCAATATCGGTCGATTGGGTCAGCAGCTCGCAAGTGCTGCGTCCCTGGAGGAGTTGTCGTCGTGACTGGGCTACTGACTGGACGCCGATTTGCTGTGCTTTTGGGGGGTAGTGCTGCAGAGCGTACTATTTCCCTTGAGAGTGGTCAGAACGTGGCCGAGGCCCTAGGCGCCCAGGGTGCCGACGTCGTGTGTGTTGATCCCGCCACCGATCGATGGCCTGAACAGCTACAGGGCGTTGAGTTTGCCTTTAACCTATTACACGGCCCGGGCGGTGAAGACGGCACCCTTCAAGGGCTATTCGATCTTATGAAGCTTCCCTACAGCGGTACCGGTGTTCTGGGCTCTGCGATCACCATGGATAAAGTACGTACCAAATGGTTGTGGCGTGGAGCCGGGTTACCGACCCCTGATTTCGTGGTCCTCACCCGCGACAGTGACTGGCCGGCGCTCATTGAGAAATTTGGCACGCTCTTTGTTAAACCCTCACGAGAGGGCTCTTCTATTGGTATGACCAAGGCCGTGGCCGCTGATCAACTCGAGGCTGCCTGGCGAAAAGCGGCACAGTACGGTGGCGACGTTCTGGCTGAAGTATTTGTCGATGGCCCTGAATACACCGTCGCGATACTCGGCGATAGAGCGCTACCTAGTATTCGGATTCAGCCAGCTGCCGATTTCTACGACTTTGACGCCAAGTATGTATCGGATGACACCCAGTTTCATTGCCCCGCGGGACTCAGTGAGGAAGAGGAGCGCTCTCTGCAGCAATTAGCGTTACTCGCCTTTAATGCAGTGGGTGCGCAAGTCTGGGGTCGCGTGGATTTGATGCGTGATGCCGCTGGGAATTGGCAGCTACTCGAGGTCAATACTGTGCCTGGTATGACCAGCCACAGTCTGGTACCGATGGCCGCAAAGGCCGCTGGTATGGCGATGCATGAGCTGCTTGTTGATATTTGTCGCCTAAGCCTGGAGGCCCGCCCCGATGTCTAACATGGCAATTACTCGAACCCATACTCCGCAGGCTGCGGGTGGTAAGCACCGTATTGGGGCTGTACTGGCGACCTTGCGCCGTTTTGCACTGATGGGTTTGCTGGCATCGGCCAGCGTAGGTGTGATGTTCATTACGGTGTGGAGTGTTAATCACTTGGCGGACTTGCGTATTGAGCGCATCACTATCACCGGTGCCACTGAACAAGTTACCCCTGCGGCCATTCGCCATGTCCTGGAACCGCATCTTGAGCAGCAATTTATGGCTATCGATTTGAGCGCGGTGCAGCAGCAACTCGAGGGTATGCCCTGGGTACACAGCGCCAATATCAGACGTCAATGGCCTAATACCCTTGCGGTACATATCAAGGAGCAGCAGCCGATAGCACGCTGGAACGACCGTGGATTCCTCAATCACGAGGGTCGTTTTTTCCGTGGTGACATGGCGTCACGTTGGCAAAGTTTGCCCAGCCTAGTAGGGCCCGAGGGCACAGAAACCAATCTGATGAAGCGTTACCACATGCTGGAATCGTTGATGGCCGGTCTGGAGTTACGGCTCCAGCAGCTGTCGGAAGACCCGATTGGGCAAATCAGTTTTGCATTGGCGAACGGTACTGAAGTCATGCTGGGGGATCGTGAATTAGCGCTCCGGGCTCGGCGTTTTGCTGCACTCTATCGCCATCATCTTTCACCGGGTCAAGTTGAACGGATTGATTTGCGTTACGAGCACGGTGCTGCCGTGCGTTTTGTCGATCAGCACTTCATGGCAGCTGTGGACAAACAAGAGGGGCAACGTCATGGCATCTGACACGGACAAAAAAATGCTTGTTGGTCTCGACATTGGCACTTCCAAGGTTGTAGCTGTGGTCGCCGAAGTTGATGCCGAGGGTGTCGTCGAAATCGTGGGTATCGGTTCTCACCCATCTCGGGGAATGAAGAAGGGTGTTGTTGTCGATATCGAGTCTACGGTAACCGCTATACAGCGAGCTGTAGAGGAAGCCGAGCTAATGGCCGGTTGCCAGATTCACTCGGTGTATGTCGGCATTGCAGGCAGCCATATTAGATCGATGAACTCCCACGGTATCGTCGCCATTCGCGAAGGAGAGGTGGTAAAAGCCGATCTTGAGCGTGTTCTCGATGCGGCACAGGCGGTCGCAATACCAGCGGATCAAAAGGTATTGCACGTACTGCCCCAGGAATACCTGATCGATAACCAGGGTGGCATAAAAGAGCCTCTGGGCATGTCAGGGGTGCGGCTTGAAGCGAAAGTGCATCTGGTGACGTGTGCGGTCAATGCTGCACAGAATATTGAGAAGTGCATCCAGCGCTGCGGCCTTGCGGTGGATGGCATTATTTTGGAGCAGTTGGCGTCTAACTACTCGGTGCTGACTGATGACGAACGCGATTTGGGTGTTTGTCTGGTAGACATTGGCGGTGGCACCTCTGATATCGCCATTTTCACAGACGGATCTATTCGACATACGGGCGTCATTCCTATCGCCGGTGATCAGGTGACCAACGACATCGCCATGGCGTTACGCACCCCGACACAACACGCCGAAGAAATCAAAATTCGCTACGCCTGCGCCCTTACCCAACTGGCTGGTCCTGATGAAACCATCAAGGTGCCAAGTGTCGGTGATCGTCCACCGCGGGATTTGTCCCGTCAGTCTTTAGCAGAGGTGGTAGAGCCCCGATACGACGAGCTATTCACCTTAATTCAGGCAGAGCTGCGTCGCTCAGGCTATGAGGAGTTGATTCCTGCGGGCATCGTGCTCACCGGCGGCACCTCAAAAATGGAGGGTGCTATGGAGCTGGCAGAGGAGATTTTTCATATGCCGGTGCGGGTTGGCTCACCTCAACACGCAAAAGGCCTGAACGACATTATTCGCAACCCCATTTACGCCACGGCGGTTGGCCTACTTCTATTTGGCGCACGGGATGAACAGGGAAATGCATCCATACGAGAGCCAAAAGTCCGGGTGGGACGATTGACCACTGGCTTATTGGTGGGGATTAAAGATTGGTTTGGAAAACGTTTTTAACGGTTTTGGTAGCTGCCTGCAGGGGGGCAACCAGAGTCAGAGCCCGACGTGAGTCGGTCATTGATGCAAAGGGGAGAAAGACAATGTTTGAACTAGTTGACAGTGCGCCACAAAGCGCCGTTATTAAGGTCATCGGTGTTGGTGGCGGTGGCGGTAACGCCGTACGTCACATGATTGAAAACTCGGTCGATGGTGTCGACTTTATCTGTGCCAATACCGATGCCCAAGCACTCTCGGACATCACCTCCAAGACCGTGCTGCAGCTGGGCACTGCTATCACCAAAGGCCTGGGTGCTGGTGCAAATCCCGAGATCGGACGTGCGGCTGCATTGGAAGATCGGGAGCGCATTGCCGATGCCCTTCGCGGTGCGGATATGGTGTTTGTTACTGCCGGGATGGGTGGCGGTACTGGGACCGGCGGGGCGCCGATTGTTGCTGAGGTGGCTCGGGAATTGGGCATTTTGACGGTGGCAGTCGTCACCCGTCCCTTCAGTTTTGAGGGTAAAAAGCGTTTGAAGATTGCAGAAGAGGGTCTTCGGGAACTTGAGGCCCATTGTGACTCTCTAATTACAATACCCAATGAGAAGCTTCTCGAGGTTCTGGGCAAAAATACCAGTCTCTTGGATGCCTTTAAGGAGGCCAATGATGTACTTTTGGGGGCTGTCCAGGGTATTGCCGATCTCATCATCCGTCCGGGGATGATCAACGTCGATTTTGCCGACGTGCGCACGGTGATGTCTGAGATGGGATCCGCCATGATGGGCACGGGTAGTGCCTCTGGCGAAAACCGGGCCCGCGAAGCGGCCGAACGGGCCATTAACAGTCCGCTGCTCGACGATATTAATTTGAGTGGCGCGAGGGGTGTGCTGGTAAATATCACGGCAGGCCTTGATCTGTCGCTGGGGGAGTTCTCGGAAGTCGGGGACACCATTGAAGAATACGCATCCGATGATGCAACGGTTGTCATCGGAACGGTCATCGATCCGGAAATGACCGACACGCTGAAAGTGACAGTAGTAGCAACTGGTTTGGCAAGTAGTGAGGGCCGGCCGTCGCTGACAGTGATTGATAGTAAGCCGGTTAACGCGGCCGGAGCAGCTGCGTCTACGGGTACTAACTACGACCTACCACCGTCGACGCGAGCACGTGTAGCGGCGTCGGCAGGGACCGGTCAAGCAGCGTCAGCTGTGGAAAAGAGTGGTGAGGAGTATTTCGATATTCCTGCCTTTTTGCGCCGCCAGGCAGACTGATCGTCAGTTTGTCTGTTGTGTTGCGCTAGAAGGATGGCGAGACACAGGGCGTAAGCCTAGCGTGGGGACGCAAAGGGTACTCATTGGTGTGCCTCGTTGTGAACTCAGGCGATAGCAAACTGGGATTTGAACATGATTAAACAACGAACGTTGCGAAATCCGATTAAGGCGACTGGTGTTGGCTTGCACACGGGTGAGAAAGTGTTTTTAACCCTCAGTCCAGCACCTATCGACAACGGCATCGTATTTCGGCGCACCGATTTGTCCCCTGTTGAGGTGATCCCTGCAACAGCGGACAATGTAGGTGATACAACGTTATCAACTAGTTTGGGCTTGGGTGATGTAAGGGTATCAACGGTTGAGCATTTGTTGTCGGCCATGGCGGGCTTGGGCATAGACAATGCATTTGTCGATGTCACTGCACCGGAAGTGCCCATTATGGATGGTAGTGCCGGTCCCTTCGTTTTTTTGTTGCAGTCTGCAGGTATTGAAGAGCAGCCGGCACCAAAGAAATTCATTCGAATCAAACGCCCAGTCACCGTCAAAGATGGTGATAAAGAAGCCAGCTTACTCCCCTTTGATGGCTTCAAAGTCGCGTTTTCGATTGATTTTGATCACCCGGTGTTCCATGACCGATCGGCCCATGCTGAGATTGACTTCTCAACAACATCATTCGTCAAAGAGGTAAGCCGAGCTCGCACATTTGGTTTTATGCACGAGATTGAGTATCTCCGCTCCCGCGGCCTTGCCCGTGGTGGCAGTGTCGATAACGCCATCGTTGTGGATGAATTTCGCATCCTGAACCAGGATGGTCTGCGTTATGAAGACGAATTCGTGAAACACAAAGTGCTCGATGCAATCGGTGATTTGTATCTGCTGGGACACTCTCTCATCGGCGAATTCCGTGCCCACAAGTCGGGTCATGCGCTTAATAACGCCGTATTACGTGCATTGCTTGCTCAAACCGACGCGTGGGAGGAAGTCACGTTCACGGATGCTGAAAAGGCCCCCATTACTTATAGTCCCGTGCCTGTGGCGGCGATTGTATAGGTCGCCGAACCGCGAGTGTGGTGGCGGTATCAGATCGTAAACGATTGTTTTTAGTGGTAATGTTTCCTTTGAACTCATTCCTGTCCGTGGCATGATCCCGCCCTCACCCTAAACGGCTGTCACTTTTGAAGCTTATTCTTGTACAACGTGCTGCAGCGTCCCGAACAATTGAATTCGGGCGTTGGTCTATGGCTGCTGTATCGTTGCTATGTCTAGGCTTGCCTCTCAGTCTCATGGCCGTAGGTTATGATTTAGGTATCCGTGTGGGTGTCGAGCAGGCGCAAGAAGCGAGAATATCGGCTGCTGAAGAAGCCGCTAGTCGTCGAGCTCGGGAACTGGCGCAATTATCGACTCAAGCAAAGCAACAACTTGAGGTCATGGCTCGCAAACTGGCGCTACTACAAGCCAGAGTCACCCGGCTCGATGCGCTTGGCGGTCATTTAACGGCCATCGCCGGACTTGATGATGGTGAATTCAGTTTCACCACCCCCCCCG
>CBFHMA010000051.1:0-12574 GCA_965656775.1 Luminiphilus sp.
GCTGCCTTATTCTCGTAGGCTTCGAACAGTGCAATAACCCCGAGGTAAAGAAATAGCAAAATGAGCATGGAGGTAATGCGGGCATCCCATACCCACCAGGCACCCCAAGTGGGTTTACCCCAAATGGCCCCTGTGACCAGCGCAATAAAGGTCAAAGCAGCGCCAATAGGTGCAACCGCACGCATGGCGGTATCTGCCATTTTAATCTTCCAAACGAGGCTTACTAAGCCGGCAAACGCCATCACGTAGTACCCTGCAAGCGCAACGACAGCCGCGGGCACATGAATGAAAATAATGCGATAGCTGTTGCCCTGACGGAAATCCGCAGGCGCAAACAAGAGCCCCCAGACAACGCCGACAGCCAGTGCTACGAGTGCTATTGGCAACAGCCAGCGGGTTAGGCCGCCCGCAAAGCGATAAAACCAAGGGGCTGACCCCATTTTATGAACGATTGACCACATAACTTGATTATATCCGTGCCATTTATGAAAAAAAATTTACCCTAACTATCGAGGGAGATACGCAAACCGGCACTAATCGCCAACGGTGCCAGCACCAGTCCCCCAAGAGCGAACGCCCCCATAAGTGCCAACCAAGCACTCGCATCGTAACCTCTCGCAGCCTCTTCCACCGCGCCCACACCAAACACCAACACCGGCACATAAAGCGGGATAATAAGGAGTGACAGCAACATGCCGCCCCTACGCAAACCCACTGTCAGTGCCGCACCGATAGCACCGATGAGCGATAGGCAAAGCGACCCGAGAATCAAGCTCAGCATCAGCGTGCCCATGGCGTTAACAGGCATATTCAACATGGCGGCAAACACCGGCGATACCAATGCCAACGTGACGCCACTCAACAACCAGTGGGCTATGACCTCGGCCATAGCACTTAAGGCCAGCGACTGGGGTGCAAGCACCATCTGCTCGAGACTGCCATCCTCGAAATCGGCCGCAAACAGACGACCGCTTACAGTCAGGTTGGCCAATAAAGCCACCACCCAAAAAATACCGGGCGCCATTTCACGAAGCTTATCCGGTTCCGGCCCGAGCCCCAGAGGGAACAGGGTCACTACCATTAAAAAGAACACCAGAGGATTCAAAATATCCCCCGGACGCCGCAAACCCGCCTTCAAATGCCGGTTCAGTTGGCTACGTAAATAAACGCCAAGATCAGACTGCATAGTCGGCCAGATCCAAAACCTTGAGTCGACCCGCGAAGCGGTTAGGTTGATGGCTGGTGAACACCACCGCCCCACCCTCGTCAACGTGTTCGACCATGCGTTGCTCGAGCAGTTCAGCTCCCGCAACATCAATGGCTGTGAAGGGCTCATCGAGCAGCCATAGTGGCGCTGCAGTAGACCAGAGTCGAGCAAGCCCCACCCGCCGCTGCTGCCCCGCCGATAAATTATGTACCGGCGTTTCTTCGTAACCGGCCAAACCCACTGCAGCCAAAGCCTCGCAGAGTTGGTTCTCGTCCGCATCGACAATGCCACTGGGGTGCCATCGGAGATTCTCGAGTGGCGTCAGCAACGGTTTCAGCCCAGGCATGTGGCCCTGATAGAGAAATGGACCGGCGTGGTTGATGTCGCCCTCGACCCCTAATCGGGACAACCCAGCAAGCGCTCGCAGAAAACTCGTTTTACCCAAGCCATTGGCACCTACTAGTTGCCAGAGCTCGCCGGTCGCGACCGACAGACCGATTCCCTGCAATAGCCTGCGGTAGCCCCGTTCGATGGCGACATCGACAACCGTTAACAGGGTGCAGACGGTGCCGTTAGAGCTGGACAACACGCACCTCCTGCTGCAACTCACCAAAACTGGATCCTGCATCACGTTCCACTGACAAACCTATGAAATCAAAAAGATTTCTATCGGATAGCTGCGACGGGGATACATCGGAAAGTGCTCGGAATATGGTCTCTACACGACCGGGGTAACGACGCTCCCATTGGGACAGCATCGATTTAATTTCCTGGCGTTGAAGGTTGTCTTGGGAGCCGCACAGATTGCAGGGAATAATAGGAAATTCCATGGCTTCGGCGTAGCGGGCCAAGTCCTTCTCTTTGCAGTAGGCCAGAGGCCTAATCACCACATTCTGGCGATCATCACTCAACAGCTTGGGTGGCATAGCCTTGAGCTTGCCTGCGAAAAAAAGGTTTAGAAACAGGGTTTCAACGATGTCGTCTCGATGGTGACCTAGGGCAATTTTGCTTGCACCAATCTCTTGTGCAAACCCGTATAAGGTACCGCGACGTAGCCTTGAGCAGAGGCCGCAGGTCGTTTTGCCCTCGGGTATGACCGACTTAACAACACTGTAGGTGTCTCGCTCAAGTATGTAATAGGGCACACCTACGCCATCAAGATACTCGGGCAACACATGCTCAGGAAACCCTGGTTGCTTCTGATCGAGGTTAACGGCCACCAATTCAAACTTAATGGGTGCGCTGTCTCGAAGATGCATCAGAATATCGAGCATGCCGTAGGAGTCTTTACCACCGGACAGGCATACCATGACACGATCGCCATCCTCGATCATGTTGAAATCCACGATTGCGTTGCCAACGTTCCGACGCAGGCGTTTACGCAATTTGTTGAATTCATTTTTCTCGCGCCGGGTGTCTTTGCCGGGCGCCTCTGTCGCTGCCAAGGTCATGAGCTGCACTGCAGTGATCCCTAAGAAGTGCGCAATGATAAATGAAACCGAGGGCTGGATGGGCTATTCCTTTCACCTAAAGCGTGCCTGGTTCACAAACTTAGGTAACAATAGCCCGGTGGATGGCAGCTATTGCCCGCTGCAATGACCACAACAGCCCCCTGCCCTTGTCTTTTACGCCACAGCGACCGAGAATCGCGACCCGAGACTGTCGGAGCCCGCGACGCACCACCGATGTGAAGCTGGGACCCGCTACCCCATTACAGCAACCCAAAGGATTCCGCTATGAAAGCACCCGTTCGTGTCACCGTTACCGGCGCCGCCGGCCAGATTGGTTACGCTCTTCTGTTCCGCATCGCTTCCGGCGCCATGTTGGGCGACGATCAACCGGTTATCCTGCAATTGCTTGATATCACACCTGCCTTGGAAGCGCTGGAAGGTGTTCGCATGGAGCTCGACGACTGTGCATTCCCGCTACTAGCGGGTGTCGTCTGCACCGATGACCCGAACGTAGGCTTCAAAGATACCGACTACGCACTATTAGTGGGGGCGCGTCCACGGGGTCCGGGTATGGAACGTAAAGACCTGCTGGAAGCTAATGCCGCTATTTTCTCGGTACAGGGTAAAGCCCTAAACGATCACGCTTCCAGGACCGTTAAGGTACTGGTCGTCGGCAACCCGGCTAACACCAATGCGCTGATCGCCCAACGCAATGCACCCGATTTAGATCCACGCAATTTCACGGCTATGACCCGGCTCGATCACAATCGAGCGATGACACAAATTGCGCAAAAAACCGGCACTTCCGTCAATGACGTGACCCAAATGACCATTTGGGGTAACCACTCAGCGACCCAATACCCCGATCTGTTCAATGCTCAAGTGAAGGGTCAAGCTGCCATTGAGCTCATCGATCAAGACTGGTACGAAAACGACTTCATTCCAACCGTTCAACAGCGTGGCGCTGCCATCATTAAGGCGCGTGGCGCTTCATCGGCGGCGTCAGCGGCCAATGCCGCCATCGACCACATGCGTAGCTGGGCATTGGGCACTGAGGTCGACGACTGGGTCTCTATGGGCGTCTACTCAGATGGTTCTTATGGTATTGCCGAAGGTTTGATTTACTCGTTCCCTTGCCGCTGTGCAAATGGCGATTGGACGATTGTTCAAGGCGTTGAGGTTGGCGAATTTAGTCGTGGCAAAATGGACGCCACTGCTCAGGAGCTAATAGAAGAACGGGATGCCGTAGCGCATTTGCTGGGCTGAACTGGGTCCCACCCACTAATTTAGTGAACTTGCTTGTCGCACGAGTTCAACAGATTCTGTGCCCGTGCCCTCCTCCCAACCCCCTAAACTTAGGGGGTTATTTATTCCAAATGAATAGCGGTTAATTCAGCGATCCGAAATTGTGCTGGCAAACAACAATGCGAGCGCGAGGCCGATACACCGAGGGTCACACGACATCATGTTGGGGCCTCCAAATTCTAGAGCGGATATGCGCCCCTAGCCGACCAACAGAGGCCGTAGCATCGTTGGCGGCATAAAAAAGTGCGGGAATGACAAACAATGTGATGAACGTAGCGAATAAGAGTCCCCAACCGATGGCAATCGACATTGGACTAACGATCTGGTCGTAGCCACCTATACCATACGCCGTCGGCAGAACACCCCCTAGGGTAGTAAGCGTGGTCACTAAGATTGGACGCAAGCGTGAAACCACCGCATCCTCAATAACGATCAGCTTGGGCCGTTCCCCTCGATTTTCTCTTAAATGCCTGTGAACACAGTCCATCATGACGATAGAGGCGTTCACCACGACACCGGCAAGTCCAATGGTTCCGATAACCGCGGGCATCGATAGCTGCAAGCCGTGCACAAAAAAGGCAATGATCACGCCCGCGAGGGCAAAGGGAATCACAATCACGACCGACAATGCTTCCAACAGTGATCCGAGCAGAATCCAAATGACGACACTAATAGCGAGCACCACCAGCAAGGCCACAACACCCAGAGCACCGGTTGTCTCGGCGGTATCTGCTGCCTCTCCACCAATAACTAGCTCTAGGTCTTGCCGGTCAGCGAACTGAGGCATCAGCTGGGTACGCACATACTCAGCGAAAGTGACTGCCGTCCAGGTCGCATCGGGGGTGAAGCTGGCTCGCACTGTGGCTGCACGAAAACTATCCCGATGGTAAATACGATCGAGCCCCGGTATTTCTACGGGTCGCACAACCTCACGCAATGGCACCAGATCACCATTGGCAGCACGCAGAGGGATGTCGAGTAAATCGTCTAAATCCACGCGGGCATAGGGCGCTAGCTGCACCCGTAGTTGAGTGGTTTGATCCACATCTCGGTACTCGGACGCTTCGACGCCAAAAAAAGCCACTTGCACGGCGCGGGCAACGCGGCGAGCATCAAGCCCAAGCATCGCCAACTTGTCATGATCAAGATTTAAATCGAGCTTTGGCGTACCCGGGCGCTCATCTACCTGTACCTGCGTGATACCTGGCTGAGCACGCACCCAATCGGCAATTTCGCTGGCTGCAACCCGCCGACTAGTCGCCTCATTAGCAAGTACGTGAAGGGTAACCGGCTGATCTGTCGGCGGCCCTACGTATTCAGACTGCAGTGTCAATGTCACTCTAGGATCAATGACGAGTTGTTGTTGCAGCACCTGTATCCACTCTTGATTGGTGTACTGTCGATCCAGGTCTTTAAATACGATAGTGAGTAGCGCCTCGTGCTCGGCTTCGCCTCTCCCCTTTTCACCCCCGTTTACGTCTTGATGGCCAATACGGGCAGTGACGGCGCGCAAATCAACCGCAGCAATTGCCTGTATCTGCCGCTGTAAATCCGTGGCCAGGGCTTCGGTGCGCTCAATAGGTGTACCTGCCGGCGCACTGACCTTGGCAAACAAGAGACGTGCATCAGCCTGAGGAAACTGCACGAAATCGACCAGCGGTCGAATAAACATCATGATCGCCAGCAAACAGATGAATGCCGCACTGATGACCAAACCGCGCCAGCGCAAGCACTGTCGCAAAACCCGACGATAATACGTCTCTAAGGTTTGAACCCAGGTGCGCTTTTCTGCCGAGGAACCTGCAGCAATAGCGGACATGTGCGCGGGCAAGATGAAAAAGGACTCCAGCAGCGAGAATATAAGCACCAGCACCACCATGGCGGGTATTTGCCACATCACTTTCCCAGGAATCCCCCCCATGGCGACAATGGGCCCAAAAGCAAGTGCCGTCGTCACGGCTGCCGCAACAACTGGCTTCACCATCTCTTGAGCACCGACCACGGCGGCATCGATGGGATTAAGCCCGCGCTCTCGGTGGGTAATGATATTTTCTGACACCACGACCGCGTCATCGACCACCATACCGAGCACTATCACTAGTCCTGTCAAAGTGAATAAATTGAACGTCATACCCAGTGGTAGCAGGCAGATAATGGCACCGCAAAATACAACGGGTATGCCAACGAGCACCCAAACAGCGGCATCACGTCGCATGAAAGCGAACAGTATCAGTGCAACAAGCACAGCCCCCATCAAACCGTTAGTCGTCATTACCTCCAGGCGATTTCGTGTGAAAAAGGTGGTGTCATTGACGAAGGAATAACTCACACCCTGTGGCACTGGGATGCCATCAAAAAGCCCGCGAATGGCATCGACGGCCTCTATGGCATCACTCCCTTCACGCTTGCGAACGACAAGTGAGAGCCCAGGCTCAGCATTGGTTTGGACAATTAGCCCGGTGTCTTCGCGGGTTAAATCGATGCGTGCAATATCACGAACGCGAACCAGCCCTTCTGGGCCCGATGTGAGAATGGTATCGCCGACTTCTAGTGGATTTTCAAAGCGACTCCACACGACGAGCTGACTGCGACGGTCCACAGCCTCGAGAACTGCACCAGTCGTAGAGGTGTTGCGCGCCTGGATGGCATCAACCACGTCAAGCAAGGTGACACCATGGGACTGTGCAAGGATTGGATCCACCAAAATACGCACTTCTGGATCCTGAAGGCCAACGATATTGACCCTCGATATTCCGGGTAATCGCTCAATTTGCCGCTCGAGGTCTTCAGCCAGTGGCACCAATGTGTCCATGGGACCTGCAAGTGCTATTTCGATGATCGCAGATTTACCGGGGTTACGACGTATAAGGGTGGGAGCTTCATCCATCTCCGGTGGGAAATCAGCAATGCTATCGAGCGCGTCCCTCAGATCCTGCATCGTTGACAGCACCTGAGCCTCGGTGCTGTCCATGTATAACTCGACGGTTGTGACTGAAACACTATCGGCAATTGCGGTGTGGTACTCGTCAATACCATCCACCTCACTGATCGCCTCCTCGATCGGTATTGTGAGTTTAGTTTCTATATCCCGAGCCGATGCCCCCGGCAAGTGGGCCGTAATCACCACGATTGGCATATCGACACTGGGTAGATATTCGCGGGATATTGACGGTGATAAAAAGAGCGCAAGCACGACCGTCGCAATGGCTAGCACGTTGACAACCAGATGCCGCTGAACAAAAAAGCGAATCATCGTACATCTACTCGCTTGCTCGTGGCGCTGACCTCTACCGAAGCGCCGTCACGCAGGGCGAAGTGGCCATCGATGACCACATGTTCGCCCGGCACAAGTCCCTCGTGGATAACAACGTTCTGCCCGTCGCTTCGACCCGTGACGACCAACCGTTCAGTAGCGACACCATTCTCAACGACATAAGTCAGTAATTGCCCGTGGCGACGTACTACCGCACTGATGGGTATCGCTGTTTGCGTTTTTTCTTCACCCACGCCCCAGGCAACCGTTGTCACGAGGCCTTGGCGCAAGCGCTCCACGCCAGCACCTTCAATTAAGAGCTCGACGGGAAAAGTGCCCGCTTGTCGGTCTTTAATGTGACCAACATTGGTCACCGTACCGACCACATGCAGGCCACCGAGCTCGGCTATGGAAATATCAGCGGTGTGCCCTATTGCAACCTGACTGACATCAGCACTACCCAGACCCGTGATGATGCGAGCTCGTGAGAAGTCCGAGAGCACAGCTACCGGCACGCCTTGGGTAACGTAGTCCCCTACGTTGACGTAGACCGCTTCGACTTTGCCCGCAAAGGGAGCTCGAATGTCCACATCTGTGGCGATGCGCTCAGCCTCTTGCAGGGCCGCAGAAGCTATCTCAAGCTGTGCGATAGCTCTTTCGAGGCGAAAGCGTTCGTCATCCACCACGTCTTGGCTGACTGCTTTGCTCTCTAGTAATCGCTGAGCACGCTTGAGACCTTGCTCCGCGTCAGCAACATCCACCTCACACCGGGCGACCGTGGCTCTTGCCTCTCTGAGGGCCGCATGCGCGCTGCGAGGGTCGGTGCTGACAAGCAACTCCCCCGCATTCGCCAAGTATCCCGGTTCAACGGCTCTATTGACTACTCGGCCCGGCATTTCTGCAGCTATGGTGACCACACGCCACGCATGAACCACACCCGTTGTTTTGCGGCGATCGGCGATAACAGTCTCAGCTACCCGAGCAACGGATACCCGTACCGGCCCTCCAATATCGACTTCGGCCGCGACCAACAAAGGCAGCAACACCGTGATGGACAAGATCCAGAACCGGACTAAACCGGGAATGCCGTAGACACCGCGCACGGGAAACTCCTTATTAGCGATTTTTAACATTCGCGACGGGCTGTACATACAGTCGTGATTGCTCCCCGCAAAGGATTATGGAACAATCATTCCATAAAGCAAGCGCTTCACGTAAACCCCACGCTTTTCTTGGGGGCTAATAGGCAATGTCCAAGCTATGGAGCGAGATATTGGCGTACAGTGAACGTCACAATGACACTATGCGCGCTCACCAAAGGAACTGACACAGGTGCCACGACGCCGTTCAAAATCCCGAGAACAACTTGTAGCCAGTGCTATGAATGTCTTCTGGCAGCGAGGCTATTTTGCTACCAGCATGGAGGATTTGGTGGCTGCCACTGGGGTAAATCGTGCCAGCATGTATACCGATTTTGGTGGCAAAGAAGCGTTGTTTCTTGCTTGCTTGAGCGCCTATCAAGAGCAGTTTGCTAGCCCAGCCATTGCTATATTGCTGGCGGGTAGCGACGGTACCACCGAAACCCATGACAACGGTGAGATTGCCCCGCGGCACGAAGTACCGCAGACACCGCCAGCTGGTCTAGCGGCGATAGAGGCCTATTTCGATCACTTCATCCGCTTGCATGTTAGACATGGCATGCCTGGACCTGGCTGCTTTTGTGCCAACGTCATGACTGAAATAGCGTCACATCACACTCAAATTCGCCGTGTGGTGGAACAGCACCTAGCGCAATTGTGTGATGCTTTTTACCGGGCATTATTGGCAGAGATTCGAGAGCAAGACACGGATATACCCACACCGGAGCTTCAAGGGCTGGCAGACTTTCTTGCCACCTCAAGCCAGGGTTTGTGGTCGCGAGCACGCAGCCTGTCAGACGTAGAGGAGTTAGTCCGATTCAAGGAAACGGTCATGTCTTTGCTACGCTGTCGCTTGCGGGGTTGGATGCGCTTACAGCCACAGAATGAACAGCAATAGAAGTGTTGTAGTAGACAATGGGTCTCATGGTCGGCGGCGCCCATTAAATGGCTAGGATTCATGCCGATCTGAAATGTAGAGAACCTTCGGCAACATGAAATCGATCCTAAAGATTAAACTTCACGCAACCCTCATGCTCTTAGTCATCATTGGGTTTCACCTCTTGCTCGACCATTTGTATCGCCCCCTACAATTTAAATCAGGCCATTTCGATTTAGGTTTTGCTGGATCCTTTACCCAAATAACAGCGTCGATCGGAATTGCGATGCTGATGATCATCCGCGACACGCACCAGCTTGACCATGCAGCAGCACTACAGAGGCAGCGCTACTTTTATAGTGTTGTCCCTGTTTTCGCGATGACTGCGTATGAACTAGTTCAAATTTGGTATCCGATAGCGACTTTTGATGCGACTGACCTTCTGTACTGCTTGCTTGCACTAATGCTGACTGACTGCAGCGTGAGGCTCGTTCTATTTTCGACCCCCTTGCAAAAATCAACCTGAACATCTGTGCTCTGGTCGGCGAGACAAGGGAATAACCAACCCGCTAGTCAGCAATCCCGAAGCACAACGAGCGGCGGCGCTTGCACGGCGCGGCGGCAGCTAAGCACCCCCAGCGCACCAATGATAGCGGCACCCGCAAACAGTGCCGCGGGCCACAGGGTATAGCTCGGCTGATAGTCAAGATCGAGGGCTTGGGTTTGCAGAGCCCACACCGCAACCTCCGCGCCGGCAATGGCCAATACCCCCGCGCAAGCGCCAAGGGTTGCGAACTCTATCCACAGAGCCCCTAGCAACAACCCCTTACGCGCGCCGAGAGCCCTCAACAACGCGCTTTCCCGTAGCCTCACATCGACACTGGCTTGGACACCCGCTACTAGCACTAAAGCACCAGCGCTCAGAATGACGGCCAATACCAATTCAATGCCCTGTCCGACCCGATTGACGATGCTGCGAATCTCCTCGATGACAACGTCAAGTTCAATAATTGTTAACGTGGGAAATGCGCGTACTAAATCATTGAGGGTGGCTTTACGGTCTTTCGGCAAATAAAAACTGGTGAGGTACACCTTTGGAAAAGAGGCCAGCACCGACGGGGGAAAAATCATGAAGAAGTTGGGCTTCATACTCTGCCACTCGGCGCTGCGTATACTCGAGACCGTTACCGTTAAGGCCTGAGCACCGATCCGTATATCAAGGGTGTCACCCACCCCAGCACCTATACCTTGCGCAAAGCCCTGTTCAATGGAGACCAGTGATTCTCGGGTGTCCGCGGGCCACCAACGGCCCTCGAGAATGTCATTGGCCGGCGGTAGTTCGTTGCTGTACGTGAAATTAGCCTCACGCTGGCGTCGCTCGCTGGCTACGCTATCGGGTTCCGCAAGATCCTCGCCATTCACCGCCATCACACGCCCCCGGGTCATGGGATAAACCGCCTCCGAATCAATACCGTTGGCATCGAAGAAGCGCTCTAGTGGGCCGCGCTGCTCAGGGGCAATGTTTAGTAAAAAATGATTTGGGGTACCGGGCGGCAGCTGTGCTTGCCACTGGTCGATTAGGGAAGTACGCACCATCACTAGGATGAGTAACAGCATAATGGCAATTCCGAAGATGACCATTTGCAGTGAATTGGCATTACCGCGTCTCACGAGACCTGCGAGCGCCAAACGCCACACACTACCGGCGGCGCTCCCAACCACCCGCGTACCACCGAGCAGCACTTTGGCCATGATAAAACCCAGCACCACGGTCACGATAAGACCGCCCACAACCCCTGCGGTCAGGCGTAGATCACCCGAGTACCAGAGCATAAGCGCAATCATCGCCAGACCACCCAATACGTAATCGACGGCGCGTTGAGCGGTACTGGCATCAATATCACGGCGTAAAACCCTAAGGGGTGGTACACGACTCAGTCGACGCAGGGGCGGCCACGCAAAAAAACCCAAACAAACGACCGCCGTCACTGCACCAATGACATAAGGCTCGGCGCCGCTGTCCCCCGCTGCAATACCCACTTGCGATCCGAATAGGGCGAAAAATGCCGCTTTCACCAACCACCCGAGGCCACAGCCAAGTACCGTGGCAATGGCGCCCAATAACAACAGCGCGCCCCCGTACAAGCGACTAATGCGCTGGGTGCTGGCCCCCAAGCTTTTCATCACAGCCACCGCATCGGTGTGGCGTTCGCTGAAGCGCCGAGCAGCCAGCGCAATCGCGGTGGCCGCTAATACGACGCCCAAACTACCCGCTAACAGCAAAAAGCCCTGGGCCCGCTCAAGGGTGCGACCAATACTGGGCTGGCTCTCATTGACCCCTAATAAACGCTGTCCTTGCGACAACTGGGGCGCTAACCAATCACTAAAGAGCTGTAGGTCCACCGGATTACCCGCCAGCAACAATCGCCATTGCACACGGCTCCCGGGCTGAATGACCCCTGTGGTATCGATATCCGTCAAGTTCATGAGTAGCCGAGGCCCGTATCCAAACATGGCGCTGGTGCTATCGGGCTCGCCGCGGACGGTTCCAGTGACACGTAGAGGCGCCTCCCCTACCCACACCGTGGCACCCACATCAATGCCTAGCAGTGCAAACAGTCGAGGTGCCAGCCATACCTCACCCGGCGCAGGAATGACCTTTGTGGTTTCAATGGCACCGTAGGGCTCGACACTTTGCTGCAACTCGCCCCGCAGGGGATAGCCATCGCTGACGGCCTTGATGGAAGCCAGATACATGACGTCGCTGTCGGTCACCACCATCGATGGAAAGCCCAGCGTCACCGCGGTCTGAAGTGCTTGATCCCGCGCTTTCGCTACCCACTGATCGGGAATACCACGGCTCGACTGCACGACGCGATCGGCCGCCAGAAACCGTAGGCTCTCGGACTTGAGTGTGCTTTCTAGACTGCCCACAAACGCACTGATACTGACCACCACCGCTACCGCGAGTACCAGTGCAGCCAGAAGAATACTTAGCTCGCCGCTGCGCCAGTCGCGAAGTAATAGCGTTCGTGCCGATAAGCCACTGGCCATATCAGTCCTCCGCGACGAGCGCGCCGTTATCCATGCGGAACCGGCGCTGACAGCGCTGGGCTAAGCGTTCATCATGGGTCACCAACACCAGTGTGGTGCCCTCTTTGGCGTTGAGCTCAAACAGCAAGTCAATCACATTGCCGCCGGTCTCAGCATCGAGATTACCAGTGGGTTCATCGGCAAATAAAATCGATGGACTCGCAGCGAACGCCCGGGCAATTGCTACACGCTGCTGTTCGCCGCCCGACAATTGCGTTGGGTAATGGTCGGTGCGGTGGCCCAATGCAA
>CBFHMA010000051.1:12584-12836 GCA_965656775.1 Luminiphilus sp.
CGCCAACTCAAGGGGTAGCATGACATTTTCAAGGGCGGTGAGTGCTGGCAGTAATTGGAACGATTGGAAGACAAAGCCAACCTTTTTAGCCCGCAAGGCAGCGCGGGCGTCCTCGTCTAGCGTCGACAACGCTATGCCATCGATAATCACATCACCATCGCTGGCAACATCGAGGCCCGCGAGTAAACCTAATAGGGTCGACTTACCCGAGCCGGAAACCCCTACAATAGCCACCGATTCCGCTGGCTTGAT
>CBFHMA010000052.1:0-12780 GCA_965656775.1 Luminiphilus sp.
GCAGCCGCGAGCCGCGCATGGGTGAGTCTGGCAAGCCGGTCGAAAGTTGACTCTCGAGTTGCAGGCGCTGCCCTGCGGTAACTTCTCGCACTACCGACATAACATGATGATCAGTAACTCGAATACCGCGGTGTAACTGGCTAGTAATACCGCGCTCCAATATGGCACGTTCAATGGCAGAGCGGGTGGCGTGGACGAGTACCAACCGGACACCGAGCAAGTGCAGCATGGCAAGGTCGTGAATGAGGCTTGGAAACGCCGCGCTGTCGAGGGCATCGTTACCAAGGTGGATGACGAAGGTTTTTCCCCGATGATTGCGTATATACGGTGCGGTGTGACGAAACCACTCGATGTGATGGAGATTGCCTGACACGTTGATGGGTACTGTGGGTTAGTGGATTGTTAGATTACTACGAATAGTGATCCCAACGACACGATTTGACCGCAACCTAGCTGAATACTGCCTGCAATAAGTAGAAGAATATCACTGCGAGTACAGCCGCAATGGGCAGTGTAATGACCCACGACACCACGATTGATCGCACCATGCGCAGATCGATGGCTCCGATGCCGCGTGCAAAGCCAACGCCTAAAACTGCGCCTACGAGGGTATGGGTGGTAGAGATAGGGAGTCCCGTGCCCGACGCTAAAACCACTGTGCCCGCTGCGCCCAGTTCCGCGGCGAAGCCACGACTCGGGGTTAATTCGGTGATCCCTTGACCAATCGTTTTCATAACCCGCCAGCCGTAGCTGGCCAATCCGATGACGATACCCGCGGAGCCCACCAACAATACCCACCAGGGCATGACTGATTGCGCCGCCAGCTCACCCCCAGAGCGGATCACTTGCACCACCGCGGCGAGAGGCCCGACTGCGTTTGCAACATCGTTCGAGCCATGTGCAAACGCCATGGCGCAAGCCGTAAAAATCATGAGTACGCCAAAGATGCGCTCGAGACTGGCATTGCCCTCGGTAGCTATTCTACGGCGAAGCCATACCGCACCCAGTGCCGCCACCCCCAGACCGATGGCCGTCGACATCAATGCCGCATCGCCAAACCCAGACCCTGTACCCAAACTGTAATTGAACCCCACATGCTTGAGGCCCTTGAGCAGTGTCACCATGGCGATCATGAAGCCCACCATCCACATATAAAAGGGTATGAGGGTGACCGCGCGTGCTTTCGCATCGTCATGTTCAAGAATGAGTTTTCGAACACTGGTAAACAGTACAAAGGATAAGCTGCCCGCCAGTAGCGGTGACACAATCCAGCTTGCGGCAATAGAGGACACTTTGCCCCAGTTCACCGCCTCAACCGATATCGCAACACTGCTAAAGCCAACAATGGCGCCAACAATGGAGTGGGTGGTCGATACCGGCCAACCCCTTGAGCTGGCAATCATTAACCAGGTCGCGGCCGCCAGCAGTGACCCGGTCATGCCAAAGACGAATTGCTCGGGTATAGCTTGGAACACCGCTGGATCAATGATGCCTTTACGAATGGTTGAGGTGACCTCGCCACCCGCAAGAAATGCACCTAAAAATTCGAAAATCATAGCCACCAGAATGGCTTGCTTCAGGGTGAGCGCGCGGGCGCCAACCGACGTACCCATCGCATTGGCGACATCGTTGGCACCGATACCCCACGCCATGTAGAGCCCGAAAACGGCGACAATTGCCAAAAGTAATGTGCTGTTGGCGGTAATAATGTCCATACAGGTCCCTAACTCGACCGTTGCGTCTGCTAATGCGGCCGGTTCTTATTTGCGAGCAACCGAGGGTCGCGAGTATAGAGGGTATAAGCACCCGGTGTCTTGGCATAACAGGTCGACTTAGACTGTGCTCGGTGCTCGGGACTGCGTAAACTGGCGGTATGACAGTCGACTATACTTTGCCACCCGAGAGCCGCATTGATGTGCCTAGTTTCGCACAGGCGTTGCATCGTGCTGGGCGTATTAATAATCAGCAATTGACGCGTTTAGAGGCTTACCGTGGCACCGCGTTGCATCCGTTGGTCTATATCGCTGAGCTTAAGCTACCGGATCAGCAATCGCCCGAGCGCTTGCTCGACATGGCGGCATTGCTGGCATTTTTATCTGATGCCACAGGATTGGCCACAGTAGAGATTGATCCGCTAAAAGTTGATGTGGCAGCCGTAGCAGATGTCATGTCCCGGGCGTTTGCAGAACGTCACGGTATTTTGGCCCTGCAAGCCAATGAGCGGGAAGTGGTCATAGCGACCGCAGAACCATGGCTATCTCGATGGCAGCGAGATCTAGAGCACGCGGTGCGCCGGCCAATTCAGCGGGTTATCGCCGACCCTCGAGATATCACCCGCCATACCAACGAGTTCTACACCATGGCGCGCTCGGTGCAGGGTGCCCGTAACCGTATTCAAGGCAATCCCGGTCGGTTGGCTAATCTCGAGGCCATGTTGCAGCTGGGTGCTAAAGGGGAGCCCGATGCCAATGACCAGCATGTTGTTAGCGTCGTTGATTGGCTTTTACAGTACGCCTTTGAACAGCGCGCCAGCGATATTCACATCGAACCTCGGCGCAATGTCGGCAACGTCCGATTGCGCATCGATGGGGTGTTACACAAGGTTTACGAGCTGCCCGAGGCCGTGTCCGCCGCGGTAACCAGCCGCTTAAAAATTCTCAGTCGGCTTGATGTGGCCGAAAAGCGTCGACCTCAAGACGGTCGCCTTAAAACGCGCACCCACGAGGGCGATGAAATCGAGCTTCGATTATCGACCCTGCCCACCGCCTTTGGCGAAAAGCTGGTTATGCGTATTTTCGATCCCGACGTGCTTCTGAAGGGATTTGATGAGCTGGGACTGCGTGGTAGCGACTATGCCCGCTGGGCGGGAATGATTGACCATGGCACGGGTATCGTTCTCGTCACCGGACCCACGGGCTCAGGCAAGACCACCACCTTGTATTCAACGCTGCGTCAGCTGGCGACCCCTGACGTCAACGTCTGCACTATCGAAGATCCTATTGAAATGGTCGAGCCGGTGTTTAATCAGATGCAAGTGAATCACGGCATCGAGCTCGATTTCGCTGCTGGGGTCAGAGCCCTAATGCGGCAGGACCCGGATATTATTATGGTCGGCGAGATTCGCGATCTTGAAACAGCCCATATGGCGGTGCAGGCTGCGCTCACAGGGCATCTGGTGTTGTCGACCCTGCATACCAATGACTCCCCTGGCGCCATTGCTCGATTGTTGGAGCTGGGTGTCCCTCCGTTTCTTATTAAAGCTACGGTGCGCGGTGTCATGTCACAGCGCTTGGTGCGTACCTTATGTAAACACTGTAAACAGCCGGTGCCGACGGATGTGCTGGCTTGGCACTCTTTGGTGGGGGATGACGGACCCGAGGCACCGCCCGAGCTTTACCAGCCGGTAGGTTGTAGTCAATGTCGTCACACCGGGTATTTGGGTCGAGAAGGCATTTACGAGGTATTGGTCTCGGATTCTCAAGTACAAGCCTGCATCACCGACAGTGAATCGACCGCACACTTAGCCCGGGCAGCGCGAGCCGGGGGTATGGTGCCGTTGCGCGAGGCGGGTGCCGAAAAGGTTGTGAGTGGCACCACTACGATTGCTGAGGTGCTGCGGGTAACACCGGCGATCGATCATCTATGACCAGCACCAATAGCGAATTACACGCGTATCTGCCAGCGGCCTGGGGTCGCCTCGCTGCTCTGGCGGGTGATGACGGCGCTCAGCACTTGCGAGCCACCCTCGAGGGTGGCGGACTACTGCAAGAAGTAGAGAGGTTACTGACACTCAGTCCGTTCTTTGTAGAGCAACTGGGTCGGCATGGGACTTGGGTCGAGCAGCAGTTGACAACGGATTGGCTCGCCGAGCGCCACTGGTCAAGTGATGAATGGACGGCCTGGCTTGAGGCATGTTTGCCCCCGGTGTCAGATGAGGCCGCGTTTATGGCTGCCCTGCGGCACATTAGAGGCCGCGAGTATTTGCGTATTGTCTGGCGAGACTTCAGCTATCGGGGTGATTTGGCCTCTACCTTATCCGATGTCAGCGGTTTTGCCGATGCGGCTATTCGTGTGGCTGTGGCCTTTGCCGAGCAGCAGCTCAGGCCGCGCTTTGGGACACCTATGGGCGCCCGCAGTGGTTCGTCGCAACCGCTGGTAGTGCTGGGCATGGGTAAGCTGGGGGGCGGCGAATTAAATCTGTCTTCCGACGTTGATCTCATTTTTTGTTATCCCGAGTCCGGTAATACCCAGGGTGGCCGCAAAGAGGTCACCAACCAAGAGTTCTTTATTAAACTGGGTCAATTGATCATTCGCTATCTCGATACCACCACCCCTGACGGCTTTGTATTTCGGGTGGATATGCGATTGCGGCCGTGGGGGGATAGTGGCGCCCTTGTCTCAAGCTTTGATGCGCTCGAGCTGTACTACCAAGAGCAGGGCCGTGAGTGGGAGCGGTACGCCTTGATGAAAGCTCGACCTATCACCGGTGGTGAGCATGGGTCTGCGCTCAATGCTCTGATACGCCCCTTTGTGTTCCGCCGCTACATCGATTTTGGCGTGATCGATAGCCTCCGTGAAATGAAGGCCATGATTATGGCCGAGATCAGACGTCAAGGTTTAGACGACAATATCAAACGGGGCGATGGCGGTATCCGCGAAGTTGAGTTTATCGCCCAGTGTTTGCAGTTGATCCATGGAGGTCGTCAACCCGCCTTGCAATGCCGTGGCTTGTTGGTCTCTCTGGCGGCCCTCGAATGTTGCGGTTTGCTCAGTGCCAGTGCGGCAGCAGAGTTAGCAGAGGCGTATCGGGGTCTGCGCGACTGTGAACACGCCCTGCAAGGCATGGAGGATCGCCAAACGCAAACGTTGCCTGCCGATGACTCGGCCCGACAGCGTCTGGCCGCTATCCGAGGATTTCAGGATTGGCCGGCAATGGCTGCTGCTATTGGTCAATGGCGATCAGTGATTGCTGCTCACTTTCACGATTTGATTAGTGTTCCCGATGAGTACCCTGATGCACAGTCGGCGGATCGTCTACATTTCGTTGACTTAGGGCCCGACACCTTGGCAGCCCTGGGCTTTGCCGATGGTGAGGCCGCCTGGCAGCAGGTCACGGTGTGGCTAGAGTCCTCGAGCATCCGAGTGTTACAAACCGATGGTCGACAGCGGGTAGAGTGTTTTTTGCCCCGCCTGTGCGAAGCGGCTGCAGTCACCGCTGATCCTTTTGTGGCTCTCGAGCGCACGCTACCGTTTGTGAGTGCAGTGTCTCGTCGCAGTGCCTACCTAGTGTTGCTCGAAGAGAACCCCACGGCACTGCAGGGTTTGGTCGGCTTGTCTGCCCGTAGTCCTTGGGTTGCCCAGCAGTTGGCCGCCCGGCCGGAATTACTTGAAGAACTGTTAGATCCCGAAAAGCTCACTACCGCGCCGAGTCGTGACGATATTCACGCCCTAGTGCGCCAGCAGTTGTTGCGCATTCCAGAAAGTGATCTCGAGGCACAAATGTTGACTTTGGGGCGCATTAAAGACGCCGTTGTGCTTCGGGTGGCTGCGAGTGAGCTGAGTAATACACTGCCCATAATGAAAGTAAGCGATTACTTAACGTTTTTGGCTGAGGTACTGCTAGAGCATGCCATTGGGGTGGCCAAGGCTGAGCTGGTGGCGCGACATGGTGAGCCCGGTGGCCCAGATACCGGTTTTGCGGTCATCGGTTATGGCAAGTTGGGTGGCATTGAATTGAGCTACGGCTCTGACCTCGATTTGGTGTTTGTTTACCAAGGTGGAGACGGACACACCACAGGTCCCAAGCCCATCGACAACATCCGGTTTTATACCCGACTGGCTCAGCGTGTGGTCCACGTGCTGTCAACCCGTATGGCGACCGGTCGACTTTATGAGGTGGATCTGCGGTTGCGCCCTCACGGGGAATCGGGACTGGTTGCTGTCTCTTTGCCAGGTTTTCGTCAATATCAATTGGAATCTGCTTGGGTTTGGGAGCACCAGGCGCTGGTACGCACCCGCGTTGTGGTCGGCGATGAGCCCTTGGTGCATGCGTTAACGACTCTACGACATGCGATACTTAGTCAGTCTCGAGAGACCGACAACCTTGCCGCTGAGGTCAGTGCTATGCGTCGTCGAATGCTGCAAGAGGGCAGCGGGCGTTTGGCAACTGAATCTGGGTGGTTTGACCTTAAACGTGACCCGGGCGGTATTGTCGACATCGAATTTGTGGTGCAATACCTTGTGCTTGCACATGCGCATGGGTTTCCGTCCCTGACTCGCTGGTCTGACAACATCCGTATTCTCGACTCATTGAAAGAAACGGGGGTACTGCCCGAGGAGCAGGCTGATGCTCTGGCATCCGCCTATTTGGCTTACCGGTCTGCGGTGCATGTGGCAGCCCTTGAGGGCGTGGCAGCAGTGGGCGAGTGTGACGTTTTTATGCCCCATCTCGAACGGGTTAAAGCAATTAGAGATCAGTGGTTGCCGCACGTTGGTCTTGATGGGGCGAGTTAATGGACCGGCTCTGGGCGGGTATTTTGAGATGCCGCTGTGACTAACGACAGCGGCAGTATTTGTGACAACAATGAGGAAACACCATGGACCTCTCCAAGCTGAGCGGCAAAATATGGCTTGATGGTGCACTTGTGCCCTGGGAAGAGGCGCGGGTGCATGTACTGACCCACACTTTTCACTACGGTTTGGGTGTTTTCGAAGGGGTTCGTGCCTATGCCACGGACAACTTAGGTACCTGCATTTTTCGACTTAAAGAGCACACCGATCGGCTGTTTCGCTCGGCGCACATTTTGCAAATGGATATGCCCTTCGATAAGGCCACACTCAATGCAGCACAGCGAGAGGTGGTCAAACTGAATAATCTGCAGGAAGGCTATTTGCGTCCCATGTGCTTTCTGGGTTCCGAGGGAATGGGTTTGCGTGCCGATAATTTAAAAACCCATGTGATGATAGCGGCATGGCCATGGCCTTCTTACATGGATCCCGAGGCCCGTGATCGAGGCATTCGTGTAAGAACCTCAAGTTACACCCGCCATCACGTCAATATCACCATGTGCAAAGCAAAGGCTAACGGTAATTACATTAACTCGATTATGGCCCTTCGTGAGGCCATTAATAGCGGTTGTGAAGAGGCGTTGCTACTCGATAATGAGGGTTATGTGGCCGAGGGCAGTGGCGAAAACTTCTTCATGGTCCGAGACGGTGTTATCTATACCCCCGACCTAACATCCTGCCTCGACGGCATCACCCGTCGCACCCTGTTCCAAATAGCGGCCGACGAGGGTTACGAGGTTAAGGAGCGACGCATTACCCGGGATGAGGTTTACATAGCAGACGAAGCCTTTTTCACCGGTACTGCCGCAGAAGTGGTACCCATTCGTGAACTCGATAGTCGTGTCATTGGTGAGGGACGTCGCGGCCCCGTTACGGAACGTTTGCAATCTATTTATTTTCAAAGCGTTCGGGGGCAGCAGCAGCGGTACCTCGATTGGCTGACCCCGGTTAGCGACTAATTATCGTTCACGACGAGACCTTGGGAGGACTGTCATTGGAGCTTCTGCCTTCGGGTTTACGTTACCGACATTGGCGCGCTGGGCATGGAACCAAAGCGGTGGTGTTGTTAGCCCATGGTCTCGGTGAACACTCGGGTCGTTACGAGGCTTTTGCCGGATACTGCAATGCCCGAGATATTGCGGTTGTGGCGCCAGATCACGTGGGCCATGGCCAATCCCCGGGTGAGCGTGTTTTCCTAAAGCGCTTCGATGACTATTTGGGGGGGATGCGGGAGTGTCGCGCTGTTATCACCCAAGATTATCCCCAGTTGCCGTGCTTCTTGTTTGGTCACAGCATGGGCGGCTTGATAGCGGCGCGGTTGTTACTTCAGGATCAAAGCCAATACCGAGGCGCTATGTTAAGTGGTCCCGCGTTTGCTGTTACTGAGCCGCCACCAGCGCCGGTCATGTGGTTAGGCCGTTTACTGGCACGGTTGACGCCAAAGGCTGGCATGCTTGCCCTCGATGCCAACGGGGTCAGTAGAGATCCCGAGGTTGTTGCTGCTTACGGCGATGATCCCTTGGTACATCACGGCAAAGTAACCGCGGGCCTAGGTGTTGCTCTCATAGACGCTATGGCGCAAACCCTGCCACAGGCGTCGACCATTACCCTGCCCATGATTGTGATGCACGGCGGTGCCGATATCCTCGCCGCACCTGCGGGTTCCGAGATGTTTTTCCAGGGTCTCGGGTCGTCCGACAAGACCTTACGATTACTCCCCGGCCTCTATCATGAGATTCTCAATGAGCCCGAGGGTGATAGCGTTGCCATGGAGTATATCCAGTGGTTAGAGGATCGGTTGTGACCAACCAGCGGGTTATGGTGTGTGGCGCAGACGGGCAATTGGGTCGTGAACTGCAGTTGACCCAGCCCCCGGGTGTAGAAGCCGTACCCTTTAATCGTCATGGGCTTGATATTACCGATGCATCGGCGGTTGAGCGCGCACTGGTGGAGACTGGCGCTCGAGTCGTCATTAATGGGGCGGCCTATACAGCGGTAGATCGTGCTGAATCCGACAGTGAGTCAGCCCATGCTGTTAATGCCACTGGACCAGCAATATTGGCCGATTGTTGTGCTGCCCATGGCGCACGTCTGTTGCACGTATCGACCGATTTTGTATTCGATGGGGTTAGCGGGCAGGCTTACCGACCTGACGACGAGGCTAGCCCCTTGGGCGTGTACGGCGCCAGCAAGTGGCGCGGTGAGCAAGCGGTACTGGCGAGTGGTGCCGATGCACTAGTTGTTCGTACCGGTTGGGTGTACTCCCGGCATGGGGGGAATTTTGTAAAGACAATGCTCAGGCTTATGGCAGAGCGAGATCGTCTGACGGTGGTTGAGGACCAAATTGGTACGCCGACTTGGGCCCGAGGACTAGCAGAAGCCTGTTGGGATTTGGCGCTAGAACCAAAAGCTCACGGCATTTATCACTGGAGTGATGCAGGGGCTTGCAGTTGGTACGATTTTGCCGTTGCCATCCATGCATTGGGACTCGAACTGGGACTGTTGACGGCTCAAGCTGCCATAGAACCCATTCCCGCCACCGACTACCCAACCCCCGCCAAACGGCCAGCCTTTAGTGTGCTCGACAAACAGCGCACCCGTGCCTTGCTGGGTTACCCCGGCCACCCTTGGCGCGAGCAGCTGAGACTGATGCTCGCAGACTTTAAAGCGACAGAGGACTAACGTATGGCACGTTCATTACTGGTGACCGGCGCGGCGGGATTTATTGGTGCTAACTTCATGTACCACTGGGCCGAGCGCCACCCCGACGATGTATTGGTGGCCTTCGATGCACTGACCTACGCGGGTAACCGTGCCAATCTTGAAGCCCTTGAGCAGCGAGGTGCTGTCCACTTCGTCCATGCCGACATATGCAACCCCGAGGCCATTAGCCGGACCATGGCGGAGTACGCCACCGACACGATTGTTCATTTCGCCGCCGAGAGCCATGTCGATCGTTCTATCACCGGCCCCGATGCCTTTATCCAGACCAATGTAGTGGGTACGCATAATTTACTGGCTGCCGCCCGTGGGGCTTGGCTGGGTGGTTCAGGTAGACCCCATCGCTTTCATCACGTTTCCACCGATGAAGTCTTCGGTTCACTGACCCCAGCTGCAGCCCCCTTCACCGAAACCTTACGTTATGAGCCCAATTCGCCCTATTCGGCGAGTAAGGCTGGCAGTGATCATCTGGTGCGGGCTTATCATCACACCTATGGTTTAGAGGTCACTACCAGCAACTGCTCGAATAACTATGGTCCCTATCATTTTCCCGAGAAACTGATTCCCCTTTGTATTACTCGTATCCTCGATGGTGGCCCCGTACCGGTTTATGGTGATGGCAGCAATATCCGCGACTGGCTCTACGTTGGCGACCATTGCCAGGGTATCGCAAGGGTGATTGAAGCGGGTACCGTGGGCGAGACCTATAATATTGGCGGTAACAATGAGTGGGCCAATCTCGATATCGTGCAATTGCTTTGTAGCATGATGGATCGACGTTTCACGGCCGACCCTAGTCTCCATGACCGATTTCCGCAATCGCCCGCCGTGCGCGGTGAAGCCCATTCCCTAATTCAGTTTGTAGAAGATCGCGCTGGCCACGATTGGCGTTACGCCATAGATGCCAGCAAAATTGAACGGGAGCTGGGGTTTGCGCCCCATGAAACCTTCGAAACGGGCATTGCGAAGACCCTCGATTGGTATCTCGCTAACGAGCAGTGGTGGCGGCCGCTTCTGGCCAGAGGCTAGTTTTCAGGCAGTTTTAACCACAGCAGCTGATGGCGTCGGCTGCAAACCGAATGTTTCTAAGTGGCCAGCATCGCCGTCGGCCAAGACATATTTTCATCGTGAATGGCATCGTTAGAACCGAAACTTAGGGGTGTCGTCCCAGCTGCGGCCCTGCTGATCTTTCGCGGACAATTTGGGTGGCTCACCATCGACTAATGGCCACTCGATGCCGACCTTGGGGTCGTCCCAGGCTAAGCTCACCTCACTCTCGGGGTGATAGTAATCGGTGCATTTATAAAGAAAGTCGGCGGATGCCGACAGTACGTAGAAGCCGTGGGCAAAACCGGGTGGCACCCACAGCATCTCCTGACCGGTGGCAGTGAGGGTCACGCCGTACCACTGACCCAGCGTGGGCGAGTCAGCCCGCAAATCCACCACCGCATCGAATACTTCACCGGCTGTGACCCGCACCAGCTTGCCCTGGGTGTGTTGGGTTTGAAAATGCATGCCGCGCAAGATACCTTGGGTCGATCGGCTGTGGTTATCTTGCACAAAGTCGGCAGTGATCCCTGCATCGGCAAATGCCCGCTTATTCCATGTCTCTAAAAAGAAACCGCGCTCATCGCCAAACACTTTCGGGCGCAGCAGCACGACGCCACTCAAAGGGGTTTGTTCACAGTGCATTGCGATATCCCGCCCGCTCATTGAGCAGACCCTCTAGGTAAACCCCATAACCGCTTTTGGCCAGGGGTTTTGCCAAGCGCAGTAATTGTTCTGCATCGATGTAGCCCATGCGATAGGCAATCTCTTCAGGGCAGGCCACCTTGAGTCCCTGTCGTTCTTCTACTACGCGAATAAAGTTGGCCGCATCGAGTAGTGAGTTGTGGGTGCCTGTATCGAGCCAGGCGGTGCCTCGGGACATGACCTGTACGTGCAGCTCCCCCAGTTCTAAATAAGTTTTGTTGACGTCGGTAATTTCGAGTTCGCCCCGGTGGGAGGGTTGAATCTGGCGGGCGATATCGACCACCCTATTATCGTAAAAGTACAGCCCGGTCACGGCATACTGTGACCGTGGTTCGGCAGGTTTTTCCTCAATCCCAACGGCCTTACCTTGTTCATCGAACTCCACTACACCATAGCGCTCTGGGTCTTGCACATAGTAGGCAAATACCGAAGCCCCTAGGGTTTGTTGAGTTGCACGTTGTAATGCGCGGCTCATACCGTCGCCATAAAAAATGTTGTCGCCCAGAACCAAGGCCGCAGGGTGTTGGCCAATGAAATCGGCCCCCAAGATAAAGGCTTGGGCCAAGCCATCGGGACTGTGTTGCACGGTGTATTGGATATTGATGCCCCACTGGCTGCCATCACCGAGTAAGTCGGCAAAGGCAATTTGATCCCGAGGAGTAGTAATGACCAGGACATCCCGAATACCCGCTAGCATCAACGTTGCCAATGGGTAATAGATCATGGGTTTGTCGTATACCGGCATTAATTGTTTGCTGACGGTGCTCGTCAGGGGATGCAGGCGAGTGCCAGAACCGCCGGCCAAAATTAAGCCTTTGTAGTCGGTTTTGAGGGCTGCTTCAGGCATGAGAATTTCCGAGCTATGAATAATGCCCCCATAGTAGCCCAGGGCTCGGGATTGCCGCAAAAAAGCGCCTTGAAGTGGTCGTAGCTGGGATGAATTGATGCGCAATCCCGAGACATTCTCAGCTAGTGCTGGGGGTAGCGATCGTTACAGCTGGCCCTCGATGCAGGCTAATTGGTGCGTTGCCCCGCGCTCTTGCTACACTCTGCCCCAACGCACCCCCGGAGTTACTACTATCAACGCGCCCGCTACGCTTGACGGGTCGGTGGCCCCTATTGTCGCCGCTACCGAACCCCCTCTACGCATCGCGTTGTTGGGGTATCGATCTGCCCCTTTTTCCGGTGGGCAGGGTATTTATTTGCATTACTTGAGCCGGGCTCTCACAAAGCTTGGACATACCGTGACCGTCATATCGGGTCCGCCCTATCCTCACCTCGTGCCCGAGGTAACGCTCGAGCAGCTGCCCAGTCTCGATCTTTATGCTAACGGGCTGCGTTCGGTACCCCTGCGTCGCCTGCTCACCGATCCCTTGGCGCGGGTCGAATGGTTGTCGAAGTTGACCGGTGGTTTTGCGGAGCCATGGACCTTTGCGGAGCGGGCACGTCGCTGGTTATTACCGCAACTCGAGCAGTTTGATGTCATCCACGACAATCAAACACTGGCCGACGGCTTATTGTCTATTCAAGCCGCTGGCATACCCTTGATTACCACCATTCATCACCCCATCAGTCGCGATCGACGCCTAGCATTACAGGCAGAGCCGCGCTGGTACCGGCGATTGTTAGTGGCCCGATGGCACGATTTTGTCACTATGCAGAGTCGCGTGGCGCGGCAGCTTAACCATGTGGTGACAGTATCGTCGGCGTCTCGTCGAGACATCGTTTCGGACTTCGGTG
>CBFHMA010000053.1:0-12716 GCA_965656775.1 Luminiphilus sp.
GCTCACTTGCGCTGACCACTCAAGATCGCCATCGAACTGCCAGCGCACCCGAGCCGCATCGGTAACGGCTTGGTCACTACCGGGTTGGTCCGAGAGGGTTTGACGGGTGTTGTCCAGAGAGAACGCATCGTAGCCGTTATCGACGTCAATCCGGTAAAGGCCTACATCGATACGATGCTGCTCTCCAACCCATGCCATAGAGACTCGGCCAGTCAGTTCATCACGCGCATTGGTGTCACTTCGATTGAGCCATGTATTGGTTATGCTGCCATCACTTTGGTAGTGCTGTAACGCGACTCTGCCATACCAACGATCCCCAAGTTGCGCCCCATGAGCCAACCCAAGACGCCGACCATCGTCGTTTTCAACGCCTAGACTCAGGGTGGACGGCGCGTTGCTGTCGGCCTCTTGAGTGCTGAAATTAATGAGGCCCGCAAGTGCATTAGCGCCGAATAAGGTACCTTGAGGGCCACGTAAGATGTCGATTTGCGCTATGTCCCAAGTGGTGGCGACGGCGCCAATACCGGTGAAGTCAATACCATCGATGAGCATCCCTACCGATGCGTTGACAGGCTCGACGAATTGACTGCGCTCGCCGATACCCCGTATCTGGAAAAAACGGGCGCGTGAAGCACCGCTGGCGGCATTGACATTGGGCGCGGCTGATAACAGGTCTTCCAGGTGTCGAGCACCTCGTTGGGTCACGAATTCGGGACTGAGAACAGTCACGGAGCTTCGGTTATTGACTGCTGGCTGTAGTGAGGCCTTGACAATAATTTCTTCGAGCTTAGGGGTCGCTGCGTGAGCGGCATGGGCAATGGTCGAGAGCAGCGTGGCTCTTAACAAGCCCCGGGCGGTTAACAAGCCCCGGACGGTTAACAAGCCCCGGGCGGTTAACAAGCCCCGGACGGTTAACAAGTTACAAGCGGTTTGCAATGGCATGTGTCTACCTATAAGAGGGATAGCGACCGGGCAGACGACAATCGAGGGGCGATTTGCACCTGTTCCTACGCCGGCGTTATCCGGTTCAGGTTCAACGGGTTCGTCTCAAAGACGTCTCAGGCGCTTGGCCACCCCGCAGGTTTCCGAGTTAGTATAGCGGTATTGAGAGATCTGCGCACAGGACCCCGAGGCCCGCGGCATGACTACAGAGCACACCCCAGACCTGCCAACACCCCCAAAGGATGGCGCCGAGATTGAGGAAATCGTGCTGGGGTTACCGACTGACGCGAACCAAGATGCCGATATTGGGTTGCGCTACTCCATCGACGCCTCTTTTTGGCGACAGCTTCAGCAACTGCAAAGATCCTTAATAGAGGTCGATCGAGTCGATGCGCTCATTGTGGAAGCCGTGGCGGGTTTGTCTCGACTGCTAGTGTGTGACGACGTCAAATTTCTGCTGCACGACCCGGTTGGTGAGATAGCCCGCTTGCTTCCCGACCGATTGAGCGTTGGGCATCAACTGCACTTGACGCCTGATTCCGATGTCGTCACTTCGTTATTTGGGGAGCCCCCACGCCATGAGTGGTTCACAGCCCGGCAAGTCGAGGATTTGGGTGTGGTGCCCACCGCCATGAGCCGCTCGGTTTTGGCGATCCCAATTGTTGAAGACCATATCGTTGTGGGCGCTATCGTCTGTGGCGACCCCGATGCCGTCGCTGTACAGTCTACTGATGACCTGGCCCTGCTAGATGATTTTGGTGTGTTTTTGCCCATCGTGTTGCGCCAGGTTGCCAGCACACAGGTCAGCGCCCAATTAATGCTGGTTGACCCGGTTACC
Source organism: Luminiphilus sp. (assembly GCA_965656775.1). Taxonomy (GTDB): domain Bacteria; phylum Pseudomonadota; class Gammaproteobacteria; order Pseudomonadales; family Halieaceae; genus Luminiphilus. The sequence goes on from CBFHMA010000053.1 coordinate 1,781, forward strand.
CAGGTCGCCAATAGGGCGGGTTTGGAGCAGGCGCTTGAGCGTGAATTGGGGCGCGCTCAGCGTAACGATCAAGTCGTAGCCTTGGTGACTATCGCTTTGGAGGGCTTGAGTGGCATGGGTAACTTGTCGCAACGGCATTTACAGAGCAAGGTGTTGGCTGACATCGCCGCTCGGGTGGCCGGCAGTTTGCGTACCACCGATACCATGGCGCGTATTGGCACATTTAGTTTCGCGGTGCTAATGGTCGATGCCCCAGCGACGGTGGTTCCCGACGTGGCACTTCGATTCGAGACGGACCTACGAGGCCACACATTGGACGATGGCAGAGGTGGCTTGGTTGAAATCGATCCTGCCGTCGCCTACCTCACTTTACAGCCTGCTGAGATTCATCCTCGGCACATGACCGCCACGGTACAACGGGCGGTGGCCACTACTGCTACCGCCGCCGAGCGTCATCTGCGCGGCTCAATAGACTCTGAATCTTCTCACGCGATCGCCGATGGTGAATAATAGGTGGTGGAGTGATGGGCCTCACACATTGAGCCATTGGCCTAGTGCACAGCCATAATGCAGGTTACCGTCACCGCACTGTCATAATATTGCCATTTACTTGCGAGTCTACGCACGGATCAGGCCGTCGTGTAGCGACGCTACATTCTGTTGGGGAAAGATGTCACGCCAATTCGCCAGAGACTCGTTAGACCCCGTCGCGCAATCATTGCGCGCTGCCCTTGTTGCACTGTCGCAGCCTACCCATCTGAGGCGCTTGCAGCAGCTGTTGATGATAATTTTCGGCGTCTGGGCATTGGTGAATCTCGCCAGCGCATTTTGGGCTGTGTGGCCGAGTGCCCCGAGTCAAACCCAAGAGGCCGATATCATCAATCCCGTGACGGTGGTACAGGCCAGTCGGCAGAGGCTAGACGTTAATCTCGATAGTATGCTCGGCTTGGGTTTATTCGGTGACCCGACCAACGAGGCTGCCGCCCCTGAGCTCACCACGCCAGAGGCGCAAGGTGACCGAGACGGTATTGAACAGGGCGCCCGCGAGACTCGGCTCGATCTAAAACTCACCGGGATTCTGGCGTCCTCCGAGGACGGCTTGGGCACGGTCATTATTGGTGCTAAAGGCACTCAGGCGAACTACTCCGTTGGCGATAAATTACCGGCCGCAGGCTCAGTCAGTCTGGCCAAAGTCATGTCAAAACAAGTTGTGATCGACAATAACGGCACCTACGAGCTGCTCAAATTGTTCGACAAAGACGAATTCAGCGACCTGGCCGAGCGCGAATTAGCTCGCACGGCTAAAGTCGACGACGAACCTGCCAATGTTGTTGTCAGTGATGAAGCGGCTGTTGTCTTGGCGTCAGATTATCGTGCCCAGCTCTATAAAAATCCCGATGCACTGCGCGACCTCGTGCGGATTGCTGCAGTACGCGAAAATGGTGGTTTGCGCGGTTATCGACTATCGCCAGGCCGCGATGCCGAGCAGTTCACACAGCTGGGTTTTCAGCGTGGCGATATTGTGACGGCGATTAATGGCTACTCGCTGGCGGATCCCAGTAACACCGTACGCCTTTATCAGTTAATGCGTGATACCACCGATGCCACATTTGAAGTCGAGCGCGGTGGTACCATGATGACAATTTCGATCAGCCTCACCGATATTCAGTAGGAGCACACCCAATGTGGGTACGATTAACATCGTTATGTAAGGCCGCTATCCGCCGCATGCCCATGGTACTGGCACTGGCACTGGCGGCAGTGTTGCTGCAACCGGTAGCTGAGCTGCGTGCCCAAGAGTTTACGGTCAACCTTAAAAACACCGACATACAGGAGTTTATTAAGTTTGTTGCCGATGTGACGGGTACGACGATCGTCGTGGACCCCAATGTGCGTGGTGAAGTCAAGGTAATTTCGTCTAAGCCGGTGAGTAAGGGTGAACTCTACGATTTGTTCCTGTCGATTCTCGATGTACATGGCTACACCGCCGTGCGCAGCGGCCAGGTTATCCGCGTTATTCAGAACAAAGATGCACGGTCTGCGCCCGTGCCTGTCGGTAATGCAGGCGACACTCTCATGAACGATGAGTACGTGACTCAGGTGGTGCGCCTCGAAAACGTCTCCGCAGCTAAGTTGATTCCGGTGTTGCGGCCACTGGTGCCACAGCAGGCACATTTGGCAGCTTATGCGCCCTCTAATGCCATCATCATTTCCGACATCCGCTCGAATATTTCTCGAGTGCTCGAAATTATCAATCGCATGGATCGCTCAGCGGTTCAGACCACACAGGTCATAAAGCTGAAATACGGCGTGGCCGAGGACGTCGTCAATATGTTGAAGACCCTTGAGGAGTCCCGTAACAGCGATGGTGGCGATGCAGATAAGGAGCTCACCCTTGTTGCAGACAAGCGCACGAATAGTGTTGTCGTGACGGCTGACGAGCTCAGTGCCGAGCGAGTGCGTGAGCTCATAAACTATCTCGATACGCCTCTGGAGCAAAGCGGTAACGTGAAGGTGATGTACCTGGAGTACGCCAACGCGGTAGAGATTGCCGAGGTACTAACCCGCGTTATGCAGAACATCACGCGGCTCGATGATGATGGTAATCGCCAGCGATCCTCGAACAGCAATTCCACCATTGAGGCAGATGAGGGTACCAACGCGCTTATTATCACCGCCGACGCAGACGAAATGGCTGCTCTTGAAGCGGTTATACATCGTCTGGATATTCGCCGAGCCCAAGTGTTGGTGGAGGCGATTATTGTTGAAATGGAGTTTTCCGAGGGCCAAGAGCTCGGACTGCAGTGGCTGTTCTCGAATGACAGCGGTATCTTCGGCAGCAACATCAGCGCCGATAGCTCGCGTCTACAGCGCAACTCGGCTCTGGCAGGGGCCATCATTCCCGGCGCGGATGACAACGGGGTGACCAGCAACGACATCAACGTGGGTAATGTTGCGGGTGCCCTAGCCCAAAGCCCCGGGGCGACCTTGGGGTGGGGGGTGGTGGACTCTGACTTGACCATGGCGGTCATCCTCAGTGCCCTGGAAACCCAAGGTAATGCCAATATCCTATCTACCCCTAGCCTCTTAACCCTCGATAACCAGGAGGCGTTTATTACCGTTGGTCAGCAGGTGCCCTTCGTGACGGGATCATTCACCAATACCGGTGGCGCAGGCAATGTCCAGAATCCCTTCCAAACGATTGAACGCCAAAATGTGGGTGTCACCCTCAAAGTCACGCCCCAAGTGAATGAAGGTGATTCGGTGGTACTCGATATTGTGCAAGAGGTCTCAAGCGTTAGCACGGCTCAACTCCTGCGCGCCTCCGATGTCATCACTAACGAGCGCAAAATTGAAACCAAAGTGTTGGCGAAAGACGGTGAAATTGTTGTGTTGGGCGGTTTGGTTAAAGACGACGTTCAAGACAGTCAGCAGGGTGTCCCCCTGCTGTCCGATATCCCACTGTTCGGTCGATTGTTCCGCAGCGATACGGTGTCAGTGACGAAATCGAATTTGTTAGTGTTTATCAAACCCACCATCGTGAGAAGCGACGACGATCTGCGCGGTGCTACCGCTGAAAAATACCGATTTATTCGTGACCAGCAACTCGAGCGTCGCGAACGTGGTCTCATGTTCCTCGATAATGGCAATCTGCCCGTGGTACCCGAGTGGGCACAACAGATAGAGCAGTTGCCTGAGGCTGAGGAACAGGCCGTCGAGCAGGGTGCTGACCAGTGACAGAAGCTCTCGCTGACTCCCTGTCCAGCGCGGTTGATGGGCTCCAGGTAGGAGCCGTCGACGATGTGGCTATCATTGATTCTCAAGCCACTGCGTTGGGTTTGTTGCCGTTCAGCTACGCGAAGGCAAAAGGTGTGCTGCTTGAACGAGACGCGAATCAAACGACGGTCTGTTATTTGCCTCCGCTGAAAGTCGACACACTGCTCGAGGTTCGTCGTTTTGCGGGTGTGGGCTTTGCGCTACAGGTGGTAGAACCAACAGATTTCCAGCGTCGTCTTACCCTTGCGTATCAGCGCACTAACAACGAAGCGGCGCAAATGGCCGAAGACATCAGCGCCGACGTCGATCTGAGTAAGCTGGTTGACGAAATACCCGATCTTGGCGATCTGATGGACGCCGAAGATGATGCGCCCATTATCCGACTGATCAATGCAATCCTGTCTCAAGCGGTCAAGGAAAAAGCCTCTGATATCCACATTGAGACTTTTGAGGATCGCCTCAGTGTCCGATACCGAGTTGACGGTGTCTTGAACGAGGTGCTATCGCCAAAACGTATGCTGGCACCACTATTGGTATCGCGCTTGAAGGTTATGGCAAAGCTCGATATTGCTGAGAAGCGGATTCCCCAGGATGGTCGAATATCCGTCCGTATCGCTGGCCACGCAATTGATATTCGTATGTCGACTATCCCCTCCGCTCACGGCGAGCGGGTCGTACTCCGACTGCTAGACAAGCAGGCAGGTCAGCTGGAGCTGGCGCAGCTGAACATGAACGAACAAGTTCATAGCGCGTACCGGAGAGCTCTGTTGAGTCCCCATGGCATCATCTTGGTGACAGGTCCAACCGGCTCAGGAAAGACCACAACCTTGTATGCAGGCTTATCGAGCATCAATCAGAGCTCGCGCAACATTCTCACGATTGAGGATCCCATCGAATATATGTTGCCCGGTGTCGGCCAGACACAGGTCAATACCAAAGTCGATATGACCTTTGCTCGCGGACTACGGGCTATATTACGACAGGATCCCGACGTAGTCATGGTGGGCGAAATTCGTGATATCGAGACGGCGGAGATTGCCGTACAGGCGTCGCTCACAGGCCACCTAGTATTGTCGACTCTGCATACGAATACTGCCATTGGTGCTGTTACGCGGTTGCAGGATATGGGTGTTGAGCCGTTCCTGCTGTCATCCTCTTTGCTGGGTGTGATGGCTCAGCGTCTGGTCCGCTTATTATGTAAGAGCTGTCGTATTCCCGTAGAGCCCAGTGCTGCCGAGCGCAGTTTGTTACAGGTGGCAGCCGATGAGGCTATTACGCTGTATCGGCCCGGTGACTGTGCGGAATGTAACCATACGGGTTACCGCGGCCGTACAGGTATCTATGAACTCATAGAAATTGACGACGAAATGCGACAAATGATCCACGAAGGAGCCGGTGAGCAAGCCATGCTGGCAGAGGCGCGAAAACGTTATCCAGGCATTGATGCCGATGGTCGACGAAGAATTCTGACCGGTGAAACTAGCGTCGAAGAGGTGCTCCGCGTTACCGCGGTGAAATAGAGCATGTCCGCATATCGCTACAAAGCGCTGAACAGCGCCGGCAAGCTGGTCAAGGGCGTACTTGAGGGTGATTCGGAGCGCCAAATTCGCAGTCAGTTGCGGGCTAGGCAATTGCGTCCCGTCGAAGTAGTCGAAGCCAGCTCTCGCACCGGTGGCGACAATAAGTTTGCGTTGCAGTTATTCAGGCCGGGGCTCAGTGCAGCAGAGGTGGCACTTATTACACGGCAATTGGCAACACTCGTGGCGTCCGCGCTACCCCTCGATGAGTGTTTACAGGCTGCAGCAGAGCAGACTCGAAAATCCAAAACAAAAGCCATCTTGTTGCAGGTGCGCTCAAAAGTATCCGAGGGCTACACCCTTGCCGACTCGATGGCGCAATACCCCCAAGCCTTTGGCGACATGTATCGTGCCATGGTGCATGCGGGAGAGCAGGCTGGGCAATTAGCGCCAGTGCTCGAACAGTTGGCAGATTACACTGAAAACAGTCAGCACACGGCCCAGAAGTTAAAGATGGCTATGATCTACCCGTTCGTGTTGGTGGCTGTGGCTATAGCGGTGGTAACGGCACTTATGGTGTTTGTGGTGCCTGAACTCGTGGGTATTTTTACTCACACGAAGAAAGCCCTGCCACCACTTACGGTAGCGCTCATTGTCACCAGCGATTTTCTTCAGGCCTATGGCGTCGTCATGTTCGTTGTTATTGTGGCGGCGATCATCGCATTTCAGCAGTTGATTAAAGAGCCCAAACGGCGTCGACGCTGGCATGGGGTGTTGCTGAAAGTGCCCGGGATTCGGGGGGTTATCACCAGCATGGACACGGCGAGATTCTCCTCTACCTTGAGTATTTTAATGGCCAGTGGTGTGCCCTTGCTGGACGCACTGCGAATTGCCGGTGCTGTTATGGGGAATTTAGTGTTGCGTGATGCAGCAAAGCACGTAGCCGTCCGCGTCCAAGAAGGGAGCAGTTTGAACCGAGCGCTGGCACAAGAGGCTTTTTTCCCACCCATGATGGTGCATATGGTGGCATCGGGTGAGACCAGTGGTGACCTAGAGACTATGCTGGCGCGCTCGGCGGCCAACCAAGAACGTGAGCTGGAGATGACCCTCGGCACTGTGATGGGGTTATTTGAGCCAATGATGGTGGTTGTAATGGGTGGGTTAGTACTCACTATTGTTATGGCCATTTTAATGCCTATTTTTGATTTGAATACTATGGTGAGGTAGCAGGATGCAAAGGCAACAAGGTTTTTCGCTGATCGAGATTCTAGTGGTACTGGTCATCATGGGTTTGTTGATCAGTGTCGTTGCGCCCACGGTTTTGAATTCCGCCGACGATGCTCGCTTGCAAAAGGTCCAGGCCGACTTTAAAGCCATTGAAACCGCTTTGAAGATTTACCGGCTCGACAATTATGTGTACCCCACCACCGAACAGGGTTTGGTTGCCTTGGTTCAGCCCAGCACGCTGGAGCCAGAGCCGCGTAACTTCAAAAAAGGCGGGTATCTCACCGAAGTGCCAGTGGACCCTTGGGGTCGTGAGTACCTGTACTTGTCGCCGGGTGAAAATGGCGAAGTCGATATTTACAGCCTGGGTGCCGATGGCTTACCCGGTGGTGAGGACCAGAGTGCCGATATTGGTAATTGGAACGCCGATTCTGAGTAATTGGCCCCCCTGCTAGTCCTGCCATGATCTGCACCCATCGCCAACAGAGCGGCTTCAGCTTAGTGGAGTTGCTGGTGGCCGTCATGGTCATTGTGTTGTTGACTTCCGTGGTGAGTTTAAATGTCGGTACCGGCGGCGCTGACTTGGCGCGTGAACAGGAAGTTAGGCAGTTGGCTGCAACGTTTGGTTATGCCCAGTCAGAGGCAGAGTTTTCTGGTGCTGATCATGGTCTCTTTCTCGAGCGTCGCGTTGAAGGTGGTGAAACCCGCTATATCGGTCACTGGTTGAGACAGTACGACCAGGGTTGGAGTGAGCCCCGAGGTAGTGCTGATGTGCTCGAAGCTTTTCGCTTTGAGCGAGACATCGATTTGGTGCTGAGCTTGGTGGGTTTGCCGGACCGAGCCATTGCACCCCGTGATCCTGAACTCAACCCGCCGCCACAAATCCAACTGTTTGCAAGTGGTGAGATCACCGAGGGCGAACTCGATTGGATTGATCGTCGTACCGGCGATTTGCTGTACCGATTGCGCTGGGATCTCTTTGGGCGAATGACCATTATGCCGAAAGGCGAGGAACCCACCGAAGATGCGTTCTAACGGGCATCGCCGACAAGGCTTTACCCTAGTCGAGGTGATGGTCGCTATGGCGGTCGTGGCTGTGGCGTTGCCTGCATTGCTTTTCTCACTGATCCAACAGATTGACGGTACTGGCTACTTGCGCGAGCGCACCCTTGCCAGTTGGGTGGCAGCCAATAAATTGGCCGAGTTGCGTTTGGTGGTAGATCAGCAGCAACGGGTGCCGACAGCTATCCAGAACGGTGAATACCGTTTGGCAGAGCAAGATTGGTACTGGTGGATTGTGCCCGAAAATACCGAGCTGCCAGGTTTTGTCAGGGTTGACATTAAGGTGGCGCTCGACCCTGAAGGTGAGGATGAGCCATTGCAGGTGTTGACTGCTTTCTTCGCCCCGGAGGAAGGCGATGGGCCATAGTCAGCGGGCGCAGGGTTTTACGCTTATAGAGGTTCTTATTGCCATGGCAATCACAGCCTTCGTGTCGCTGGTTGCCTACACCAGTTTGTCGGCGGTGATCAGTGGCGTCGACGGTGCGCGGGCACAAGCCCAGCGTATGCACGAGCTCACCCGTGCTTTTAGCGTCTTATCCCGCGATATTCGGCAATTTACCAACAGGCCTGTGGTGAATGAATTTGGCCAGCCGTCCTCGGCACTCGAGGGTGGTGTTCTCGCTCAACGCATGCTGTCGTTTACCCGCGCGGGATGGCATAACACCGTCGCTATTCCCCGCAGTACTTTGCAACGGGTTGCCTATGTGTTGGAGGATGATCAGCTAGTGCGGCTCAGTTGGCCCGTACTGGACCTCGCCGGCCCCATTGAACCCCAGCGCGCGGTATTGATCGATCGTGTTCAGCGTTTCGACGTACGTTTCCTGCCAAGCACGAGTAACTTAAGGGTAAACCGTGGCGTCGATATTGATCGACGGCTGTGGCAGGAAAGTTGGATCGCGGATGTGTCACAACCTGGAGCGCTTGTGGAGCCACCGGTAGCGGTTGAGGTGCGCTTTGAGATTGAGGGTTGGGGTGAGCTGGAGCGACTGTATGTCTTACCGCCACTTTAGCGCGCCCCGTTTGCAGGGTCAGAGTGGAGCTGCACTCATCATTGCACTAATGGTGTTCGCATTGGCTGCGGCCCTTATGGTGGGCTTACAGCGGGATTTTGCACTGCAATTGCAGCGAAGTAGTAACGCCCTGCTGATGGAGCAGGGTTGGGCTTATTTGCGCGGTGCCGAGGAGTTGGCGGCCACAGCCTTGCGTTACGATGCCGATCAAGACGCACTCAGAGAAGCTCCGCGAGACGACTTGACCGAGATTTGGGCTACCCAGGCAACTCCCTATGCACTGGGCGAAGGTGGTTGGTTAATGGGTCAGCTTGAAGATCTACAGGGGCGATTTAATCTTAATAACCTCGTTTTATCGACCGATGTGAATGACCAAGATGATGCGGCGGATCGAGGTGATGCATCGGATCCTGATAGCGACGAGGGCGACGAGGGTGATGATACCGACGAAACGCCAACCTCCGGCGGTGCCACAACCGATGGTGAACCCAGCAGATTCACGCCGGCGCAGGTTCAGTTTATCCGCTTATTACAGAGCCTGGAGGGTATGCCCGTGCCCCAGACCCAAGCTATTGTACTCACTGAGGCCATAAGCGATTTCATTGATGGTGATGAACAGCGTCGGCTTGAGGGGGCGGAAGCTGAAGCCTATAGAAATGCGACTCCCTCGTATCTGCCCGCGAATCAGCCTTTAGCCAGTGTCAGTGAGTTGCGATCGGTACAGGGTATGACCCCTGAGCTGTATCAAGCGTTGGCACCCTACGTCACGGTTTGGCCGCAAGAGGGTGGCAAAATCAATTTATTAACGGCGCCACTGCCGATCATTCGAAGTCTCAACATCGACGGCTTGCAAGAGCCTCTATCAGCCATGGATGGGCAGCGCTTAATTGAGCTCCGGGCTGCTGGCGATATTCAGGGGATTGATGACTTTTTAGCGGACTTTGCCTTTGCCGGCGGTGAGGTTAAACAACTCAAAGAATCGCTCGTGACTAACAGCGAGTGGTTTCTGTTGAATGCCAGTGTAGAGATTGCCGACCGGGAATTGCGCTTGTACAGTGTGTTGCAACGTGACGGGCGCGGTATTAAAAGCCGCTACCGAAGCCAAGGCGAGTTATGATGCGCACTTCCGACCTTTCCGCCGATTCACTCTTTTTTTGGCCTGTCTAACATGATTGTCAGAGAAAATGCCTGTGTACTGCGCCTCGAGGGGGCTGAACCCCGACTCTGGCGCGCCGGTCAATCTGAAAGCGAACCGGCGCCCGCGTCGGCGGCGCTGCCCAAGAACACCGTTTTCGCTGTGCCTGCCGATACGGTTCGGCTGTGCAGCCGGCATATCGCAGCGGATGAAGCTAAACACCTCGCGAAAGCCCTACCTTATTTGCTGGAAGATGAGGTTATTGACGACGTTGACGATCTTCATTTTGCCTACCAGCCCATAGACGACGAGCAGTATCTTATCGCTATTGTGCGCAACGAGCAGATGCATGAGTGGCAATCTGTTTTACCCGAGCGATGGGATGGGTGCTGGCTACCTGAGCCACTACTCTTGCCTTGGCAGCCCAGCGAAGTTTGCATAGTGATGGAGTCAGACAGCGCCATCCTGCGCTTTGGGCAGTGGACCGGCACTCGAATCGAGCGGTCTCTGGTTGCCCCTCTGCTTTCGGGTCTTGACGAAGAACCCACTGCGATCATCATTTATGGGCAACAGCAGACGGAAGATACCGATGCCGTACCTGAGCATCTTCAGAGCTTGGTGCAGTGGCGTCAGGGCAATTTAGGCAGTGCTTTGCTGTTAGCCCAAGACGCGCCCGCCTTCGATCTTCGCCAGGGACGATTCGCCCCCCGGCTGCCGCTGGGGCGTTGGTGGCTTTTGTGGCAGCGTGTTGCCGTGGCAGCTGGGGTGGCCTTGGTGCTGCAGTTGGGTGCGGATCTTGCCCAGTATCAGCGCCTGAAAACGGACAATACGCGCATTCGTCAAGCGATTCAGGACAGCTATCGACAGGCTAATCCCAAGGGTGCGGTGGTTGATGTTGAAAAACAACTCGATCGCCAAATTGCCGACTTTAACCCCTCCAGTACCGCAGTGGCTTTCACGCCTCTGCTTGCAGCGATAACCGCCAGTTTGGCCGAGCAGGGTGGTATTAGCCTCAGCACCGTTAATTTCAGTGCTTCATCAGGTGAGGTGCGGCTCGACTTAATGGCCGATGATTTTGCGGCTGTAGAGGCCCTGCGTCAGCTACTCGGACGGCGAGGTTTTGATGCCACCCTCGAAACGTCTTCATCGCGGGATGAGCAGGTACGAGCCCGCCTACGGGTTGCGGGTACACCGACGGGGGTGGGTGCATG
>CBFHMA010000054.1:0-12490 GCA_965656775.1 Luminiphilus sp.
TCGTCGGCACTGACCCCCGGCATTGGTGTGCGCAGGATGACACCAGCGCCGGGATCCAATAGCTCGAATTCCATGCCATAGCCCCAGTCCTACAATTGGAACACGGTTTGTAAGGAATGGTAGCCATCACTACTTCGGTTGTTGATATGCAAGAAGAGGTTAATTTTGGCGGGTGAGAGCGCACGGTACGTTTGAATCGAGTGGGTCATAGTCAAGCGGCTGCCAGTTGCCAGTGAAGAAGTATGATGGTGATGGAGTAGTCTTTATGCTTCATGATGAGTTTGCGGGGCACCCGCCAACCACTGACATCTTGCCACTCGACAACATCAACCAGCCATCCATTGACTTGAGGCTGAGGGTGGCCAATGAGCCAGTCTCCAGCTTGATGTAATGGAAGGAATTCAAGCGCCGATAAGGATGATGCCGTCAATCCGAGTTCGTGTAGTGGTCTAGTGCGGCCTTTGTCGCGCCAGATGACCTCGGTGCCATCTCGCTCCAGTCGGATTTGACCCAACCCCAATGGCCCTGAAATACCCAGTCTGTCGCGATCTGGCTCGAGGCGCTGCCAATTCATATTAAATGTGTCGCGACCAGACGCGGACTGGACCAATGCTTTGCCTTCTACACGCCAGGGTGCCGTGTTAATCGGCGGGACTGCGCTCTCGTGGGACTCGACAACCGGTTTTGTGGCGCAGGCTGCGATTAACAAGTAAACACAAAGCAGGGCGGCAACAGATAAGCGCTGCATAATCACTGGGTCTCGGCGAGCGGTCGGTTAGTGCTCACTAAGTTCGAGACCCAAGCGATTGAGAGTGCTTGTGACATGTCGGTTGCTAGCATCGGCATCTAGCGCTGCTCGCCAGATAGTGATGGCTTCGTCGCGGCGACCCATTGTCCACAATGTCTCCCCCAAGTGTGCCGCTACTTCTGGGTCAGGTAATTGCTTGTAGGCCCGGGTCAAGACGACGAGAGCCTCTTGCAAGCGGCCTTGTTTAAAATAGACCCAGCCCAGGCTATCGAGAATCGCGGCTTCATCGGGCGATAGCGCCAGAGCGCGTTCAATGAGGAGCGCAGCTTCCTCGTAGCGATTTGTGTGGGTCGTGAGTGTGTAGCCTAGTGCGTTCAGAGCAGTTGCGTTATTAGGTTCACGTTCAATGATTTCACGCAAATCAAATTCCATGGCATCGATGTTGCCGATGGCCTCATGGGCCATAGCTCTTCCGTATTGGAGAGCAAGGGACTCACGAAAAAGAGTTAACCCCTCAGTGTAAGTTTGAATGGCGCGTACAAGGGCGCCGCGGTCAACCAAGAGGCGCGCCTCTAAGGCAAACAATTGCTCAGCCTGGCCAGGACTCACATCGCGGGCATTTCTAAATAGTGCGCTGTAAGCCATGCTGCCGCCATCGTCCAACAGCAATGTGCTCGCTCTTCTCAGTGCGTCAAAAAATTCCCTGCTTGGTCCAACATTGCCATACGCGGCTACAGCGCCGTCAATATCGTCTAGCTCTTCCGCCACACGACCCAAGTAGTACCAGGCTTCATCCACGCGTTGTTCTAGCGCGAGTAGGTCGCGCAGATGTTGTTGTGCTAGCTCGGGATTGCCCGATTCAAGTTCGATGAGCGCCAGTGAAAAAGGATAGTCTCCGTTGCGTGGCGACAGTTCCTGCAGAATTTCGAACTGCTGTCTCGCGTCATCAATTCTGTTGGCTGAGGCAAGCAAGCGCGCGTATTGTAGCCGCAAGCCTTCATTGTCTGGCTTGTCGGTAAGTGCATAATCGATACGGTCAAAGGCATCGTCATGACCCAGCTCCAGTTTGGTCTGGGTCCACAATACGAGTGCACGCTCGTCGCTCGCTGTCCGTATCAAAACCTGCTCGAGGGCGGTTAATGCGTCTTGCATTCGGCCTTGCTCTCGACGGAGTAATGCCAGCGCTATGGCGATATCGTTATCGTCTGGCCAGTCGATCGCGAGAGCCTCGATGGCTATTGCAAGTGCCTTTTGGCTTTCTTGGGATCTGCGGCCGTAGTCGACCATCAGTGCTGGCGCGTTTATGCGTGAGCCACGCTCTTTGGCTTTACGGGCAAAGCCGACGGCGCGCTCTGCGTCTCCTCGTTGCAGCAGTAGTGCCATGGCGGTTGCAGCGGCAGCAGCATCATCGCCATCGAGCTCGGTTAGACGCATCGCCATTGCCAGAGCCTTATCGGATTGCTGCTGGTATTCAGCTAAGCGCAGCGCCCGGCGAGCTAATTCAGCGTCCTCAAGTTGCATGGCTTGTGCTGTCAGGAATTCGAGTGCCATGTCAAAGCGCTGATTGCGCAGGGCAAACTCTGCGGTTAACAGCGGATACAGGCTGTTTGCGGGTATGGGACGTTCTGGAGGTGGCGGTACAGCCTTTTCGCCCGGGCCGGTATCGGCTTCGCCTAGTTGATCACCGCCATCGCTGACGTCAGAGCGCCCGGGGGTATTGTGTTCCTCAGCCGACTTACCAGCCGATGTGGACCCATTATCTCCCTCGGACGATACGACGGATTGTGGGTCCTGAGTGACAGGTAAACCACCACAACCGGCTAAGAGCAAAGCCAGGCAGGCACCAAGAACGACGTTATTCGCGGATTTCATAGCGTAATTGTGACACGGACACGGTCTTAGGCCTACGTTGGTGATCATCGACGACAAATAAGTTGATATGATAGCGGAACATTATTAAGAACAGGTCGCAGCGTGTTCGACGATCTTATCGCCATTGGCATTAACCACGATTCCGCCTCGGTTGACACCCGAGAAAGAGTGGCATTTGCGCCGGAAAAAGTACCCCAGGCCCTCACCAGTGTTATTGGTGAAACGCCTGTGGAAGAGGCAGTGATTCTGTCGACGTGCAATCGCACCGAGCTCTACGCAATACTCCCCAAAGGTGGAGACCCCACTGCGGTCGCCACAGGATTAGTCGATTGGATTGCACGCTTTCATGGTTTGCCGCAATCTGCCCTGGCCACTTGTACTTATCGCAATCATGGCGAGCATGCGATGACCCATTTGGTGCGAGTCGCGGCTGGGCTCAACTCAATGATCTTAGGGGAGCCGCAGATATTTGGTCAGTTAAAGTCGGCGTTCGCGGTGGCTGAAGACGCCGGTGCCACGGGTGGTCGTCTGAATCAGTTATTTCCAGAGGCGTTTCGTATTGCCAAGAAAGTGCGTACCGATACCGCTATTGGAGAGAACCCCGTCTCCGTGGCCTATGCGGCGGTCGATTTGGCAAGCCATATTTTCTCTGACTTATCTCGTTGTACAGCACTGGTGCTGGGCGCGGGTGAAACCATTGAACTCGTGGCAAGACACTTAAAGGATGCCAAGTTGGGTAAGCTGATCATTGCCAACCGTACTCTGCTGCGGGCCCAGAATTTGGCTGAGCAGTTCGATGCAGAGGCCATTATGCTCGCCGACGCACCGGATCGTCTCCACGAGGCCGATATCGTTATCAGTTCCACGGGTAGCCAGCTACCGATTTTGGGCAAGGGGGCCGTCGAGCGTGCCATTAAAAAGCGCCGTTATCGGCCGGTCTTGATGGCTGATTTGGCTGTGCCCAGAGATGTTGAGCCAGAGGTGGCCGAGCTGTCCGATGTCTATCTGTACACCGTCGATGACTTGCGGGAAGTTATTGAAGAGAACAAGCGTTTGCGGGCCAGCGAGGCGAGCAAAGCCGACGACATTATCGTAAAAGGCATTGTTGAACTTCAGGCAGAGTTGCGCAGTCGACGTTCGTCCGACATCGTGCGCAATTACCGAGAGTCGGCAATTGCTATTCAAGAGTCTGAGTTGGAGCGTGCCTTGAGAGCTCTCGAGAAAGGTGATGACGCTGATGACATCATACGCCGGCTGGCACGTAACCTTACCAACAAGTTAATTCATGCGCCGACCACTGGACTTCGACGGCTGGCTCGTGACGGTGACGACCTTCAGGTCAACAAAGCGAAGGTCCTCTTGGGTCTCGATGATGATTTCAACGATATCGACGAACAGCCCACGCTGCAGTGAAAGCATCCCTCAAGAGTAAGTTAGATCAGCTTCGGGATCGGCACGAAGAAGTCGCCGCATTGCTCAGTGATGCTGAAACCCTGTCGGACCAGAATCGATTCCGTGATTTGTCACGTGAATACGCACAGATCGATGAAATCGTCAGCGCATGGCAGCGCTACGCCCAAGCTGAAGTCGATATCGACGGCGCTCGAGAGATGTTGCAGGATCCCGATCCGGATGTGCGAGAAATGGCCGCTGAGGAGCTTGATGGCGCGGAGGAGCATCTCGCCAAGCTTGATGCCGAGCTGGAACTGCTGTTACTGCCGAAAGACCCCAAAGATAGCCACAATGTGTTTTTGGAAGTTCGTGCGGGAACTGGTGGTGACGAGGCCGCCATTTTTTCTGGCGACCTGTTTCGCATGTACAGCCGTTACGCTGAGCAGCGCGGATGGCGGTTAGAGATTATTTCTGAGCGATCGGGTGAGCATGGTGGCTTCAAGGAAATAATCACTCGCATACAAGGCGATGATGTGTACGCCCATTTAAAGTTCGAATCAGGTGCGCACAGGGTGCAACGAGTGCCCGAAACAGAGTCCCAGGGTCGGATCCACACCTCGGCCTGTACGGTAGCGGTGATGGCCGAGCCTGAGCAGGTTGAAGAAAGTGAAATCAATAAGGCCGACCTCAGAATTGACACCTTTCGGTCCTCAGGGGCGGGCGGTCAGCACGTGAATACCACTGACTCTGCGGTTCGAATAACACACCTACCTACGGGTATTGTGGTGGAGTGTCAGGATGAGCGCTCCCAGCATAAAAACCGGGCTCGTGCTATGTCACTGTTGCAGGCCAAGCTGGTCTCAGCTGCTGAGGAGCAGGCCGCTGCAGCACAGGCCTCTGAGCGACGCAATTTGGTGGGTTCTGGCGATCGTTCCGAGCGCATACGTACCTATAATTTTCCGCAGGGTCGGGTGACCGATCACCGCATCAACCTCACGCTTTATAAGCTTGATGAAGTGATCGCTGGCGATCTCGATGCGCTCATTCAGCCACTTCGGCGCGAGCACCAAGCCGATCAGCTGGCAGCAATGGGCGATCAGATGTGACCAGCTGGCGTCAAGTGGTCAGAGACGCGGGTATTCCCCAACGAGACGCTGAAATACTGCTGCTGCATTGCGTAGAGCGAGATCGTGCCTGGCTTTACAGTCGTGGCGATGAGTTGGCAGACGAAGATGCTTTGGGGCGCTTCGAGCGCTGTCTCAAACGGCGTCGAGCCGGCGAGCCAATAGCCTATATTATAGGTAGACGTGAGTTTTGGTCGCTCGAGCTAGAAGTTAACAGTAGCGTTCTCATCCCTCGAAGTGATACTGAACTGCTTGTTAAGCAAGCGTTGACTCGCACCGAGAATCTGCCGCCGCGACTTCTTGATTTGGGTACTGGCAGTGGCGCCGTTGCATTGGCGGTGGCCAGTGAATGGCAGCAGCGACTGGACATGACAAAAGGTGCTTGTGTCACGGCAGTTGACCGCAGTGAGGATGCGTTGTCTGTAGCGCGGCGCAATGCAGCGCGTTTGGGCTTGACTGTCGAGTGGCTACAGAGCGACTGGTTCAGTGCTTTAGGAGGGCGGCGTTGGCCAGTGATTGTCAGTAACCCCCCTTATATCGCCAATGACGACCCCCACTTGAGTCAGGGCGATTTACCTGCTGAACCGCTACTGGCCCTGGCGTCCGGTCGAGAAGGCCTAGATGCCCTGCGTTGCATTATTAGCGAAGCGCCGCTCTATCTAGAGACCGGTGGGTGGCTGCTTTTAGAGCATGGTTGGAACCAATCTCATGGGGTTCGCCATCTGATGGAGAGCATCGGATTCCAACAGGTATCGAGCCATCGGGACTTGGCGGGTCATGAGCGTGTCACGGAGGGCCAATGGCTATGATCTCTGACAGCAATCTCGAACGCTTCTCCCGACAAATACTTGTGCCCGGCGTGGAGCTCGATGGTCAGGCGGCATTGGGTGAGGCCCACGTCATAGTGGTTGGCTGTGGCGGCCTTGGTGTACCAGCGGCTTTATATCTTGGGGCTGCCGGTATCGGCACCCTCACGCTGATTGATGACGACAGGGTTGAGTTAAGTAACTTGCCCAGGCAACCGCTTTTTAGAGTGTCGGATATCGGTCGTCTGAAGGGCGAGGTACTGTGTGAGCACTTATTAGCCAATCAGCCCTCTGCCACTATTCGATGTCTTGCCCAACGACTTGAGCCCCACAATGCGTCTGCCTTATTGGAGGGTGCCGACGTTGTCGTGGATGCTACTGATAATCGACCAACTCGATTGCTCATTGATCGCGTAACCCATGGGACGTCGACGCCTTGGGTCATGGGGGCCGCCACGCGCTTATCGGGCCAGACAATTGCGTTTGATGCTGCGCGTGCTTGGGGTTGTTACCACTGTTTGGTTGTCGACCCAGAGTCCGAGTCATTCGGTAACTGCGCTGATCTGGGGATTGTAGGATCAGCAGTGGCCGCTGTGGCTCTTCAGCAGGTGACCGATGTGATCAAGCTGTTGACAGGCTGCGGTGCGGTGCCCTGGGGCCAGTGCCGAGTATTTGATGACGCCACTAATGAACGCTACAACCTGCAGCTTCAGAAGCGCAGTGGTTGCGCCAACTGCGGTTAAACCTGTGACCCCCAGCACACCTAAGACCGTGCTGTGGCGGTTGCAAATGGACGCCCCAAGACTGACCGTACCCGAAAGCTAATCAACACGGCGCACACTGCAATGCCGGCAATGGTGGCATACCAGAAACCGGCAGCGCCATCACCTATGTCATCTGTTTGATGCAACCCAAGCCACCAGCCTAGGGGCAGCGCTACTAGCCAGTAAGACACGACCATCACAATGAATGGGAATCGTGTTTCTTTGAAAGCCCGTAGCGTAAACGACCCTACAATTTGAATACCATCAATGAGAATGAAAAAAGCGGCGAGCCTAATAAGTCGGGTTGCTAACTGCTGTATGTCGGCGTCATCGGTGTAAGCAGCAATAATCAGCTCGGGTACGCTAAGCAGTATGCCGGTGGTCCCCAGAGAAATGACCGCGGCAATCAGGCAGCCCGCCCCAAATGCACTGAATACCCCTGGCCGGTTGCTCGCACCTATCGCATGTCCCATCCGGGTGGACATGGCGGTGCCGATGGCTAGCATGGGTATGTAGAACAGATCCCAAATGTTGAAAGCAATCTGGTGTGATGCCATGGCGGTATCGCCCAGGGTGGCAACCAGTAGGGCTATTAGGCTGAATACACCTACCTCGAGGAAGAAGGTGAGCCCAATGGGCAGTCCTAGCGTCACAATCTCCCGCAGGATACTCCACTGGGGTGCGACCCAACGCGCGGTGGGTAAATACCTTCGGATGCTTTTATCGACCAGAATGTAGGCAACAATCAACGTCACACTTAGCCACATGGACAATGCCGTCGCTATGCCACAGCCTTCAGCACCTAATTCCGGGACTCCCCAGTGACCAAAGATAAAGGCATAGTTAAGCGGGATATTGGCGATGAAGCCGATAACACTGGCAACCGCAAAAGGCTTGGTAATTCCCAGCCCTTGGGTATGGAATCGGAGTGCGTGAAATAAGCCGGCAGCAGGCAAGCCAAGGGCTACCATTTGCGTGTAGGCCATAGCTTTCAACTCGGTACCGGGGTCTAACTGCAATAGGTGTAGTAGGGGCCCACAGAACCAGGCCATGGGGCTGGTGATCATGCCCAGTACCGTGGCGAGCCAGAGGGCCTGAGGTAATTGCGCACGAATTTTATCAATACGCTGAGCGCCGTAATCTTGAGCGACGATGGTAGAGGTGGCGAATAGCACGCCCAGCACGAGCAGGAAAATAGGCAGCCAGATGTTGTAGCCAATAGCGATGGCTGCTAAATCTTGCTCCCCGTATCGGGCTGCCATCATGGTGTCGACAACCCCAGTGCCCATTTGCGCTAGTTGGGCGATGAGCAGCGGCCAGGCGATTCGCCAGATTTGGACAAATTCTGCCTTTAATCGGCCCAAGTTCATGGCAGTGACTTACCTTGCTATTTGCGGCGGCGCAGGTTACCACGTACGCCTGTGATAGACTCACCCGTGTTTCATTGAATATCGAGCGAATCTTTTGAGTAATTCGAAAAAATCCAGTCCGAGCTCGGACTGGGATCTGGCCCAATTTTCCGTTGCACCGCAAGAAGGAAAAACCCGTTTCCACGACCTAGACCTGCGACCAGAGCTTATGCGGGGTATTGAGGCGCTCGGATTCGAGTATTGTTCGCCCATTCAAGCCCAAATTTTGCCCCATACCCTGCAGGGTCATGATGCGATCGGAAAAGCACAGACCGGGACCGGCAAGACGGCAGCCTTCCTCATAACGGTGTTCAATGATCTGCTCAGCCATGATTCCGGCACCGAGCGTTTCCTTGCCGAGCCGCGTGCGGTCATTATTGCTCCGACAAGGGAATTGGTGATGCAAATTGCTGCCGATGCCGAAGAGCTAGGTGCCCACACGGGTTTAAACACCGTAACGTTGATCGGCGGCGCCGACTACCAGAAACAGCTTAACAAGGTGCATGCCAAGGTTACCGATATTGTGGTGGCTACTCCTGGTCGACTCATTGATTTCATGCAGCGTCAGGACTTGTTTCTTGATCGTGTTGAGACCCTTGTACTCGACGAAGCCGACCGTATGCTTGACATGGGATTCATCCCGCAAGTGAAGCGTATTGTTCGTGCCACACCCCACAAGGAAGATCGGCAAACACTGTTGTTTTCCGCAACGTTCACCCAAGACATTATTAACTTGGCCTCCCAGTGGACCTTTGAGCCGGTAAAAATTGAAATTGAGCCCGAGCGTGTCGCAACGGCCTCGGTCGATCAGCGCGTGTACTTGGTATCGAGTCATGAGCGCTTGAAGGTCCTGTTGAATGTGCTGCGGTCCGACGAAGCCGTATCGACGATTGTATTTGCTAATCGTCGGGATCAGGTCCGCAGCTTGCATGAAAAGCTGCGTAGGGCCGGTATTTCCTGCGGTATTCTCTCGGGCGAAGTAACTCAGGCGAAACGTACCAAGACGCTACAAGATTTCAAAGATGGCAGAATTTCGGTGTTAGTTGCCACCGATGTAGCCGGGCGCGGTATTCACGTTGACGGTGTCAGTCATGTGGTGAATTACAACCTGCCAGAGGACCCGGAAGATTACGTGCACCGTATAGGGCGAACGGGTCGCGCCGGCGCTTCCGGTGTCTCGATCAGTTTTGCCAGTGAAGACGATGCATTCTTACTACCCGACATTGAGACTTTGTTGGGGGAGCCGCTCCGATGCGTGCCGCCGCCGCCGGAGCTAATGGCTTAGAGCACGCGCCCTGAGGTCATCGCACCAAAACAGAGTGGCACCGATAACAGCCGCCGGTATGACAACGAAGTTGATAAGTGGTATGCCCGACACAAATGCCACCGCGCCGCCGAAGCCCATGCTGGTTAGGCGGTGGGCACTGCAGGCATCGCGGACATCGCTAAACGGTAGCCGATGGTTGTCCATTGGGTAATCCACAAATTGTAGCCCCATCATCCAAGCCCCCAGCAGAAACCACATGAGGGGCGCCATCACGTTGAGCCCGGGCAAAAACGATATAACCAGTACTAACAGTGCCATGGGTACGTAGTAGGTGAACTTTCGGAGTTCTCGCAGCAGCGACCTAGGTGTATCAGCAAAAGCCGCGGCTATGCCTTCGAGTGCGGGCACGGGTTGCCCCGTTACGCGCTCTTCAACTTTTTCTGCCAGTAATGCGTGGAATGGAGACGTTACCAACAGCACCAATAAAGTAGAGCCATAACCGGTTAGAAGTCCGCCGGCCACCCAGATGATGGGTAGCAGCAACCAGGTTAAAAATTCGAGCCAACTGGGTAAAACCCCCTCGATGAAGGTCACCAGTGCATCGACATAGCTCCATAGCAAGGTGGCCATTAATCCAAACAGAACAATATTGGCAATGAGTGGAATTACAACGAAGCGCCGAAGCCCCGGTTGTGTCAACATTCTTAGGCCACGCACAAAGTAAGCCGCACCTCTGAACAGATTTCCTTTCATGCTTATTGATCCTCCGATAGGCGCCGCACAGTATACTCCGTGAACGCCAGTAGCGCGGTTGGGTCGGTTCGGCTCTGCCTTGTTTTGGTTGGTTTTGATGAGTCTGCAATGGCTATCTGCTGATATCGACGTCTATGGCGTATGAGCTTACGGCACTGACAAGCCTCGGACATTGGGTTGCGAGAGAGGAGACCTCGATGGATGACGATGAGCTGTTTTTCGAGGAAATGGCGGGCGTACAGCCGATCAAGCGCGAACCCCGCGAGCGCCTGAATAAGCACGTGACAGTCGATACCGAAGCGCGCCGCGCTGCGGCATCGGGCGAGACAACCAGCCCTATTAACCCCTTAGTGGATGAGGGGGTCGAACCCCTCGATGCTTGGTATGTGCTCGATTTTAAACGGGCTGGTATACAACATGGTGTTTACCGAAAACTCCGCATGGGGCGTTACGATATTGACGCGCGCCTTGACCTTCATCGTATGACCGTTAAGCAGGCCCGTGAAGAAGTACATCAATTTGTTCGAGACGCTATGCAGCTAGGTTTGCGAACAGTACTCATTGTGCACGGTAAAGGGCAGCGTAAAGTCGAGCAGGAGCGCACCGCGGTACTGAAAGGCTATGTCAATCGTTGGCTTCAAGATATCGAGGACGTACAGGCATTCCACTCGGCTCAGCCGGTCCACGGTGGCACCGGTGCGGTTTACGCGCTGCTGAAAAAAAGCGCCGAAAAGAAGCAGCAAAATCGGGAGCGTTTTATGAAGGGGCGAGTCCCCTATAACAGCCACCTCAATTAGCATTGGACTGCCTCTCTGGGGGAATACACCCCCAGAGCAACGCTACTTGACGAGGCTAGTCGATAGCTATGGCTCTCAGTTGAGCAGTTTTTTCAGTAGCAGTTCATTAACCATTTGGGGGTTAGCTTGCCCTTTTGACGCCTTCATGATCTGACCTACGAAAAAGCCCGATAGCTTTTTTCGCTTAGTGTCGTCGGCGGCTCGGTATTGCGTCACCTGCTCTGGGTTGCTGGCAATGACCTCGTCAATCATCCCCTCGAGTGCGCCCGTGTCGCTTACTTGCTTTAAACCCCGCTGCTCAATGATGTCATCGGCGCTGCCCTCGCCCTGCCACATGCCTTCGAAGACTTGTTTGGCCAATTTACTCGATAGCGTGTTGTCACTGATGCGCTGGATGAGCCCGGCGAGGGCGTCTGGTGCTACAAGACAGTGTTCGATACCGATGTCGGCACGATTGAGGGCGGCAGATAAATCACCGAGCATCCAGTTGGCTACTAACTTGGGTTCGCCACACAGGGCAGTAGCTGCTTCAAAGTAGTCCGCTAGGGCCCGTGAGACGACCAGCAGCGCCGCATCATAATCACCGAGTCCGTAGTCCCGAATAAGTCTGTTGCGTTTGTCATTAGGCAGTTCCGGCAAGGTCTGTCTGATCTGCTCAATCGTGTCATCGTCGATAATGACCGGCAGCAAATCGGGCTCTGGGAAGTAGCGGTAGTCATTGGCTACTTCCTTGCTGCGCATAGATCGGGTTTCGTTGTTGTCGGCGTCGTAGAGTCGAGTCTCTTGAGTGATCGAGCCGCCATCCTCAAGAATGTCACGCTGACGCTCGACTTCAACGGCAATAGCCCGCTCTACAAACCGGAACGAATTGACATTCTTGATCTCGGTTCGCGTGCCGAATTCGGTTGTACCCTGAGGGCGCAGTGAGATATTGATATCGCAGCGCATGGAGCCCTCAGCCATATTGCCGTCAGAGATCCCCAGATAGGTGACTAATGAATGAAGGGCTTTAAGGTACGCAACGGCTTGCTCAGCGGTGCGAAAATCGGGCTCAGTGACAATCTCAAGCAGTGGTGTACCGGCGCGGTTCAGGTCGATGCCGGTTTGCCCTGCAAAGGCGTCGTGCACTGACTTGCCGGCATCTTCCTCGAGGTGGGCGCGGGTTATACGCACCGGAAACAAGCTGCCATCGGGCATGGGGATGTCAAATACACCTTCGCCCACGATAGGCTCAAAAAATTGGCTCACCTGATAACCTTTGGGAAGGTCAGGGTAAAAATAATTTTTTCGATCGAATACCGAACGCTTACCAACCTTTGCCCCAATGCCCAATCCGAACATAACCGCAAAGCGAACCGCCTCTTCGTTGAGCACCGGTAACATTCCCGGCATGCCCAAATCGATGGCACAGGCTTGCACGTTAGGTTCGGCTCCAAAATGATGAGCGGCGCCAGAAAATATTTTTGACTGGGTAGCCAGTTGTAAGTGGACCTCGAGTCCCATCACCACTTCCCAGTTCATTGATTCGCTCCTAGTACAGGCCGCTGCAGATGCCAAT
>CBFHMA010000055.1:0-12280 GCA_965656775.1 Luminiphilus sp.
TGTGGCTCGTAGTCTTTTTTGTCGTGGTAATAATCGGGGCGCAACGAGCGAACAGTGACGAGCTCGACGCCAAAACCGCCGATGCGGTGGTCGCAAAACTGACCGATACACTGGCTAAAAACGCCGGCATCGACGTGCCTGTGGAATCCGTAACGGCCACTGAAGCGCAGGGGTTGCTGGAGGTGGTGCTTGAAAATGGTTTGACCTTGTATGTTGATGAGACTGCGAGTCATTTTGTGGTCGGTGATCTTTACGCTATTCGTGATACGGACCTTGTGAATCTTACTGAGCAAAAGCGTGAAACCAATCGGAAAGCACTCATCAATTCGGTGAATATCGAGGACATGATCGTGTTTTCGCCCGAGGGTGATATTCGCGACTACATTATGGTCTTTACCGATGTGACTTGTTTCTATTGCCAAAAATTACATAAGGAAGTTGAGGCTCTGAACGAGGCGGGCGTCGAGGTTCGCTATTTGGCTTATCCACGTGCAGGTGTTGACTCGGACGGTGCTAAAAAACTTTCCACTGCCTGGTGTGCTAAAGATCGTCGGGGCACCCTTACCAAGCTCAAGGCTGGTGCCGTGTTGCCCGTTAATGCCTGTGATGATAGCCCCGTGTCAGCGCAATACGAGCTGGGTAGTCGTCTTGGGGTTCGTGGTACACCCGCCATTATTACCAGCTCGGGTGAAATGATTCCCGGTTATAAATCAGCAGATCAGCTTGAGCGTGTGCTCGGGCTTAACTAACCATTAGCGCGGATGTAGCAGCGCCTCAGATCAACCCGGAGCAGTGCCACGGTGAACCATAACTTCCAACGTATAGAGCGTTTACCGCCCTACGTGTTTAACATTATTGGCGAGCTCAAGTCGGCCGCGCGCGCCCGTGGTGAGGATATTATTGATTTCGGGATGGGTAACCCGGACCAGCCAACCCCGCGCCATATCGTCGATAAATTGACAGAAACCGTGCAGCGCGGTGACACCCATCGCTACTCCCAATCCAAGGGCATTCCCCGATTGAGAAAGGCCATTTGTGATTGGTACGACCGTCGCTATGACGTGTCACTAAATCCCAGCAAAGAAGCCATTGTCACTCTCGGCTCAAAGGAGGGTCTGGCTCACTTGGCACTGGCCACGACTAGCACAGGTGACTCGATTCTGGTCCCTAATCCCTCATACCCGATTCACCCTTATGGGTTTGTGATTTCGGGGGCGGATTTGCGCCATGTCCCCATGTCCGATGAGGAAACCTTTTTCGAACAGCTTGATTTGGCAATCCGAAATACATACCCCAAGCCCAAAATGCTGGTACTCAATTTCCCATCAAATCCCACGGGTCATTGCGTTGAGTTGTCTTTTTTTGAAAAAGTCGTTGCAGTGGCTAAGGAGCAGGGTATTTGGGTTGTGCACGATTTGGCCTATGCCGATCTGTGCTTTGATGGTTACGTGGCGCCAAGTATCCTGCAGGTGCCTGGCGCCCGCGATGTGGCTGTGGAATTTTTTACCCTTTCGAAAAGCTACAATATGCCTGGCTGGCGCGTGGGTTTTTGCTGCGGCAACGAGGAATTGATTGGCGCGCTCACACGCATCAAGTCCTACCTCGACTATGGCATTTTTACCCCGGTGCAAGTGGCTGCTATCGCTGCGCTAGAGGGTGATCAGCAATGTGTTACTGATATTTGTGATATGTATCGTCGCCGTCGCGATGTCCTGTGTCAGGGCCTCAATGACGCCGGTTGGCCCGTAACGCCGCCAAAAGCGACCATGTTTGTATGGGCCCAGATTCCCGAGCCTTTTCGTGACCTGGGTTCGGTAGAATTTAGCAAATTGCTATTGCAGCAAGCAGGTGTTGCGGTATCTCCCGGCATTGGTTTTGGTGAGTACGGCGAGGGCTTTGTGCGCTTTGGACTGATTGAAAACGAGCATCGGACTCGGCAGGCTTTGCGCGGTATTAGACGATTGTTGCGCGATGGACCGATGCGCAACCGGGAGCCGGAGTCATGAGTCATCAAGCCGTGCGTGTTGGGCTCTGTGGTCTGGGGACGGTGGGTAGTGGCGTCGTTAACCTGTTTAACCGTAGTACAGGGGTTATTAGTCATCGCTGCGGCACTAGGGTCGAGTTGACACATATTGGCGCACGCAGAGATAGCTCCAGCTGCGATACTGCTGGCTATAAAGTAAGCCGCGACATATTCGCTGTCGCCAATGATCCCAACATCGATGTGGTCATCGAGTTGATTGGCGGCACTGACGTTGCGCGAACACTGGTTGAAACCGCGTTGTCTCAGGGCAAGCACGTGGTGACGGCCAACAAGGCATTAATTGCGGTTTGCGGTAATGAGCTCATCGCCCTAGCCGAGCAAAAGGGTTGCTCCCTCCAATTCGAGGCAGCTGTAGCGGGTGGCATTCCCATTATCAAAACCCTACGGGAGGCCCTTGCGGGTAATCATATCGAGGGTTTAGCCGGCATCATTAATGGCACAGGTAACTTTATTCTTACCGAGATGGCGAGTGCGGGCCGTGCTTTTGAAGATGTTTTGGCAGAAGCACAAGCCCTAGGCTATGCGGAGGCTGACCCCACCTTTGATATTGATGGCACCGATGCTGCTCACAAACTGGTTATTTTGGCGGCACTGGCCTTTGGAATGCCACTGCAGCTCGATGCGCCGTTTACCGAGGGCATCAATAGAGTGGCACCCGAAGATCTAAAATTTGCCGAGGAGCTCGGGTACCGCATTAAACACCTAGGTATTGCACGCCGACAAGGAGAACGGGTGGACCTTCGGGTGCATCCGACGCTTATTCCCGCCGATAAACAAATCGCCAATGTCAATGGCGTGCTGAACTCCGTGATGATTTCCGCCGATGCGGTGGGCGAACTTGTGTTAGTTGGCCCCGGTGCGGGCGCTCTCCCCACAGCATCAGCCGTTATGGGCGATGTCACAGATATTGCTCGCGCCCTTGCTGCGGGCCACATACCGCCGGCGCCTGCTCTGGGTCTGCCCCAGGCCGAACTTGAGCAGCTGGACATTGTGCCTCGGGGTGAAGTGGAAACCAGCTGGTATTTGCGGCTTACAGTCGAGGATAAGCCTGGGGTCATGGCAGATATCACAAGGCTTCTCGGCGCTGAAGACATTAGCATTGAGTCCTTGTTGCAACGATCGCCTCAAGCAGGGGTGTCGGTCGCGCAGGTGGTCATCATTACCGATCAGGCATCTGCAATACGGTTAGAGCGCGCCCTCGTCGCTATTGAGAATCTTGATAGCGTTCAAGGTCCCGTAGCCAAGCTTCGCGTAGAAGAATTTTAGGAGTAGGGTAGTGGCGATTCGCTATATCAGTACCCGTGGTCTCGCACCAGCATTGAATTTTGAAGAGGTGTTGCTTGCCGGTTTGGCCAGCGATGGTGGCCTGTACGTTCCCGAGACGCTGCCCTGTTTTACGCCCGAGCAAATCCGTGATTTTCGCGGCATGGGTTACAACGAGCTTGCCTTCCAGATTTTAATGCCCTTTGTTGAGGGCAGCATTCCCCCGTCAGATCTTCAAGCATTGATCGATACTGCCTATGCCCAGTTCCGCCACGATGCCGTTGCACCGTTGGTACAGCTCGACCATAACCAGTGGGTCTTAGAGCTATTCCATGGACCCACACTGGCATTTAAGGACTTTGCACTGCAACTGCTGGGTCAGTTGTTGGATTATGTGCTCGAGCGCCGTCAGCAGAAAGTGGTCATTATGGGTGCCACGTCGGGTGACACGGGCTCTGCGGCTATCGAGGGCTGTCGCCAGTGCAAGAACATCGACATTTTTATTTTGTACCCCCACAACCGCGTGTCGGAGGTTCAGCGTCGTCAAATGACCACGGTGGCCGGCAGTAACATCCATAATTTGGCTATTGAGGGTAACTTCGACGATTGTCAAGCTATGGTAAAAGCCAGTTTTGTAGCAGCCCCCTTCTTGCCCGAGCAACGCTCATTGGTGGCCGTTAACTCGATTAACTGGGCACGTATTATGGCTCAGATTGTGTATTACTTTTACGCTGCTCTGGCCTTGGGTGGTCCCGACAGGGCCGTGAATTTTTCGGTGCCCACGGGTAACTTTGGGGATATTTTCGCAGGGTATTTGGCTCGCTGTATGGGCCTCCCAATCGATCAGTTGGTGATCGCCACCAACCGTAATGATGTCCTGCATCGTCTACTAAGTACTGGTGAGTATGCGCGCCAGTCATTGGCCCAGTCCTTGTCGCCTAGTATGGACATTACGGTGTCATCCAATTTTGAGCGTCTCATGTTTGATCTGTATCAACGTGATGGCTCGGCGGTGCGAGGATTGATGGCCGCATTCAATGATGGCGCTATCAACCTGAGTGAAGCGGCAATGGCGACAGCCCGCGGACTATTTTCAAGTCAGTGCGTATCTGATGACGATACTTGCGCTGAAATTGAAAGAGTATGGCGCCACAACGGTTACTTGCTGGATCCCCACAGTGCTATCGGTACACGGGCCGCTTACGATTGTGCGCGAGATAAGCAACAACCGATGGTCACTCTTGCCACTGCTCATCCGGCAAAGTTTCCTGGTGCGATTGCTGAAGCAGGTGTCGATACCGAGGCCACATTGCCCAGCCATTTGAGTGACCTGTTCGAGCGTACCGAGCGCTTCACCATACTTCCCAACGATCTTGCCGTGGTACAGCAGCATATGGCGACACACGTTAGCGCCTGATGAATCTTTCGCTACGTCGCAGAGCGCTTCCTGTCACTCCAGCCATGGCTCAGGCTGCGGTGTCACCGGTGCTGCAACGGATTTATGCCAACCGAGGCGTTCAACATCCTGATGAACTGAACCTATCGTTGAATCAGCTGGCATCGCCCCAAAGTCTGCTGGGTGTGCAACAAGCTGCCGATCTGTTGGCCGATGCCATCGAGGGAGAGGCCAGGGTTGTAATCGTTGGCGATTACGACGCCGATGGTGCAACCAGCTCGGCGTTGGCGGTCTCGTTGTTGCGCCAGATGGGACTCAACGACGTTTCTTATTTGGTGCCCAACCGTTTTGAGTTTGGCTACGGACTGTCTCCGGAGATTGTTGTACTTGCCGCCGAGCGGCAACCCGATCTTATTGTTACCGTAGACAACGGTATTGCGAGTCACTCGGGTGTTCTTACCGCCCAGGGATTGGGCATTTCCGTATTGATTACAGATCACCATTTACCAGGCGCCGAGTTACCCCCAGCCGATGTTATCGTGAACCCCAATCAGCCCGGTTGTCATTTTCCAAGCAAGTCCTTGGCGGGTGTTGGTGTTATGTTTTACGTACTCACCGCACTGCGCGCTGAGTTACGCAACCGTGGGTGGTTTGCTCAGGCCGGTATTGAGCCACCCAATTTGGGTGATGCACTTGACCTTGTGGCGCTGGGCACCATTGCCGATGTGGTCCCCCTCGATCGCAATAATCGTATTTTGGTGTCGGCCGGTTTGGCGCGCATTCGAGCGAGAAGAGCTCGGCCCGGTATCGAAGCGCTATTGGAAGTGGCAGGTTGTGATGCCAGCCAAATGAGTAGTACCGATTTGGGTTTTCGATTGGGTCCGCGCTTAAATGCTGCTGGCCGATTAGACGATATGTCGGTGGGTATTGAGTGCCTGTTGGCAGCCAGTACCCAAGAGGCTCGACCACTAGCGCAGCAGTTGCATGACTATAATCGAGAGCGTCGAGATATAGAGGCGCAAATGCAGGAAGATGCATTGGCGCAACTTGCGGCCTTAGAGCCCGGTGATGTAGAGGCGTCCTTTGGTTTGGCGCTTTACGATCCTGGCTTTCATCAGGGCGTTGTGGGCATTCTTGCAGCCCGACTGCGGGAGCGATATCACCGTCCCACTATTGTTTTCGCGGAGAGTGGTAACGGTGAATTAAAGGGATCGGGACGCTCCATACCCGGTGTTCATATCCGCGACGTCCTCGACAGAGTAGCCACACAACATCCAGGGCTGGTTAGCAAGTTTGGGGGCCACGCTATGGCGGCAGGCTTGTCTATTGCTCATAGTGACCTTGCTGCCTTTTGCCATGCTTTCGATCGCGCTGTAGCTGAAGCACTTGGTCACATAGCACCGAAAGCGGTTATCGATACCGATGGCCCACTAGCCGCCGCTGATATGCATGTCGATATGGCCGAAGCGCTGCGTCACGGTGGTCCCTGGGGACAGCAGTTCCCTGAGCCTGTCTTCGATGGTCGATTCCAACTGCGCCAGCAGCGCTTGTTGAAAGAGCGGCACCTTAAAATGACGGTTGAGAGTCAGGGTACGGTATTGGATGCCATTGCCTTCAATGTCGATACGACTATTTGGCCCGATGATTCGATAACCGAAGTGGAGTTGGTGTACCGGCTTGATATTAATGACTACCGGGGTGAGCGGCGTTTGCAACTCTTGGTAGAGGCCCTGTCACCCGCCGTCGCCTAAACTCTTCTGCTGGCATGGGAGCCTTGCCTCAGCTAGACTCCACGCCCGTTTTTCCAAACCGAGGACTCCCGTGGAAGTTGCCCCGCTAATGAATCAACTTAAGGATATCCGAGCGCGTACTGACGTGCTGAGGGGGTATCTTTGACTATGCTGAGAAGAAAGATCGGCTTGCCGAGGTTGAACTAGAACTTGCCGAGCCCACCGTATGGGAAGACGCCGAGCGAGCACAAGCGCTAGGCCGCGAGCGGTCGGCGCTGGAGACGGTGGTCAAAACCATTGAACAGCTCGATTCCGGCTACGCCGACGCCTCGGATCTTCTGGAAATGGCGGTCGCAGAAGATGACGAAGAGACGGCTGAGGCGGTTGGCGGTGATATTCAAGGTCTGATTAGTCAGTTAGAAATGCTTGAATTTCGTCGGATGTTCTCGGGAGAGATGGATCCGAATAATGCCTTCCTCGATATTCAGGCAGGTTCGGGTGGTACCGAGGCCCAAGATTGGGCCGAGATGTTATTGCGGATGTATTTGCGTTGGGGTGAAGACAAAGGTTTTAGAGCGACATTAATGGAAGTGTCGGCGGGTGAAGTGGCGGGTATTAAAAGTGCGACAGTGCAATTCGAGGGGGAGTATGCCTTCGGTTGGCTACGAACGGAAACTGGCGTTCACCGATTGGTAAGGAAATCACCTTTCGATAGTGGCAATCGTCGTCACACCTCGTTCGCATCGGTATTTGTCTCCCCCGAGATCGATGACAACATTGAAATCGACATTAATCCTGCTGACCTTCGTGTCGATACCTATCGATCCTCGGGCGCGGGTGGGCAACACGTTAACACTACTGATTCGGCGGTACGGATCACACACGAACCCACAGGTGTGGTTGTTAGCTGCCAGACCGAGCGCTCGCAGCATCAAAACAAAGACAACGCCATGAAGCAGTTGCGCGCCAAGCTATACGAGCTTGAGATTCAAAAGCGTAGCGCTGAAAAGCAAGTCCTTGAAGATAACAAGGCCGACATCGGGTGGGGCAGTCAAATTCGCTCCTACGTACTCGATGACGCTCGCATTAAAGATTTACGCACCGGTGTTGAAACCCGTAACACCCAGAGCGTACTCGACGGTAACCTCGATGCGTTTATTGAGGCTTCCCTAAAAAAAGGTCTTTGATCGCTAAATCTGCACCCAACACCCTAGGAACAACCCCATGAGTGAAGCGGACAACGCCATCCCCAGCGATGACAACAAATTGATTGCCGAGCGCCGTGCCAAGCTCACATCACTGCGGCAGCAGGGAAACCCTTTCCCAAATGATTTTCGACGTAGTGCTATGGCCGCTGACTTACAGCAGCGTTTTGGTGATGATTCGAAAGAGAGCCTTGAGCAGGCCGATCGGCATTTTGCGGTCGCGGGCCGGTTGATTCGAAATCGCGGTGCCTTTTTATTGATACAGGATGGCTCCGCCACGATTCAGCTGTATATCAATAGAAAGGGTTTGGATGAGACCACGCTAGATGCCATTAAAGGTTGGGATTTGGGTGACATTGTGGCAGCCCAAGGGCCCCTGCATAAAAGTGGTAAGGGCGACCTTTACATCAATATGGTTGAGGCTCGGTTACTGACTAAAGCCCTTCGACCACTCCCCGACAAATACCATGGTCTGGCCGATCAGGAAATGCGTTATCGGCAGCGCTATGTAGATCTCATTGTGAATCCAGAGGCGCGTGAAGTCTTCCGAATCCGCTCAGCCACCATTCGGTTTATTCGTCAGTTTTTGGATGAACGCGGTTTTATGGAGGTCGAAACGCCTATGCTGCATCCCATCCCCGGTGGTGCTGCCGCGAAGCCGTTTGTGACGCACCATAATGCCCTCGATATGGATATGTACCTACGAATAGCGCCTGAGTTGTATCTCAAGCGGTTGACCGTGGGAGGTTTTGAGAAGGTTTACGAGATCAACCGCAATTTCCGTAACGAGGGGCTGTCGACACGGCACAATCCGGAATTCACTATGATTGAGTTCTATTGGGCTTACGCCGATTATCGCGATGCTATGGACCTGACCGAAACCCTACTGAGGGAACTGACCCAGTCGGTGCTTGGTAGCACTCAGTTAGATTACGGTGACATTAGTATTGACTTCGCTAAGCCTTTTGAGCGACTCACGGTTGTTGAGGCTATTCTGAAGCACAACCCCCAACTCGAACTCTCGAACATTGATAACTTAGGAAGTGCAAGTGCAGTCGCCGCCGAATTGGGTATTGATGTACAGCCCAGCTGGGGACTCGGTAAAGTGCAGATTGAAATTTTCGAGGAGACGGCAGAATCGAAATTAGCCCAGCCCACGTTCATTACTGCCTACCCGACCGAGGTTTCGCCGTTGGCCCGACGCAATGATCAAGATCCTTCGATTACCGATCGGTTTGAATTTTTTGTCGGGGGGCGTGAATTAGCCAATGGGTTCAGTGAACTCAATGACGCCGAAGACCAAGCAGATCGTTTTCTTGCCCAAGTCGCTGAAAAAGATGCCGGCGATGAAGAAGCCATGCATTTCGATGCCGATTATGTGCGGGCACTGGAGTACGGTATGCCACCTACCGCAGGGGAGGGTATTGGTATCGATCGATTGGTGATGCTGCTAACCAATTCCCCCTCTATTCGCGATGTGTTGTTGTTTCCCCACATGAGGCCAGAGTGACAGGGTTGGATTTTGGCTGGTCGGTCGTATTGGGCAGTGCTATTCTCCCCCAAACGATTGTTGAGTAATCACGTGTTCAGGCAGACTTTACCTACTACATGGTTATTAGCGCTCACCATGGCGTTACTAACCGGGTGTGCCTCGCAACCTGAGCCCAACCCAAGACCCGTGGTTGAGGTGCTGCCGCCACAGCCCCTATCGTTACCAGAACCCGAAAGTCACATTCAACCGTGTAACTGCGAAGAACTCGCGGCGCAGAGCATTAACGATTTTGATCTGGGTGTCAGGGCATTAGCGTCGCGGGATTACCGTGCTGCCCGGGTACTATTCGAGCGCCATCGCCGCACCGGCACCCCAGAAGCTCAGCGTGAAGCGGATGTCGGCATTGCCTTTGTCACATTAATGAGCGACGCCAAGCTGGTACAGGGCCAGACGGATACGCATGGCAGCATTGTTGATGAGCGAGCCGCTGTTATGGTTTTGGCACTCGCAGCGGTAGAGACCCTCGAGCGGCGCATCGACACCCTAGATGCGCTTAATGAAGTGTTGTCCAAAGATCTTCGCAAACGCGAAGAAGCGCTCAAGCGGTTGCGCGATCTGACCCTTGGGCAGCAGGAAGAGCCACGGTAAAAGTCGACCCCTCTCCTGGGGCGCTGGCCAGCTGAATATCCCCCCCAAGCATTTCGCAGAACTGCTTCACAATCGCGAGCCCTAAACCCGTACCGCCATACTCTGTACTGGTTGTCGACTCCGCCTGAATGAATGCATCGAACACGCGGTGTTGCTGCTCTTCGGTCATGCCAATACCTGTATC
This sequence comes from Luminiphilus sp., assembly GCA_965656775.1. Lineage (GTDB taxonomy): Bacteria > Pseudomonadota > Gammaproteobacteria > Pseudomonadales > Halieaceae > Luminiphilus. The sequence continues at coordinate 9,963 of CBFHMA010000055.1, forward strand.
GGCGACCGATATCATGAGCTCATCGTCGCGCATACGCGCGCTAACAGTGATGGTGCCCTCTTGGGTGAATTTGCAGGCATTGCTGAACAAGTTAGTGACAATTTGCTGCACCTTACCCGGATCGCTATACAGCTCCGGCATGTCGCTATCGATATCCAACGCTAACTGGTTACTGTTTTGGGAAAGCAGTGGTGACAAAGAGTCACAGACCTGAAACACCAACGCCGCTGGCTGGAACCATTCTTTCGTTACCAGCATCTTGCCGGTCTCGATTTTCGAGAGATCCAAGATATCGTTGATAAGACTCAATAGTTGGCGTCCTGAAAAGATGATGGTCCCCAAGTCGTGGTGGAACTGATCACGATCGAGCTCTCCAGGGTCGCCAATTTCATCCTGCAGCATTTCGCTATAGCCGATAATGGCGTTTAGCGGTGTGCGTAGCTCGTGGGACACGTTGGCCAAGAACATCGATTTAGCCGCATTGGCAGCATCGGCGTTAGCCTTGGCGTCGCGCACGTCTTCGATGGCGCTTTGCAACTTGGCCGACATGTCATTGAAGGTTCGCGCCAAATCTCCAATTTCACCCGCGTCCCGAACGGCGTCGATACGGTGGGTGAGATCGCCCGAGCCAAAGCGTTGAACGCCGGTTTTTAAGCGTAGCAAGCTGGCGTTGGTGCTGCGTATCAGGGCTATCACCAGCAACATGGTGACTGCAATGGTAGTCACAAAGCCAAAGACGGTGATGCGATCGGTAATGCTAATGGTCCGATCGATGGTATTGGAGCGTTGTACCGCTAGAAACGCCTGTCGTTGATCGAGTTCCTGCAAGCGCTGGAATGCATCGTTATAGGTGGTTGCTGAATCCATATTCAGTACCACTGATCGATTGTTGTAGTCGCTGTAAAAGCGGCGCCAATCCAACAGCAATTTACTGGCGCTATCGTGTAGGCGTCGGTAGTAGTCCTCGGTGCCTTCTCCCCCCAGTGCCCCTAAGCGCCGCAATCGCTGCTCAATGGTGTTGAGTTCCCCAAGGGCAGCCTCACGTTCGTTGACACCTAAAGGATCTTCAGTGGTCTCTCGTAAGGTAGCTAACACAAGTACCTGTTGGCGGTTATCTTCCAAGCTCTGTTCCAAGTCGGTGATGAGCTGGGCTGCATTCACCGCATCGCGATAGTCAACCAGTGACTCGGAACGTGCAAAACTGCCCCAAACGTGGGTGGCAACGTTTACGGCGAACAAGGTCAGAATGCCCCCCGAGAAAAGGTAGAGCCGCGTTCGTAGGCTGAGTGAGCTACGTTGCCACTTCACGGTGTTAACAGCCGCTCGATTTTTTTCAGGAGATCGGGGAAGTCGATGGGTTTTGTGGCGTAATCGTTACAACCTATGGATAGAGCATGCTCACGATCGCTGTCCATCGCGTGAGCCGTTAAGGCGATAATGGGAATGCTCGAGAGGGCGGTGTCGGCACGCGCCTCTTGGCACGTGGTCCAACCATCTTTTACGGGCAAGTTCATATCGAGTAGCACCAAGGCGGGATGCTCGGCGCGCATTTTGTCGAGGGCTTCAGCACCATCGCCAGCAGCCACCAACGTATAACCGGCTCGTGAGAGCCGACGCACCAACATGTCACGATTGATCTCGTTGTCTTCCACTAAAAGAAGTTTTTGTGCAGAGGCGGTCACGATTGAATTCCCTCGATTGAATAAACGGCAATCGTCTCGTTAATCCCCTTAACACTTAAGGCTCGACGGTTGCCGAGGTGGCACTGCACTTGAATGGCGTCAACGGTGCTTTGCGCCGCCAGAATTTCATTCGGTGCAGTGATGTCTTCAATGCGCGACGTGACATTCATGGCATGACCTACAAAGCCATATTTTGAGCGGCGTTCGGAACCTATGTTACCGGCAACGACGGTTCCAGTATTCAGTGCAATTGCCATTTCCAGGGTGGGAAGGCCATCGGCAAGATTGGCGGCGTTGATAGCATCCATGGCTTGTTGCATTTCAAGTGCACAGCGCACGGCACGCTCGGCGTCGTTGTCCCGACGGCGAGGTGCGCCAAATACCGCAAGCACAGCATCGCCTAGAAATTCATCGATAGTCCCCTGATATGACATGATGATATCCGTCATGCGACCGAGGTAGCGATTGAGCAGCGCTACCACCTGCTGTGGTGGGAGGTGCTCACTAAATGTGGTGAATCCTCGGATATCGGACATCATGATGGTGACCTCTCGAAGGTCGCCCCCCAGTTCCAGCCCCTCTGGACTCTCGAGGATCTCATCGACAATATCGTCAGACAAATAGCGCCCGAAGGTG
>CBFHMA010000056.1:0-12269 GCA_965656775.1 Luminiphilus sp.
GGAATGCAGGCAGCTGTGGAATAGCTCGGTCGCAGTGACGTATAGACGGCTTAGTACACAGGGTTTAGGGTTCGTGTAGTTACTGCCTCGGCGCTTCGCACCATGTGCGAATAGGCCCCGCCTGCCCACAGGTAGGGGCGACGCCCGTGGCTGGGGAGAATAGTTCTCCCCGAATCAATCCCCCGCGCGCTGCGGGAGGTTCACATTTATTCATTTGTTTATTTGTTTGTCTTCCCAGTGGAAGCAGAGGATACGAGGACCCGCGCAGACCGATGTGAAAGCAGACAGTCACGGCTCAGCCTATGCCTCCAAAAGAGGCAAAAGAGCCCAAATAGGCGAAGCTGGCACCAAGGCTTCCGTTTTGGAGTCGCAAATGAGAACCCATGTATGATAGGAGGTATCGCTCAGGAGTCTTGCAAATCCCAGAGCTGGCCGCGGGAATAGCCTACAGGTCCTTGATAGGTTCCTGGATGGATAGAAATTCGATGCTGGCTTGGACATCTAAAGGTCAAGGGTTGCACGGACGCAACACGGGATTTCCCGATTCGGTTTGTTTATGCACGCAATTTCTTGTTGATCTGTAATCTGTGTTCCTTGAGTGTTTGAAGTTCCGGAAATCGTATGCAACATGAGACGTCCAGAGATGGTGTCTCCTTGGTTATGTTTCGTCTTGAAAACAGTGGAATTCGCACAGATCTCGAGTAGCCCTGGAACCAGGGAAGTCCACGTCTGAGGTGCATGGACTGCGTTCGTCACGGGGTCTTTACATACCAGGCGCCCAAGGCCACCCCCACAGCCTATATGGAGGTAGCATCACCCAATTGTGTGCATGTCGAGGTTGCGTAGCCATGGGGCTAGCTCGTTGCTGGTGCATGGCGGTGTTGTGGGAGCACCCTGCAAGCTGTATCGCAGGAAACACTGCACACAGATGGGACTCGGAACCAAGCCTTCAGGATCTGTGCAATGTTGCGAACGGGAACAATTCTCCAAAAGGCCTGTTTGAAGTGGTTACTAATGATGCGACGCACCTGCTGCGCCTTTTTAAAGTAGGCATCGTAGAAGCCGGCCGATAGGGCGTAAGTACCCACTAAGATACGCCGCTGCACTTCCTCGCCAAAACCTTCGCTGCGTGAGCGTTGGTAGAGATCTGTGAGGTCTTTGGGTGTGTCGCAGCGATGCCCAAAGCGTACCCCATCGTACCGTGACAAGTTGGCAGACGCCTCGGCGGGCGCAATCACGTAATAGGTGGCAATGCCCTGATGGGTGTGTGGCAAATCGATATCGACCAAGACTGCCCCTTGAGCGGTAAGTTCGCCGAGTGCTTGATGTATCTGATCGGCCACCACTGGATTGAGGTCTGCACTGAAGTATTGCTTGGGAATGCCGATACGCAGGCCTTGAATATCCCCCGAGAGCGCCGCTAAAAAATTGGGTGTGGTGACGTCGGCGGAGGTGGAATCGGCGTCATCGATACCACACATGGCATTCAGCATTAATGCTGTGTCGGACACACTTCGCGTCATGGGTCCCGCCTGATCGAGGGACGATGCAAAGGCAATAATGCCCAATCGCGAGACGCGACCGTAGGTTGGTTTTAAGCCTGTGATACCACAGAGGGCTGCAGGCTGACGTATCGATCCGCCGGTGTCGGTGCCTGTAGCCAGGGGGGCAAAACCCGCCGCAACCGCAGCCGCAGAACCACCAGAACTACCCCCGGGCACACGCTCGGGGTCCCAGGGGTTGCGGCACGGACCGTAGTAGCTCGTTTCGTTCGATGAGCCCATGGCGAACTCATCCATATTCGTTTTGCCTAGGCTGACGGTACCAGCAGCTCGAAGTTTTTTTACAACGGTCGCATCGTAGAGAGGAATGAAATTATCAAGCATGCGAGAGGCACAACTGGTGCGAACCCCTTGGGTACAGAAAATATCTTTGTGGAGCAGTGGCACACCGGTAAGAGGACCCGCTTCCCCTCGGGCGATTATTGCATCGGCCGCTTTAGCCTCGGCGAGTGCCTGATCCGCCGTTACCGTTATGACACTGTTGAGGGTGTGATCGTACGTACGAATACGGTCTAGGAGCGCCTCGGTAAGTTCGACCGACGATACTTCACGTCGCTGTAATGCTTTGCTCAGATCCAGAGCGCTGCGTTCATGGAGTTCGATGGTCATTAGTCGATTACCCTCGGTACCAGGAAATAGCCTTTTTGCACCTCGGGGGCGACAGCTTGCAGCATGTCCCGTTGATTGATCTCGGTCACCTCGTCGGCGCGCAAGCGCTGGGTCATGTCGTGGGGGTTAGACATGGGCTCAACGCCATCGGTGGGAACCTGCTGAAGTTGATCGACCAGTGTCAATATGCGAGAAAAGCGATCGGTAACGTCATCCAGGGCCCCATCTGCGATTGATAGGCGCGCCAATTGAGCAATTTGAGTAACATCTAAGCGTGACACGGACATGGGCCTGAGCATTCCTGAAACATCGGGGAGCGAGGACGCTATCATATTTGCGCCTTGCCCAAAAACCCCGTCATTGGTACATTCACCACATTATTTTTATTCGCGAAGCCCCTGATTTGTCGGCCATTTTTTTGTACCGACATAGGCGCGGCCACGATAACGGCCACGCCGGGCAATGCACACACTAGGGTGACTCAGGGTTGGCTGTGGCAGTGCCATTGATGGCTCAGGGTTAGTTCAGGGAGCCCCCATGTTCAAACGCCTTCGAGGCATGTTTTCCAACGATTTGTCGATCGATTTGGGTACGGCGAATACGCTGATCTACGTCAAAGACAAAGGCATTATTTTAGACGAACCCTCAGTGGTTGCCATTCGAATCCACAACGGACAGAAATCGATTGAAGCTGTAGGTCGTGACGCCAAGCGCATGTTAGGCAGAACCCCGGGTAATATTCGTGCCATCAGACCGCTGAAAGATGGTGTTATCGCCGACTTTCAGGTCACCGAGAAAATGCTGCAGCACTTTATTGCTAAGGTGCATGAAACTCAATTTATTCGGCCGAGTCCACGGGTTTTGGTGTGTGTGCCCTGTATGTCGACACAGGTAGAGCGCAAGGCTATTCGGGAGTCGGTTCTGAGTGCAGGGGCTCGAGAAGTCCGTCTTATTGAAGAGCCTATGGCGGCTGCTATTGGTGCGGGGCTCGATGTCGACGAAGCCTCTGGTTGCATGGTGGTTGACATCGGTGGCGGCACGACGGAAATCGCTATATTGTCACTGAATGGTGTCGTTTACAGAGACTCGATCCGTGTCGGAGGCGATAGGTTCGATGAGGCCATTGTATCATATGTTCGACGTCGCTATGGCAGCCTCATCGGTGAATCGACTGCCGAGCGTATTAAACAGGAAGTTGGCTGTGCTTACAGCAGCAGCGAACTTCGCGAAATAGATGTGCGCGGCCGACACCTAGCCGAGGGGGTTCCTAAAAGTTTCGCCCTCAACAGTGATGAAATTCGTGGGGCTTTGGAAGACCCTCTGGAGTCTATTTTAAGGGCCGTGAAAATGGCGCTTGAGCAGTCGCCCCCAGAGTTGGCTGCCGATATTGCCGAGTCCGGTATCGTGCTAACTGGGGGAGGCGCTTTGCTCAGAGACATTGAGAAACGTATCGCCCATGAGACAGGACTACCCGTTCTTATCGCCGATGACCCCCTCACGTGCGTTGCCCGGGGTGGCGGTAAGGCACTTGAGCTGATGGATCGTCATGCATTGGAATTACTATCAACAGAATAGTGCAGCAATAGCCCAAGGTCGGGAGACACGCCATCAAGCCACTTTTTCTTAAGGAAAAACACGTTGGTTGGCGCTTTGCGCTGGTATTAGTGTGTTGTTTTTTGTCTTTGTTTTGGCTCCGAGACAGTGGCTATTTACAAGAGGCTCGGAGCACTGCGCTAGACACGAGCGCAGCAGCATATTCACTTGCCTCATCCCCATTGCGAGCAGTGGAAGCGGCCAATCATTATCTGCAGTCACGTCAGTCATTGCGAGAGGAAAATGCCCGCCTTCGCCATGAGAACCTCGTGCTCAAAGGCCGCACCCAGCGATTGGCTGCGGCGCTTGCCGAAAATGCACGATACAAGGCGTTACTGAATTCAACGGCTATGCTGGAAGGTGACGTTATGGTTGCTGAGGTTATCGCTACCGCTGCTGATCCAGCTCGCCATATTCTGGTGCTAGATAAGGGCGAGAGCCAAGGTGTTCGGAAGGGGCAGCCCTTACTAGGTGCTGACGGCCTAATGGGGCAAGTCGTGGAGCTGGGTGATAGCACGAGCAGGGCATTACTGGTGACCGATGCGGTTCACGCAGTGCCAGTTCAGGTATTACGCAATGGCGTTCGAGGGATCGCAGAGGGTACTGGCGATATCGACAGACTCGTTGTACGCCATGTGGCGACCACTACCGATATTGTGGTGGGTGACACACTGGTGACCTCGGGCTTAGGTGGCCGGTTTCCACCGGGCTACCCGGTCGCAGAGGTTACGGCCATAACAGCGGAGCCAGGTGCCGCTTTCCTTACGGTAACGTCACGCCCTTTGGCGCAACTGGATCGTGGACGTCACGTTATGCTGGTTGTTGACAAACCTGCCATCACCGCCTCCGTTCAGAGATGATAGGTGCCAACAACGGCTGGATGATTGTGGCTACCCTGGTGGTTGCACTGCTTTTTCACGCGGCACCTCTACCTCTTGATTGGCGCTGGTTTCGACCCGAATTGGTCATGCTTACTTTATTTTACTGGTCTCTAGCGTTGCCCCATCGTGTCGGCATTGTCTCCGCTGCCGCCACGGGCCTCTTGGTTGACATCATAAATGGATCGACGGTTGGTGCTCTGGCCATGGGTATGGTCGTCGCAGATGTATTCATACTGTTAAATTATCAGCGTATCCGCCAGTTCGATGGGCTACAGCAGAGTGTTACGTTGGGTGTGCTGGTGGCATTGGCACTGTTGGTTGAGCACTGGCTCATGCTAGCCATCGGATTGGGTGGTACGGGTTTAGCGTTTCTGTGGTCCGTGCCCCTGACGTTGCTGTGTTGGCTGCCTCTGCGGGCAACGCTGCGGCGTTTGCGTCGACAGTTTGAGGTGCTGTAATGACCCTGGTTTTGGCTTCTGCGAGTCCCAGACGACGCGAGTTACTTCACTTGTTGACGACCGAATTCGAGTGTATTCCAAGTGATATTGACGAAACGCCCCTGCCAGGAGAGCTGCCTGAAGACTACGTGGTTCGAATGGCGGTGGAAAAAGCACAAGCACAGATTGCTGCAGATAGACTCATTCTGGCTGCAGATACAACGGTCACTATTGATGGCGCTATTTTTGGAAAGCCTTCAGATAAACATGAAGCGAAGGTGATGTTACAGCGTTTGTCAGGTCGTCAGCACTTGGTGCACAGTGCGGTGGCGGTTCGACGTGGGGGTGTTGTGCAACATTGCTTAGTATCGACGCGGGTTACTTTTGGGTGCTTAACTGAACGTCTGATTGCCCAGTATTTAGCAACGTCTGAACCTTGGGATAAGGCGGGCGCTTATGCCATTCAGGGTTTTGCTGGCTGCTTTGTGAGTCGTTTAGAGGGTAGCTACACTGGTGTGGTAGGTTTACCTCTTCTGGAAACTAAGGTGTTGCTTGAATCGTTTGGTAGTGAGATCAACTGGTCCCAACGCTAATTCCCCATGCAACGTCTCTACTCCTTATTAGCTCGAACCTTTTGGTACATTTTGGTCTGTGCTGTTATTGCGCTAGCGACCTACAGTGCCGGCATGCGAGCCCTACTCGCAGAGCTCCACCGGATAGATCAGCAGCTGGTTGATTTTTTATCTGAAACCGCTGACGCAGAGGTGTCTTTAGAATCTTTCTCCGGTGGGTTGCGTGGATTTTCACCGCACTTCACATTGCAGCAGCTGTCGGTCATGCCACGTGGCCCCGATGCTAATCCGCTCATACTCGAGCAGGTCGATGTTGAGTTCGATGTGTGGGCGTCTTTATTGGCACGCGATATTCGCTTTAGTCGTTTGCATTTGGTGGGCTTGCAACTGACTCTCGATGGGAGCCGATCACAGTCCTCCCCACGTAACGTTGCCCCGCTTGCGTCTGTGTTACAGCATGCGGAAACCATTTGGGTTTCCGATGCGGGCGTTATGGTTGTGCTCGACGATGAGCGGCGTGTGGGCTTTAAGGGGTCGGGAAAACTCCTTCGTACTGGCAGCGAGCGTCAATTGCGCTTACGGTTGCGCGGTGATGAAGGCAGTCACTTGTCACTGGCGGGCAGTGGTGTGGGTGACATCCTCGATACCAACAGTTTTCAGGGCGAGCTACATGGCCGTTTTAGCAGTCCTGATATGCAGCCGCTATTAGCCCTCGTGGGTATTGAGGGCAGTGGTGCGGGTGACGTGGGATTTTGGTACCACGTAACAGGTGATGGTCCTGCCCTCACCACGTCTATTACCGCGCGCAACCTAGCGCTGCGGGTTAATCAAGAGCAGTGGCTGCGACTTGATAGTTTCAGTTCTGCCGCGTTGGCGCGGCCATCTGCCAGTGGTTGGACGTTACAGATTCAGGATTTCCAAGCTGCTGCCGGTGAACATCGATTTGGGCTGGCGCGTGCTTCCGTCGATGGCAGGGGCAGTGCTCTCCGACTTCGCATAAGTCAGTTCGACGTGACACCTCTCAGTGCTGTTATACAGCACTCAGGTTTGCTCCCCAGCCAGGTTAACCCTGTAGTGGCGGCTTTGGCGCCCAAAGGACATATTGAAGGCTTTGAACTGTCGGTAGCCAATTATCGTGAACCCCTAGTGGATTGGTCTGTGTCGGCCCAGACAGTCGATTTGACAACTCGCGCTTTTAAGGGTGTGCCAGGTCTAGGTGGCATCGATGCCTCATTTGAGGCTGACCACAATGGTGCCACCGCTTGGATTGATACCCGAGATTTTAGCCTCGATATACCCCGTGCATATCAACAGCCGTTACTGTTTCGAAGCGTTCGTGGCCGTCTGTCAGCACATTGGAGTGCCAGTCTGCTGACCCTAGAGCAGGGTCTGTTGACGGTGACGGCGAACGACCATGATGCAATGGTGCAGTTTGCTATGGATATCCCTCTAAGGCGGAGCCTCGATACTGATACTGATACTGATACTGATACTGAGCTGGCGATGTATCTCTCCGTTGGCTTTGGCGCCGCGCCACTGACGATCCGAGATCGCTATCTACCCTTAAAAGTCAGTCCGACATTGTCTCGATGGTTAGATATGTCGATTCGCTCAGGCGATTCGGTGGCGGGGGCTTTTTTATGGCGAGGCGGCTTTAAAGATTACGGTCAAGCCAAGCAAAGCTTACAGCTTGGCCTTGATATAAAAGGCTTAGAGCTTGCGTTTAGTCCAGTTTGGCCTGCGCTCGCCGCATCGAGTGCGACGATTTTAGTGGATACCCAGCGTGTCAGTGCTTGGTCACCCCGTGCGCGTGTTGCTGATCTTCAATTGCAAGGGGTATCGGTTGAAGTGGATGCCAATGGGTCAGTGAATAAATTGCTGGCCACCAGCCGCGTTGATTCTGACGCAAGTAGTGTGGTGACCACGTTACGACAGTCACCCGTTTATGAGCGAGCCTATAGTGTGCTGTCCGATGTGGGTGCGCAGGGGAGTATCACCGGTGAGTTGACTGTTGGTATTGATATGAGTAGCTGGGATTTATCACCGCAGGTAAAGGTCGATAGCTATTTACAGGGTGTGACGCTACGTTCCGATCGTTTGCAACTGGAACTTGAGCAGATGATGGGTCCCTTGGCTTATGATACTGAACACGGGTTTCAATCCCCTAGCATCGAAGGCCGTATCCTAACCCAGCCTTTTAATGTGGTTATAGGCCCAAACTTAAGCGGAGCGGATGGAGCGGATGTGCTTGACGCTCGTCTAACGACACGACTGTCTGCCGATACGTTCACGCCTTGGTTAAAGACACTGAGCCGGGATGACAGCGATCAAATAATGCTGCCCCTAGAGGGCAGTTGTGAGGTCGAGTTGGCGGTTGGTGTCGGTAGCAGGACATCGGTTCGAATCGGCACCGATTTGCAGGGTTTGGCCATCAATTTACCGAGTCCTTTGGGTAAAACGCTGGCCACGAAAACACCTTTCACTGCCAGTCTTGAATTAGCTCAGAAGTACCGTTTAGAGGTGTTCTGGCGGGAGCGGCTTAATGCTCTTGCGCAAGGTGATAGTCATGCTCTCGAGCAGGTGAGTATAGATTTAACACCGACGACAGAACCTATAAGCGTCACCCCGCTGGGTGATGGCTTGCATGTCACAGGTCGATTGCCCAGTATCGACCTGCAGCCTTGGCTTGATACCCCGCTGGTCAGGTCGCTCTCTGCTGAGCTGCTATCGACTGAAGAGCCATCCAGTGAAGAGCTGTCCGGTCAAGAACAAACGCCCACTGCTGTTTTTGTTGATGCTCTGCAAATTGATCAGTTGTCGCTAGGGAATCGACGAATTGGCAAAACTGAAGTCAATGCAGAGCGTTTTGAGGGCTGGGATGGCTGGCGTATGACGACGCCTTGGCTTGATGCTGCACTCACTCTTCCCATCAAGGGTGATCCGACACTTATCATCAATGAAATTGACTTTGATCAGTTGCCCGCCGAGATGGGCGATGACGCTGGTGATGCTTGGTCGCCACCTCACTTGCCGAGACCGCTATCGGTGGTTGTCGCGAATATGCGTCTAGGCGAGGAGTACCTTGGCGCCGTACGCTTTGACCTCAACAGCGATGGTCAGTTACTCCGCTTAACGGAATTGAGCGGTAATCTGATTGATATCGATTTACTTGAGGGCACTCAGCTGGATTGGCATGCCTCTCATGACGGAAAAGCCCGAACCACATTAGTACTGAATGCTGAGCTCGATAATGTGAGCCGTACCTTTAGTATTCTTGGGCAAGAGCCCGTGGCCGAAACCGATGATGGTCGCTTAGCTGCCGTACTGCGCTGGCCAGGTAGTCCGATGGATATCGATGTACGGACGATGGTTGGCGACATGGATTTGACCCTGAGGGAGGGTTCCTTCTTACCTGTGCCTTCCGGTGCAACCGGCGCCGTTCGGTTACTCAGTCTACTCAATTTGGCCGGCTTGTTTGAGCGCGCCAATGTGACCCGTTTGTTTGAGCCTGGCGTGGCGTTCAAAAAAGCCGAAGGTAAACTCCTTTTCAACACAGGGCAGCTAGCGCTGCCTGGATTCTCTGTAGAGGGCCCCGGTGGCGGCTTTAAGTTCACAAGTGACATCGATTTGTTGGCAAGGGTTATTGATGGTGAGTTAGTGGTCACCTTACCCCTTGCGAATAATATTCCGTGGGTAGTTGCCCTGGCAGGGGGTTTGCCCGTGGCTGCGGGCGCGTATATCGCGAGCCGAGTTTTCAAGGACCAAGTGAAGACGCTGACGAGCGGTGTTTATAGTGTATCCGGCTCCGTCGATGAACCTACGGTGAAATTCCTTCGTGTGTTTGATGCGACGGGGACGAAGCAAACACAAAGCGGTGTGACAGAGAGCAGCAGCCAAGGGCCTGGGGCCGACTTACAACCAGCGACCTCGGAAGCGCCGCCTTCCCCCTAGCCAAATGAGGTGCTATGCCGTTTTATGGATATGGAATATAGCAATCAATGGTTGTCCCCAGCAGCTTCATCAAGTTGCCGTAAATAGCGAAAGAGCTTGCGCGCAGCGGTCGATGGTTTACCTGCAATCTGGGCTTGTTGATGTTGGCGGTACAGCTGTCTGAGCTGTTGTCGGTCGGCATCAGGGAAGGTAACGAGCACCGTATCCAATGCGGAATCCCCAGTCTCTAAAAACAGATCTCTTAGGTTTTCTAGGCGATGAAAGCGTGCTTTTTGCTCGTTATCTTGATGATTGAGCGCGTTGAGTGCTTGTTCAATGGGCTCCGCATCAATGTGCCGCATCAACTTACCAATATATTGCAACTGACGACGCAAGCCACCCCGTGCCGTGATCCGCTGCGCCAGCGAAATGGCTTCTAGGAGCGTATCGTCGGTAATAGGTATCTGCGTCAAGCGCGCTGCGGGCAGCGCAACGAGTCGTTCTCCAAGGGTTTGAAGCGCGGTCATTTCACGTTTGACGGCGCTTTTACTCGGGCCATCGAAATCGTCTTGGTCGACAGTAGGCACTTTGTCCGTCATCGTTTAACCGTATACCAGGGCGGCGAGACCAAGGAAGGATAAAAACCCAACCACATCCGTAACGGTGGTCAGCACTACACCTCCCGCCAGTGCAGGGTCTATGCCCAGGCGTTGCAGGAGCAGGGGTAGGGTTGCCCCCGATACACCCGCTGTCACCAGATTAATGACCATAGCCGCAGCAATAATGGCCCCCAGAGTCCAATCGTCAAACCACAGTGCTGCAGCAACGGCGACGACCAGGGCCCATAGAACGCCATTGAACAGACCAACCAGTGTTTCCCGGCCCACTAGCCAGCGCTGATTCCGGCGGTTGATGTGTCCCATTGCCATACCACGAATGAGTACCGTCAGTGTTTGCGTGCCGGCGATCCCGCCCATACTCGCCACAATCGGCATGAGTACGGCCAAGGCCACTACCTTTTCAATGGTGTCCTGAAATTGGCTGATAACCGACGCCGCCACAAAGGCCGTTAACAGATTAATACCCAGCCAAACTGCACGTCGTGGCGCGGTTTGCATCACGGGTGAAAATGTATCCTCTTCGCCGAGGCGAGCGAGCGAGGTCAGTGAGTGATCGGCTTCTTCACGGATGACGTCAACAATATCGTCGATGGTGATTCGACCGAGTAATAGGCCGTTGTCGTCAACGACGGGGGCTGAGATCCAATCGTTGCGCTCAAATAGGCGTGCTACCTCCGATGCGGGCATTAGAGCTGGGATAGGATCTCTGTCGGTCACCATCATTTCGCGAACTGAGACGTGGGGGTCGCTCACGAGCAGTGTACGTATAGGCAGCATCCCAACGTAGCGATCTTCACGATTAACAACAATGACCGTATCGGTATTGAGGGGGATCTCCTGATGGCGTCTGAGGTAGCGCAGTACCACATCGAGGGTTAAATCCGCCCGAATCGTAATAGTGTCGGTGCTCATTAGACCGCCGGCCACATCATCCGAGAAGCCGAGTACGGTCTCGATGCGAGCGCGATCCTGCTCATCCATTGCACTTAGAACTTGCCCGGTTATGTCATCGGGCAGTTCCTGAAGGATGTCGGCAACATCATCGTCATCCAGTTTACCGACAATAGAGGCCAGCGCCTCGGGTTCCATCTCAAGAAGGAACGTACTGCGCAGATCCTCGGGTAGTTCATTGAGGACTTCTGCTTCCTGCTCGTCCTCGAGTAAGCTCCAGAGCACGTGTCGGTAGCGGGGGGGCGAAGAGCTGAGCAGGTGGGCGACATCCCCCGGTGACAAGTCCGCGAGGATGCCGGCGACATCGCCCAGGGTGCCGTGGTTAAGTGCGCGGTCTAAGCGAGCAAGCTGTTTCTGAGATTTAACCGCCGTATTCACGCTGCATCCTCATTTCGGTGCACTATTATCCGGCACCCTGATGAGGACTGCACCTTCAGGCTTGGTAAAAATGTCAATCTGCTTCATCGAAGCGGTTGTTAATGAGCGTGGTGAGGGAATCGAGCGCCGCCTGTTCATCTCTGCCGTCGGCGGTCAGCGTTATGCCCGTGCCTTTACCCGCTGCCAGCATCATGACCGACATAATGCTCTTGGCGTCGACTTTGTTGCCGGCTTTGGTGATCGTGAGCTCGCTGCTGAAGCGGGCGGCGCAATCGACTAATTTGGCCGCTGCCCGGGCATGTAGGCCCAGGCGATTGATGATCTCAACATCTCGACTGATCATGGGGAAGATTGCCTCGCAAGTTCTCGGTGGCGTATTTGCAATCGACTTTGGCTCGCTTCGAGTCTTGCAAAGATACGTTCCGCCACATAAACCGATCGATGCTGGCCACCCGTGCAACCGATGGCAACGGTGACGTAGCTGCGTTGAGAGTGATGGTACTCGGGTAGCCAGCGCTCGAGAAATGCCACGACATCGGCAATCAGCGCATGGCTCTGGGGGTGAGATTCGAGGAAGGCAATGACGTCGTCATCCTTTCCGGTCTGGTGACGTAAGCCACTCACCCAGTGTGGGTTGGGTAGCAGTCGCGCGTCGAATATGAGATCGGCGTCGAGGGGCACCCCTCGCTTAAAGCCAAAGGATTCAACCAGGACCGACATGCCTTCTTTCGGACCG
>CBFHMA010000057.1:0-11926 GCA_965656775.1 Luminiphilus sp.
CCCTCAGTCGACACAGGCAACCCTTGTTCAAATCGGGGTCGAAACCGAGCCTCACGTACCGCTCGAATTAAACGTATAAGCTCCCGTCCCCCTTCTTTGACGTCAGGTTCGCGCGTACGTTCAAAATTGGTAATACGCCCGGTCTCGGTGACGTTGAAGCTCAGTACCAGGGCGCCGCTATCATCGGTTTTGGGTGTTGGAAAGGGTGCAAGTCCGGGAATCGCAGGTAAGGGCACCGGTTCCCCAAATACAGCAGCCAACAGCCTATCATTACTTTCCGTGTCCGTGTCCGTGTCCGTGTCCGTGTCCGTGTCCGTGTCCGTGTCCGTGTCCGTGTCCGTGTCCGTGTCCGAATCACTTACTAGATTGATGGCCTGTGTGTAGCGGTTGAGGGCCTCGTCGTTTTTTCCGAACCACAGTGCCCAATCTCCCAAAGCAACCGTGTTTTGCAGTCGCTGCTCAACGGGGAGCTCGTTAGCAACGTCAATCTCTACTAGGGCTTGAATAACCGAGTTACCTCGCTTGTAGGCCTCGGAGTTCAGCGCTATCAAGCGTGCTTCAGCGGTGGTTTGAGCATTATTTTGATCATAACCACGAAAGCCAGCAATTAAGTACTGGCTGCGCAGCATGCCCATCAAGGGAGCCCGCAACTCCACCGCTGAGTCGCCATAAGCTTTCAGGTAGCTAGTAAGCGCCATACGATAAAGATCCCACATCAGCATAAGACGGCCACTGAGTGTGTCTTCGTCGCCCACACCGAGCCGGTAGGCCTGTTGCTGCCAGTCGGCCTGGGCGAGTAATGCTTTGGCCGATGCTTCGGCAGTGTCTAGGGCCCGGCGCTCCACTCGGTAGAGATACCGCTGCCGATCATCAACCGCGCTGTAGTCGCCCAATGCCATATGACTGCGAATTTCTGCTTTCAGTAGAGCAATTTGTTCGCTGCTGTAGAGACCGCCATTAATACGCGCAAGGTGGGTCGCTCGGCGAAAAACTTCTGCCGCTTCGTCGTGACGCTCAAATTGCTGCAAAGTGGTGCCGTAACCGAGCAGTTGTTCAGGTAATGCAGGGGCGTAAGCGCCTTGTTCTACTTCAATTCGCGTGATGACCTCTTGATACTCGCGCAGAATTTCCGGATCTTCTACGACGAGTGCTGGCTGGTCGCCCGTCGACGTGGTGGTGCGCATATCGATAACGACCCCTGCCGATTCATCCTGGGCACCCAGGGCAGGCAGCGCGATCAGTGCCGTTGCAACAAGCAGTTGTCTGCAGTGCTTAGTTAAACGCAGGGTTCCCATGGGCTTTTTCATTCTTGGCCGTTGGTGCTACTCCGGTTCGAGTTATAACTGAATTTCACACAATGTACGGCAAATAGGCGATAACGGAGCAACCCATGAGCCAGTTTGAACAGGATACCGCTGTTGAGCGTGTCGCAGAGAATGGTTGGCGCGGTGAATTCCGCCCCGGAGTGCGCATTGGCGCTGCGGTCAACGGCGGTTATGTGCTCGCTATGATCGGGCGCGCTCTACAGGGGGCACTGCCCCATCGTGATCCCTTATCGATTAATGCGTTCTATTTGGCTCCCACCGTTCTCGGCCCTGTCGATATTGTGGTTGAGCCCTTGCAAGCAGGAAAAGGGACCACTTTTGCCAGCGCCAGCCTCTATCAAGAAGGGCAGTTGAAAGTTCGCGCTACCGCCGCCTTCACCGATTTACAGCTACTGCGAGGTGAGGATTGGTGCGGCGCCGAACCGCCCGTGGCCCCTGGATTTGCCGAGACCCGCGTATTGGAACGGGGTTTCCTCGAAATACATGATCGCATCGACATACGCTTAACGAAGGGGCAGGAACTGTTCGAAACCGGTAGCAAATCGGGTACCGGCGAGTTTGTTGCGTGGCTCAGACATCAGGATGGCGCTGCTATCGACAGCGTTGATCTACTGATGTTCTCCGACATCATGCCACCCCCACCGTTTAGCCTATTCGGAGCGTTTGGCTGGGTGCCGACGGTGGAGCTGACTGTGCAGTGTCGTCGGATACCCGCACCGGGGCCACTCTTGGGTCGGCTTGTATCGCGCCATCTGACCGCCGGTATTATCGAGGCCGATGGCGACTTTTGGGATAGCGAAGGCGAACTAGTGGCATTGTCGCGTCAAACCATGAAGGTTCGTTTACCGGCTTGATTCATCATCGGGCGCCGTTTCGGGGGCGGGCACGGTAGCCACGGTACCCTCTCTGCGTGGATCGGCAGCCCCTGCCAGTTGTCCATTGCTGTCTCTCACAATCACACTGAGGCCCGAGTTCTCACCTGCGGATGCTTTAACGGGAAAGCCGCGTTGCTCCAGGGTTTGCAGTAGCGCAGGGTCCGCTCGCTCCTGTTCAATACGGACGGTATCGCCGCGTGCCACCATATTGGGAAGAGCCACTGCATCTGCTGGGCTTAATTTCCAGTCCAGCACCCCAATCAATGTTTTCAGGGTATAGGCCAATATGGAGTTGCCCCCGGGGGAACCCGTGGCCATGACAAAGCGGCCCTCTTTGTCGGTGACCACTGTCGGTGACATGGACGATCGCGGTCGCTTAAAGGGCTCAGCGTGGTTGGCCACCAGTTTGCCATCGTCATCCCGCGGTGCCCGGGCAAAATCGGTGAGCTGGTTATTGAGGAACATGCCGCCAGCCATGCGACTGGAGCCAAAGATGCTCTCAACACTGGCGGTCATGGATATCACGTTACCCGCGTTGTCGATGACCACAAAGTGAGTGGTGCCCGCATGATCTACGGTGGTGTCTCGACCCGCCAAAGGTGGATTGTTGGTCGAGGGTTCAAAGGCCCAGGGGTCGCCATGGTTCACACTCGCCAAGGGATGTATCGGATCAATGGCTTGGGCTCGCTGTGCTAAGTAGTCTTTGTTAAGCATACCTTTAAGAGGTACGGCCACGAAGTCATCGTCGGCGACGAACTGGTCCCTATCGGCGTAGGCCAATTGCTGTGCCTCGGCGACACGGGCCCAGTCATCCATTCGATTACCGCTTGGGAAATCGGTGGCCTCCAATAGGCCTAACATCATGCCAAGTCCTACCCACGATGAAGGCGGCGGTGGGCCACAGGCACGCCATTGTCGATAATCCATGCACAAGGGTTGGTACCGTCGGGCTTCGTAACGCGCTAGATCACTGAGGGTCAAGGAACCCGCCCTGGGTGTCGCTTGGGCGGCATTGACGATGTCTTTGGCAATAGACCCGCTATAGAGCGCCCGTGGGTCATTGGCAAGCTCACGCAAGGTGGTGGCATAAGTTTTATTCACCAGTTGGGATTTGGGTTTTCCCTGGCTATCGAAAAAATACTGGTAAGCGTCAAGGGGGCCCTCTTCGCGGGTTTTCGGTATCAATCGACCACCATAGGCGGTCAGGAATTGGTGCAGCCTCGGCGACACCGTGAATCCCTCATCGGCCAGGGTAGTGGCATGGTCAAATAGCGTTGACCAGGGCAGCTGGCCGTGATCGTTGTGGGCCAGTTCCAGCATGGCCACAACACCGGGTACACCAATGGACAGCCCGCTGTTCTTAGCTTGTAAGAAAGGCAGTGGTTTACCGGTGTCATCAAGGAACATGTCAGTTGTCGCACCGGCAGGAGCCGTTTCACGACCTTCATAGACGGTTATCACTTGGGTCTTGGCGTCGTAGTACAGCATGAAGCCTCCGCCCCCCAAGCCGGAGCTTTGGGGCTCTACTAGACTGAGTACTGCTTCAATGGCTACAGCGGCGTCTACCGCCGAGCCCCCGGCGGCAAGAACAGACTCCCCGGCTTGGGTGGCATGGGGATTGGCGGTAACGACCATGCCGGTATCGA
Source organism: Luminiphilus sp. (assembly GCA_965656775.1). Taxonomy (GTDB): domain Bacteria; phylum Pseudomonadota; class Gammaproteobacteria; order Pseudomonadales; family Halieaceae; genus Luminiphilus. The sequence goes on from CBFHMA010000057.1 coordinate 3,847, forward strand.
GTGCGACGGCGTTATTGGCACTGAAAAGTAAGCCCAGGCAAAGACCGCAAATTAGGGATAATGGCTGTGCCCGAAATGTCCTCAGGCGAGTCAGCGGTTGAACGCGGGTAGGAATAGGGTTGGGGTATGCGTCTTGCAGTACCTTCATTGCTACACTCTCTGTCTTCATCAAAAAAGGCGCTATGGTAAGCAGGGCGTTGTTGCCACTAGATTTCAAAGGAACCCGTCACTCTACTATGAATTACGAAGACTATCGAAGGAACTATGTGCTGGGTGGCCTGCGGCGCTCCATGCTGGCCGATTGCCCCATTGAACAATTTCAAAAGTGGCAAGAGCAGGCAATCTCAGCAGGCCTTAAGGATCCCACCGCCGCGTCTCTTGCCACCTTGGAGCCCGATGGCCACCTCTGGCAGCGCATTATTCTGCTTAAAGGCATCGAGTCGGGTGGCTTCGTTTTTTACACCAATTATCAAAGTAACAAAGGCCGCGCATTAATGGCGGAGTCCCGTGCGTCACTCCTGTTTCCATGGAATGAGATCGATCGACAAGTCACGGTGTCGGGACGCGTCGAGCCTGTGGCTGCAAGCATCTCCGATGCTTATTTTGGCAGCAGACCACGGGCCAGTCAGTTGGGTGCTTGGGCATCTCAGCAAAGTCGACCCATTGCCGATAGAGAGGCGCTCGAGCAGCAGTATGCCGAGGTCCTCGAGCGCTTTGAGGGCTCAACGGTACCGCGCCCCAGCGATTGGGGTGGATTCCGTTTGGTACCCACCATCTTGGAATTTTGGCAGGGGGGCGAACACCGGCTACACGACCGGTTCCGTTATGAGCTCGACGGCGATGGCGATGGCCAATGGCAGATCGGTCGACTCCAACCTTAAAAGGCCACAATGCGGCCAATCTGTTCATGAGGGTTACTACAGAGATCTAAGGCTGTTGAAATCGGGTGAGCAGCTTCGATTGTGGTGGCAAGCCCAGCAATTGGCGCCTGACTAAATCGATTGCCGCGGCTGCCGTTAAGGTTTGAAAGATCAGGCGGTCTCCGGGAATTTGAAAGCGGTCAGCGCTGCAGTGATTGCGGCTACCCCAGGCTATCCAGACAGTGCCTACGGGTTTGTCCTGGGTGCCCCCGCCCGGCCCGGCAACGCCCGATACTGCCACACCCATGTCGGCCCCTGAACGCTGCAGGGCACCTTGAAGCATGTGCTCAACCACGGGCCTGCTGACCGCACCATGTTGTTCAAGCACTGCCATAGGCACATTCAGTAGTTGGTGTTTTATCGCGTTGGCATAGCTTACATAACCCGCGTGAAATACCGCGGAAGCGCCGGCCTCACGGGTGATCATGGCTGCAATCAAGCCGCCGGTGCAGCTTTCGGCTGTGACGACGGTCTTGCCTTGAGCCCGTAACTCGGCTTGCAGCGCAGCAGCTAAGGTGGTGTCGTTATCGCCAATGATGTGATCCCCAAGGGTATCGACTAGCGCTTGGTAACACTGATCACGCAAGGGTAAGTGGCGTTGATCCCTCACGGTTAGCTTAAGCTCCAGTTGTGGCAAGCCAGAGCGAAAGCCAAGTGACACCTGCTCGGGCCAGTGGGAAATGTGTTGCCTCACGATTTCTTGAATGGCCGATTCACCGATACCGAAGGTCTGCAAACGCAGTGTGTATTGCTGGGTAGCGACAATCGTATCGCCCAGATGATCACGGAGTCGCTGGCACACCTCGGGTAGCATTGCTCGTAGCTCACCGGGCACCCCTGGCGTGGTCAAAATAAGTGCACCGCCATGGGTTACGGCAAAACCCAAGGCACTGCCGCGAGGATTATGAATGAGTGTGCAATTGGCGGGTAACAAGGCCTGTTTTAAGTTGGCGCCGGTTGCTTTAAAACCCCGTTGATTGCACCAATTGACGACGTGGTCCCTGGCGTCGGTGTTCTCCACCAGCTCTACACCCACTAATTGGGCGATAATAGCGGCAGTCAAATCATCGTCAGTGGGGCCCAGACCGCCATTCATAATGATGACCTTATGCTCTCGACACAGTCGATCGAGACTGTGCAGCAGGCGATCGGGGTGATCGCCGACGGTCACTTTTTCGGCAACACCCACATGGTAGTCAGCCAGAGCCGTCGCGATAGCCGCGGAATTACTGTCTAGGGTATCCCCCGTCATCAGTTCATTACCGGTGAGCATTAGGGCAATACTGGGGGCGAGGGTCATAACAAGTCTCCGAAACGGACGGGTGGCAGCGCTGTGGCAATAATCACCATTTCAGCACTACTCGGCACGGTATGCCATTGAGCGCTACACTCCTATAGTGACGTAAAGCTGGTGAAAGCGGTGTAAAACCAGTGGGCGTAAATTGAAATCAGCTAGGGAGATGGCGGCGTGCATCGAGTGGTTTTTAATCAGAAAGGCGGCGTAGGGAAAACCTCTATCACTTGCAATTTGGCGGCCATTGGCGCCAGTCAGGGTTTACGAACCCTGGTCATCGATTTAGACGTGCAAGGAAACTCCACCCATTACTTGGTGGGCGAGATCGACGCGGAGCAATTTCCTGCCGAGGCGCAGGGGGTGGCCGGGCTGTTCAAGCAAACGGTGGGCCCGCGCAAAATGAACAAGAACCCCGAATCATTCGTATGGGAAACCCCCTTTGACAATCTGTATCTCATGCCATCTAGCCCAACCCTTGGCCAAATTGAGAAAGAACTCGAGGCCCGCTACAAAATCTACAAGCTGCGGGATGCGATTGCGAAGCTCGATGGCGAGTACGATCGGATCTACATCGACACGCCCCCGAATTTTAATTTTTACTCGAAATCGGCGTTGATCGCCGCCGATAGCGTGCTTGTTCCCTTCGATTGCGACTCATTCGCTCGCAATAGTTTGTACGACCTCACCGCCAATATTGAGGAGCTGCAGGAAGATCACAACCCCGATTTGATCATCGAAGGTATTGTTATCAATCAGTTCAATGCCCAAGCACGTTTGCCTGGGGAGCTTGTTGCCGAGCTTAAGACCGAGGGCTTCCCGGTCATCGATACTTACCTCACCAGCTCGGTGAAGATGCGTGAATCGCACCATGAAATGAAGCCCCTTGTGTATTTGGCGCCAACCCACAAGTTGACCCAAACGTATCTTGATCTGCATGCGCGCTTAGAGAAAGGGTTGAAGAAACGACGTAAGGGGCGTTAAGCCACTGCAGGATGGCGATGATCCTATATGCTATAGGGTTATTAAAAAACGGTATTTATTATTTTTAAATAGGGTTGGTAGAGTGATGACCATCGATTGAGTGATGGTGAAACCGGTGACATTACCCGAGCAGACGTTACAGGACATATCCCAACATCTTGATCTGGCGGTCGCCAACAGAGCGCTGGCAGATCAAGACCCCATCGCTATTGTCAGGTGGGCACTCGCATTGGGTGGGACGACCATCGCTACCACCAGTATGGGTGTGAACGCTGGCGCAACCTTACACGCAGTTGCAGCGGTCGATAAGCATGTGCCTGTGGTCTGGGTTGATACAGGCTTCAACACGGCCGATACCCATCGCGTGGCTGACATTCTCGTGAACCGGCTGGGCCTCAACATGCATGTTTTTCGCCCAGCGCACTCGGCAGACGCCATCGTGCGCGAGTTTCAGGGGGTGCCCACCCTCGAGGAGCCGATAGCCCATCAGCGGTTCACCCAACGGGTCAAACTGGAGCCTTTCCAGCGTGCCCTGGCCACTTTACGGCCCACCGTCTGGATAAGTGGTATCAGGGCTGACGAAACTGACCATCGTGCGCAGCTCGATATTGTGACCCGAGATCCACGGGGCATGTTGAAAGTAGCACCCTTCTATCACTTCTCTGAGAGGCAGCTGCAGCGGTTCATGGATTTGCACGGCTTACCGACTTGCCGGCACTACTTTGACCCTACCAAGCTTTTGCCAGGCCGTGAGTGTGGTTTGCACACGGCTAGCTGAACTTAGAACTCAGCGTGACCGGGTGTGCGTGGGAATGGAATAACGTCGCGCACGTTGTCCATGCCCGTGACGTAGGCCAGCAGCCGCTCGAAGCCAAGGCCAAAGCCTGCATGGGGTACGGTGCCGTAACGGCGTAAATCTCGATACCACCACAGATCTTCCCGCAGTTGGGCATCCATACGGCTGTCGAGCACATCAAGGCGTTCTTCACGCTGGCTACCGCCAATGATTTCCCCAATACCTGGCGCTAAGACATCCATCGCTGCCACGGTTTTGCCGTCATCGTTGAGTCGCATGTAGAACGCTTTGATGTCAGCGGGGTAATCGGTCACCACAACCGGCCGTCCTATATGTTGCTCTGCCAGGTAGCGCTCATGCTCTGAAGCCATGTCGATGCCCCAACTGACGGGATAGTCGAAGGACTGACCGCACTGTTCAAGAATACGGATGGCCTCGGTGTAGGTAATGCGCTCGAAGGATGAGTCGACAATACCTTGAAGACGGCTTAGGACCGTGTCGTCGATACGCTGCTGGAAAAACGCCATGTCATCGGCACAGTGTTCAAGCACGTGTGCAATCACAAACCGAAGCAATTGCTCAGCCAAGACCGCGTTGTCGTTAAGGTCGGCGAAGGCCACCTCGGGTTCGACCATCCAAAATTCCGCCAAGTGCCGGGATGTATGAGAGTTTTCGGCACGGAAAGTGGGACCAAAGGTGTAAACCTTCGACATTGATAAGCAGTGTGATTCAACCGCTAATTGACCCGAGACGGTGAGATAGGCCTCGCCACCAAAAAAGTCTTGGCGGTGATCAATGGCGCCATCGGGTGTTCGCGGTAGGTTGGCGAAGTCGAGGGTGCTGACTTTAAATAACTCACCGGCGCCCTCACAGTCACTCGCCGTGATAATGGGGGTGTTGACCCAATAGAACCCGTTGTTGTGGAAAAATTGCTGGATGGCATTAGCCAGCACATGTCTGACCCGGGTGATGGCGCCGAAGGTATTGGTACGGGTACGCAGGTGAGCCACCGTACGCAGATATTCGAAAGTGTGGCGCTTCTTAGCAATGGGGTAGGCTTCGGGATCGTCGACTTGACCTACAACCTGGACGGCGGTTGCTTGAATTTCAACAGACTGCCCCTTGCCTTGTGACGCGACCAGCTGGCCCGTAACAATTACCGCGCAGCCGGTACCCAGCGCCAGCACCTCACTTTCGTAGTTGTCGAGGCTACTGGGAGCTACTGCTTGGATGGCATCAAAACAGCTGCCGTCGTGTACCGCCAGAAATGAAATGCCCGCTTTTGAGTCCCGTTTACTCCGCAGCCAACCGCGCACTGTCACCTCGGTATCGATGAGTGCGGTATTAGTAAACAAAGACTTAATGGAAAGCCCGTTGGTCATGACTTACTCCCAAACATTGACAGTGATGAGCTATGGTATGCGTTGGTCAAGCAGGGCCAGATTTTATTCTTTACTGGGTTTGAGTCCGCAACCCTCGACAAGACCGAGATTTGCCACCCAGTCCTCGCCGGGGCCTGTGCCGTTAAAGACTACCTCGACAGCGTCATCCAGTTGGAAACGTCGGGTGCTGGAGGTCAGGCTGGCTGTCCATTTATCAAAACTAAACTTTTCCGGATCTTTGCGTAGGTCAACCAGACCTTCGATACCCGTGTCTTTCAGTCGCACCGTAAAACCGCTGCTTGTGATGTGACAAATAGCGCCTTGAAAGGTGGCTTGTCCGGCCTTTTTCAAGCGTTCCAGATAGTTGGCTGCCAGCCAGCGCTCCGCAGCGGCGGTTGCCCCGCGACTGCGTTGAATAGCCATGTTGGCAGTATTGAGCTCGCTTTGTTGCACGCCCTGGGCAGGAGCACCCGCTAACAGTGCTTTTATCTGTTGGTGCACCAGAAAATCGACAGTTTTGCGCAGCGGTGAGGTGAAATTGGTGTACCCCTGCAGTGCCATCCCCATATGATGTCCGGGTTTTGCACTAAGCTCGGCGCGGGTCAAGAGTCGGTTAATCATTGCACGCAGGGGTAGCGGATGATCAGCAAGGGCCAACCCTCGCAGCACCTTTTGGTACCCGTGTACCGTATCGAGGGCTTCATCAGCCAGCTCCGGTTGATAGCGCGTCAGAAAGGCTTTGGCTTCCTCTAGCCGGTCTTTGCGAAAACCGCGGTGCACTACAAATGGACCACTGGCGCCGGCGTCGGCCAAAAATTGTCCAGCGCATCGGTTGGCGGCAATCATGCACTCTTCAACGAGATGTTGAGAGGCCATTTTTTCTGTGACCTCAATATGGTCGATTTGGCGCTCATCGGTGAGGTGCCATCGGTATTCGAGCCGATCCTCCATCACCAATTCCTGTTGCTCACGGCGTTTGCGCAAGGCTCGATAGGCCTGGACCAGTGCTTCTAGCGGATTACTCCACACCATGAGCTCGTTATTGTTGCCCGTTATGTAGCGATGCACTGCCGCATACGACAACTTGGCTTGTGACTTCACTATGGCCTTGAAGAAGCTGAATTCACCCACTTCGCCGGCATCGCTCACAGTCATTTTGCAGACCAGTGCTGGGCGCGTTTGTTCTTCGGCAAGCGCACAAAACTCCCGGCTGAGGGCCTCCGGGAACATGGGCACCATGTCCCCGTGGAAATACACCGAGTTACCTCGTTCTAAGAGTTCATCGCGCAAGGGCCCATAGCCCTCCAAAAAAGCCGATGGGTCGGCTACTGCCACGTATAAGGCCCAGCCCTCTGGGGTCACCTCGGCGTACAGGGCGTCGTCGATGTCGACGGTACGAGCCGCATCAATAGAGACAAAGGCAAGGTGGCTGAGATCGGTACGATCGGGCTCCTCTAGCGGCCGCTGCTGCTCGGCGTGACTCAGCAAATCCCTGGCGCCCTTTTCAGGCCACTGCCAAGCCAGCCCTGCACGGGTTGCGCAGTAGCGGTTTTCAATGCCGGGTGTCTTGGCATCTCCGAGTCGCTGCAACACTTTGGCTGAGGGTTTGCCGTCTTTAATGGGATGCTGGAACAGCGCGCATTCTACGTAGTCGCCGGCCTTGGCACCGTTGCGTGCATGGGGCGGAATGAACAGCCAGCGATGCAAATTGGTGACATCGGGTTGTACAAACACCGCCTTACCTTTGGTGACCACTTGCCCGACAAAGCGATCGAGCTGACTACTGATTAGCCGTTCAATGTCAGCGACGGTGCGGTTTTCTTTGCCGCCTTTACCACCCTTTGTCGACTTATCTCGGACCGCGGGTGCTGGCCGGATACAGATCTGTACTCGGTCGCCTGGAAGTACTTTGAGCATCTCGTCGGGGGGAATGAAAATTTCCCGACCGTCATCGACTACGGCAAAACCGTAGCGATTTTGGGTGCCTTTCACCGTTGCTTCGACATGCTCTTTTTGGGCCTCAATCTCTTGCTTGAGGCCCTTGAGCTGAGCCATAGCGTCGTTGTTCAGCATGGCTTGTTGAGGCTCCTGCCGGTGGTGCTATTAAAAGATGATGAGGCGGTAGTCACAATAACAGTGCCCCCCAATGACTAACCGAATGCTAACTAAATTCGGCCACGGTGTCAGTGTTGAATTCCATTTCCCGTGAATTCAAGTTTGGCGTTGACAGCTCGCGATGGCGGGTCTTTACTGTGATAAGGCCGAAAATTTTATTGAGTAGGACACACGTCGTTTGACGAACTTGCTGGCTTTTGGGAATTCCATGTCGGGACCCATCAAAGTTGACGCCCCTGCAGCAGCCCCGTTGCGGTCGGTCTCCGTGACACTATGGATCTGCCTGCGCCCTGCCTTGTACCAACCGTCCATCATTTTGCCCCCGCTGTTACTCGTTAGAGGACTTCTGTATGGAAGCTAGTGCTGTATCACGCGTTACTGCCCCTGTGATTGAACCTGTTCCGCGCAAACTCTATGTGCTCGATACCAACGTGTTATTGCATGATCCCACGGCAATCACCACGTTTGCTGAGCATCAGGTGGTCATTCCTATGACCGTGCTCGAGGAGTTAGACCACATTAAGGATCGGCGAGATAAAACCGTCAGTCGTGAAGCGCGTATCGCTATTCAAATGATTGATCGAGTGGTCGG
>CBFHMA010000058.1:0-11882 GCA_965656775.1 Luminiphilus sp.
AAGGGACAGCGCGATAACCGGAGGGTTCCACTGTCGCTCCCAATTTCCAATAGCGTCGGCCACGCTGTCAGGGAATTGCCCACCGGCGCGCCTTAGCATGGCAACTGCCATACCCACGGTTAAGCTTGCCGGGAGTTGAAGTGCTTCCAATAACTGCAGTCGTTGGGTATTTGAGCGAGCTCGGGTGAACTTGGTCGCGAATTCGCTGGCTTCATCCCGGTGATTGCCGTCGGTGAAATATGCCGCGAGCTCACGACGTAGTACGAAGTGTTGTTCTCGGTTAGCGAATCGGCCGATATCAGGGGGATTGATTTGACACTGACTGATGAACATGTGGACGTAGTTGCGCAGCTCCGGGGCTGACGCAAAGAGTCCATGCAACGCCCTTACCGCCTGCCACTTGCGCCCGTCAACCTCTCGCTCTTGCTCCGCTGTCAACAAAGGGTAGCGTCGGGCTTCCGCAAACATTAACTCAAGATCTTTCTCGTCGCCTTGATCAACCGTGCTCATGGCACACCTCAGGACAGTTTTATGTTGCTAAGATACGGCAATTAGTGATGGCAAGATTGGAATCTGAACAGTCTGTCTAAGTACAGGGTGAACAAAACTTGGTCACTCTATTCGGTAGGGACATCCAACTTGCCGGTACAGGCGTACACCTCGACAAATCACTGACAAAAGAGCTTCCCATGAATGCGCCCATCAATAACTTCACTGTTCTCGAGCCTCGTCCTTTGTACGGCATTGGTACTGTTGCTCGACTGACGGGATTGAAGCCCGACACGCTGCGGGTTTGGGAGCGGCGCTACGGTTTGGGTGCAAGTTATAAGTCGGCCTCGGGACGACGTCAGTACACACAAAGCGATTTGGAGCACCTGCAACTCATTGCAGCGCTCGTGAACGATGGCGCACGAATAGGTGAGATTGCCTCGTCTGAGCGCAAGACCCTGGAACTTCTGTTAAAGAGCCGTGGCAAGCAGCTACAACGTCAATTGCCACCCGCCAAACCCCAGGTCGTTTTTGTTGGGGAGACTCTGTGTGATTGGCTCGACGAGCATCAGGGCTGTATCTCAAGTGTTAGTGCACTGTTGTGCCGAAGAAGTCTTCCTGAGGCCGTCGATAATTTGGCCCTTGAGGGGCCCATAGCATTGCTTGTGGTCGAGTGCGCCGCGTTATCCAATAACCAAATCAACGCGGCGGAAGTACTCGCAAAGCAACTCAATGCCGGTGGTACCTTGGTCATGTATAAACTGGCGAATGAGCGGTGGCTGGAAGAGCTTGAACGTCGCGGAGTGAGTGCTCTCGACTTTCCTCCCGAGACAGCGCGTCTTGCCTATGAAATGGGCAAGGTGGTTGTGACGACCGATACAGAACAGGGTGAATTCGACCTTGGTGACTTGGTACAGCCCAAGCCCAGGCGCTATAACGACACCGAATTACTAGCTGCGGCCAAGCTAAAGAATACGCTCAACTGTGAATGCCCCAGGCATTTATCCGATTTGCTGCTGGCACTTAATCAGTTTGAGGAATACAGCACTCAGTGCTCGGTTGAGAATTGGCAGGACGCCGCTGTACACGCTAGCGTGTACGCGTATACCAACCAAGCTAGGCATCTTATGGAAAAAGCGCTGACCGCTGTTTTGGAAGAGCGAGAGATGGAATACACCGCACTTGTACAGGCGCAGGCAAAGCCATGAGTGACTCATCTGATAACAGCCAGCCCATGCCGTGTCGGGGCTGTACGCGGTCCTGCCCCAATATTGACCGTTGCCAAGGTAAACCCTGGCGGCAGGGCTCCGGTTCTTTTTCATCACTAAACACTAGCCCTGGGCGGCGGTAGTTAAAGGTAATCGGGGTAATAGGTGTGCTTAAGTGGATTGCCATAGGGCTCAGCGCAGGTATGTTTGCTTTTAGCGCATGGGTGTACGGCCAGTCGGGCGACTGGGTGGCCCTCGTCTTTATGTTGGTCTCAGCTGTTTACGGCGTGTTATTTGCAAGCGGCCAACTCGACCATATGTTCAATCGTATCGACCCCTGACGTGGCAACTACGTTAGCGAGCGCCAAAAGATGAGGCCTATGACAGTCGGGCACACCCAGCGCACGTAGAACGGCCAAATTGTCCAGAACCATCCGCTTGAGGCCTTGGGGTCGTTTTTTTTGAGCTCATTCAACAGACTATTTCGGCGCCAGACCCAACCAGCATAAACACACATCAGTAGGCCCAGTATGGGCTGTCCGTAACGGGTGCTTACGGTGATTACCAATCCAAATAGCTGATTAAAGTTCAGCACCACCAAGCTGCTGATACCGGTAATCACCAAGCCTGCGATCAGTGCGGCGCGCCGGCGCTCCCAACCGAAGCGCTCCACCAAAAAGGCGACGGGTACCTCTAGCATTGAGATGGAGGAGGTAAGGGCCGCCATTGCCATGAGTCCAAAAAAAGCAGTTGCCACCAACGTGCCAATCGCCCCCAGTGTCTCGAATAGTTCGGGAAGCACGGTGAAAATCAGAGTATCTTCTGACAGTAACTGACCCCCAGCGTCGAAAATATCGACACCCCGCTCTGCGGCAACGTACATGGCTGGGATGATGAGAAATCCTGCCAGCACTGCAATACCAACATCGATTAAAGCTACCTGGGCTCCTATGGAGGGTAGGTAAACATCATCCCCAAGGTAGGAACCGTAAATTAGCATCGTGCCCACGCCCAGCGAGAGAGAGAAGAACGCCGAGCCGAGTGCCGCGATGATTAAATCGCCAGAGAGCACTTTGGAAAAGTCGGGCATGACGTACACCTGAAGCCCAGTACCAGCCCCCGGTAATGTCATTACATACAGTGCCAGCAATATGAGGGTTACGATTAGCGAAGGCATGAGCCGAGTCGACCATCGCTCAATGCCGTTGTGCACACCGCCCATGATGATGGCAATGGTAAGCACCATGAATAACGCCATAAGCGTTAGATTTCTGGGTGTATCGAACCCTGTGAGCCACTGTGCCGCGTCACTGAAACCTGCTGCCTCTAGGGGGTAGGCTGCGGTATAGCCGAGCATCCAGCCCGCAACAATGCCATAAAAGCTAAGGATTAAACCGGCCGTGATAAGCCCTGCAATACCGGTAGTAGCGCCGATAGCCTTGGTCAATGGGCGCTCGGCAATTTTGCTGAGGGCCACAACGGCATTACCGTGGGCATGGCGCCCCAGCAATAGCTCGGCCATTAGTACCGGGTAGGCGAGTAAGAACGCGAGTACTAAATAGACAAGGACAAAAGCGGCGCCGCCGTTACTGGCCACCTGCGTTGGGAAGCCCCATATATTGCCTAAGCCCACTGCCGAGCCCGCAGCAGCCAAAATAAACCCTAATCGAGAGCCGAACTGGCCACGAGCTGTTGCCACGTTTTATCCTTATTGCTGGATTTCCAAGAAGAATACCACTCGCGTTACACTCTATGCAGCACATAGCGCGTAGTTCTGGTATCCTCCCGCGCCGTCCACTGCCCGAGTGGTGAAATTGGTAGACACAGGAGACTTAAAATCTCCCGATCATTGCGATCGTGCCGGTTCAAGTCCGGCCTCGGGCACCACCTTCCCTTACCATTCCCATATGCATGACCACAGACTCCAGTGGCTTGTTCCCGACTTAGGCTAACTGATGCAACAGGCAATAGATTTTCGTGAGGAGAGCCTCACCCTCAAGTCCCTCATTAAAGATCTCGATGACGCGGCCTTTGAAGCTGTCACTCAGTTTAAGGGTTGGACCATTAACGATGTCGTCCGCCACCTCCATTTTTGGAACAAAGCCGTGATGGTGGCGAGTCAAGGGGAACAGGCTTTTGGTGAATTCTTCCAAGGCGTCGGTGCCCATATGGCCAAGGGCGGCTCCCTGCCCGAGTACGAAAAACAGTATCTAGAAGGGCTGAGCGGTGGTGTACTGCGTTCGGCGTGGTCTGACTTGGTCGATGAGACCGCAGAGGCTTATGCCGCGATGGATCCGAGCGCCCGCGTGCCTTGGGCCGGCCCCAGTATGAGCGCGCGATCGTCCATCTCGGCACGGCAGATGGAGACCTGGGCGCACGGACAAGAGGTGTTTGATGTGCTCGGTGCTGAACGAGAAGAGCACGATCGCATTCGCAATATTGTCGTCCTGGGCGTTAATACCTTTGGCTGGACCTTTAAGGTTCGCAACGAGGCACCTCCCGAGCCCCTACCATACGTCGAATTGACTGCACCGAGTGGAGAGCTTTGGACCTATGGCAATCCCCAAGAGAACAATGTCATTCGTGGAGATGCTGTCGATTTTGCGCGGGTGGTCACACAGACACGCAATGTTGCCGACACGGCGTTGACAGTGATTGGCAGCCCTGCTGAAACATGGATGTCCAAGGCCCAATGTTTTGCGGGTGTTGCAAATCCACCACCGGCAAAGGGCTCGCGTTTCAAAAAAGCGCGAGGTTAGGGGGCCTATCCCCGACTTATTTTGGCCACCGAATGGGCGGTGGCACAGAGCTCGCCAGTCTGGTTGAAGAGCTCTCCATCGAGAAAGGCAATAGATCGTGTGAGCTTGCGGATGCGACCAATGACGCGTAACGGTTCGTCTCCGGGGGTAACGCCCTCATAGCGCGTACTTATTTCAAGGCTCGACAGTTTGGTCACGCTCTGATCGCAGCCAAAAACCGCGTGCGCCATGGCGGCATCGAGCATGGCCGTAACAAATCCCCCTTGAACGATGTTGCCGCTATGGCAGTAGCTCAGAGGTACGTGGAACCCAAACTCACAACTGCGCTCGCTCAACCCCACCACGCGCCCCCCCAGAAATCCAAGGAAAGCGGGTTTGTGTTCATTGAGGTAGGCGATTTTTTCTTCGGGTGTCATTGAAGATCCTTATTCGTGGGTTTTCGCAGGCGACAACAGTAACGTAAACAGCGATGTCTGCGTGTTTGACTTGAGCGGAAACCGCAAGCTGGGCACACTTCTAAATGATGCAGCCGGGGGCATAGTGCCGCGGAGCCACTCACAAGGAATGTACTAATGCGCACTGCTCTTGAAACTATGCTGACCATGCAGGATCGGATGAATACCCGTGTCCACCCCGAATGGATTGATCAACGCTTCGAGTGGTACCGCGCTATCTGGATTGAATGTGGCGAGTTGATGGATCATGTGGGTTACAAATGGTGGAAGCAGCAAAGTCCCGATTGGGAACAGGTGCAACTAGAGGTTGTTGATATCTGGCACTTTGGTTTGTCGGCGTTATTTGAGCCCAATTCAACGATTCCCGATCTGGCTGCCAAAGTTGAGCTTGAGCTTTATCATGCGGAGCCTGAGACCGATGATGTGCGTTTAGCCACCGAGGCACTGGCAAGTCACAGCTTGCAGCACCAGTCGTTCTCGATACCCCTTTTCCTTCAGCTGATGCTCGCTAGTGGTCTCGATTTCGATAGCCTATATCGACAGTATGTGGGTAAAAACGTATTGAATTTTTTCCGTCAGGACCACGGCTACAAAGACGGAACCTATATAAAGGTATGGCAGGGTAGGGAAGATAACGAACACCTTTCCGAGTTATTGCAGAACCTAAACGGCGAGGCACCATCTTTCCCAGATGAGGTGTACGCGGGTTTGCAGGCTCGCTATCCGAGTTAGGGCCGTGTTGCTACGTCAAGGTGCTTCTTACCTGTTGCCCTTGTTGCCACAGACTTCTCTGAAGCCTGCCGCGACAAAAGGAATCATATGATCATAGGCGGCGCGAAAATCGTCTGATCGACACAGACCCTTCGATAAGTGATCAATGCGGCGCGTGCGTGCGAAGGTCAAGGTAAGGGCACCCGATAAATTGTTGTAGCACCAATAAAGGTCGCTATCACGTGCCCCGGGTAGCGCCTCTCGTAGCGCATCGATAAATTCTTCAACGAGCTCATCGAACGCTTCTGACATCATTTGCTGGCCCCAGTACGGGGAGTTATTAATGTAAGCAATGAGTGCCAGGTAGTTTTCCCAGCCCTTATCGCCTGTTTCTTGCGCCAGCTCTAGGGGTCTTAAAAACGCTTCGATGATGGGCTCTACGGTCAATCCTTTGTCTCCCGCAGATTGTTTTACCTGCTCAAGCGCGTTTCGACGAGCACTGTTGATTTCCGGCGCGCGGCGCATGAAGACTGCTCGGAACAGGTCTAGCTTCTTGCCGAAATGATAGCTGGCAAGGGCAACGTCTACGTTCGCCCCTTCAGCTATTTGGCGCAGGGTAACCCCGTCAAAGCCTCGTTCGGCGAACAGGATTTCAGCGGTATTGAGAATGCGATCGCGTTTGCTGGCGCTTGTCATTATGTCCCTCGCTGCTTACGGGAGTGTGTGCACGCTACATTGGGATTGTCTATTCAACAAACGTTGAATAGCATGCTGGGAAAATAACAGGAGACCACAGTGGACGCTACGCTTTTTAAGTACCTGCTAATTGGAGGCTACGCTATCATCGTTTATTGGCTGTCGTGGGTGGGCATGCGTAAGACATCCTCCGCGGCAAGTTTCGCCATAGGTAACAAAGACATGAGTCCTGTGCTCATTGGCATTACGTTGGCAGCGTCAATATCGTCGACAGCCACTTTTGTCATTAACCCGGGCTTTGTTTATGTTCATGGGGTCTCCGCTTACCTTCATTTTGGTGTCGCGGGTGCTCTGGGCATTATGGCTGCACTCATTGTCCTAACGCGTGGATTCCTGCGAGTCGGTGAATCCCAGGGCTCCCTGACTATTCCTCAATGGATCTATCAACGGTACCAAAACCGAGGCTTAGGTTTCTTTTTCGCCATCATAAATTTGCTCTCGATCACCTTTGTGGTGCTCATACTTGTGGGCTGTAGTTTGCTAGTGGCGGGCCTCTTTCCCGTAGATCAAAAAACCGCCCTGGTGCTTGTGGTGCTGTTTGTCTTTTCGTATGTGTTAATGGGCGGCACCTATGCCCATGCTTACACCAATACTTTGCAGGGCATCATGATGTTACTGGTAGCGGCGGGGTTGTTTATTCATGGCCTGCACTACTTGAGCGATGCGCCATGGGATCGCTTGCGTGCAATCGGCAGCGATTATGTGGCGGTCTTCAATCCCTCTAGCGACTTGTACTTCAGTTTGTTCTCGGTATTCGTTAGCGGTTTTGTGATTACCTTTGCGCTCATGTTGCAGCCTCATATCTTAACGAAGGTGCTCTATCTGCGAAGCCCTAAAGACGTTAACGCCTTTATCGTCACGACCGTTTTATCGGGCTCGGTGTTTATGTTGATGTTAGCGATTGGCTTCTATGCTCGGCTCGCTGGGTACGAGATCGATAGTCAGGACACCGTTGTCCGTGAGTATCTGCTGCGCGAGTTCATGGGCACGCCGTTCGGAGATCTGATCTTGGCTTTCATTTTCGTTGCGCTGTTGGCGGCGGGCATGAGTACCCTCGATGGCATTCTAGTGGCGCTGTCGGCGATGGTGGTTACGGATATTTTGAAGCCCTTGGGTCTTGCCGATCGCCACGGTCTAGCGGTGTCACGTTATGTGCTCGTTGGGGTTGGGGTTGTGGGCTTGCTGCTGGCTTGGAGCCCGCCACCGGTGGTTGGGCTATTTGCTCAGAAAGGGGTTTATGGGCTTGCTGCGGCATCGCTGGTCCCCATTTTGTTCGGTGTGGTTTGCCGGGGTCCGGTATCGATTTGGGTTGTCGCGCCAGCGGCAGTACTAGGGTTGCTAACGCACCTTGTGGGCAATTTGGCCTTGGGTATTTCAAACCCGGCGGTGTCCGCCACCTACGGCATTTTTGCGTCATTGGCTTGGGCATTGCTGGTCTATGGGTTAATACCAAAAAATGCCGTCAAAGCTTCGGTTGACAATTCAACAGCTGTTGAATAATGTCTTCACGGTACCGTTCGAGCGTGGTTCTGACGCGTACTTGCAGTTTACTAATTATAAAGATAACGCTGGCAGCTTTAGTCCCCTTGGGCGCATAAGCGCAGGCGGTAGTCACTTCACATAGGACTGTTCCGATGATGCTAAGCCACTCACAGAAGACTCCCATGGCCATTGCGGTGGCCCTGACATTGACACCCTTGGCCGGCTCTACACTGGCTCAGGACAACAAACAGCAAAAATTGGTATTGGAAGAGGTAACGGTTACTGCACAGCGGCGCTCTCAGAGCCTGCAAGAGGTGCCTATCGCGGTTACGGCTTTTTCAGGCGACGATATTCTACTGCGCGGTATGTCAGACATTAGTGAGCTAGCTCAGAGTGTGCCTAGTCTTACCTTGGAGCCATCGCGCGCGACAAACACGACGCTGACCGCCTTCATTCGCGGTGTAGGACAGCAAGATCCCTTGGCCGGTTTTGAGCAGGGTGTAGCCCTCTATATCGACGACGTCTATATGGCGCGACCCCAAGGTGCTCTGCTCGATCTTTATGATGTGGAGCGTGTCGAGGTGCTGCGTGGCCCTCAGGGAACCCTGTATGGGCGTAACGCAGTGGGTGGTGCTATTAAGTACGTTACACGTCGATTGAGCGATGAGTTAGATGTCCGCCTGCGCGGTAGTTTTGGTAACTTCAATCAGCAGGATTTGGTGGCGACTGTGTCCGCGCCTCTTGCTGACAATTTTCGAGTAGGTGGTACCTTCGCCAGCTTCCAACGAGATGGCTTTGGCGATAATGTTTTCACCGGCGGTGAACAGTACGATAAGGATCTGGCAGGCTTTCGCGTAAGCGCTGAATGGGATGTGACCGATAGTTTGCTGGTCCGACTGGCTTACGATGACACTCTCGATAAATCATCTGCTGTGGCAGGCTACCGCCCGTTTCCATCGGTTACCGCACCTGATTTGGGACCCATTGGTGACGTGTGGGACACTCGTGCTGGCGCATCTGAGCAGGACATAGGGACCACCACCGGCATTAATGGTAACAACCAAGTTGAGGCCAGCGGATACTCAGTCACCATCGATTGGATGGTGAGCGATGCTATTACACTGCGGTCCATTACCGCAGATCGTGAGGACTACACCGAATCGGTAATCGATTTTGATTCGCTGCCACAGCCCGATTTTGATGCTCCAGTGGTCTATGACAACGAGCAGTTTAGCCAAGAATTCCAAATCTTGTGGAATACCGATCGCTGGAATGCAGTTGCTGGCTTCTATTATCTGGATGCCAAGGCGTCGAACGACTTTGACGTGGTATTGGGTCAATTAGTGCCCGGTGGTTTAACCGCCTATACCGGTGGTGTTGTCGATACTGAAGCATGGTCGGTGTTTGGTGATGTGACTTACGACGTTACCGATAAGTTATCGGTCGCGGTTGGTCTGCGTTACACGGAAGATGAGCGTAGTGCTGATATCTTCCGTGCCAACTATTTGGGTCTGCAATCACCGTTCTTCGGCAATGACGCTGCTATTAACATCGCTGTGACCTCTGACTATGAGGCCCGCAAAACATACACCGATGTGTCACCTCGTCTGAATGTGGCTTATGCCATGAGCGATGATTTGAACCTCTACGCTAATTACTCTCAGGGTTGGAAGGCCGGTAGTTTCGATCCACGTGGTGCCAACTTCGCTACCCCTGCAGTAGAGCAAGGTTATGACCCCGAGCAGTTAGACTCCTACGAGTTGGGCTTCAAAGCCACGTGGCTTGACGGTCGCGCAGTAACCAATGTGGCGCTGTTCTATTCGGAATATTCCGATATGCAGATTCCAGGATCTGTGGGTGTCGATACCGATGGCGATGGGGTCAATGATGACTTCGTTGGCACGGTAACCAACGCGGGTGAAGCAACGATTAGCGGTATCGAAATTGAAGGCACTATTCGCATTGCAGAGCATTTGGGTTTGCAGTTCGCTGCGAACTTCCTCGATGCCAGCTTCGATGAATACATCGTTAATGGCATCAATATTGCCAACCAGCGGGAGATTCAAAACACACCCGAAAACATGGTTTTCGCAGGCATCAACTACGACACCACTATTTTGGGCGGTTTCACGCTATTTAATGTGAACTATTCCTACAAGAGCGAGATCAGTCAGTTTGAGATTGCCAACTCAATACTCGACCAAGATTCCTACGGTGTATTGAATGCCAGCGCCGTATGGACGAGTCCTGATGAGCACTGGCGCTTTGGTCTGCACGGCAAGAACCTGACCGATGAAGAAATTAAGGTGTCGGGTTATTGCTTTGGTTTGGGGGATGGTCCCGGCACGCCCTCAGCATGTCCATCGGCACTGGGTTTAGAGAACAATATCTCGGTGTTTTATGCGCCACCAATGACCGTGACCGGCACCATCGAGTACCGCTTGTAACGCGTCCTCTAGGGGCCCCCTCGGGGCTCCTTTCTTGAACTTCTTACACAGGTATACCCTATGAGTTTCACGACTCCAGTCCCCCTTTTGCCTGAAATTCTTGCTTTGCATGGTAAGTGGCGCGCACCCGACTTGGCTGTTGTAGCCGAAGGCGAGTCTTGGACCTGGCAGGCATTTACAGAAGCCAGCCATCGGTTTGCTCACGGACTGCGCAGCCAGGGTATAACGGAAGGTGCGCGTGTCGGCCTCTTAATGACTAATGGTCTACCCATGGTGCAGGCCATGCTCGGGACCATCGCCGCCGGATGCGTGGTGGTGCCACTGAATGTATCGGTATCAGATAGGGCCGCTGTTGGCATGCTAAACGATGCTGAGGTGAGTGCCGTAGTCGCTAGCGATGACCTAACAGATCGCCTCGAGCTCATTGCAGGCGAGTTGGCTCAGCCGGTCCTGAAAGTGACTCCCAGCGCCAGATTGGGTTGGTTATCGATTGACGCATTGTGTGCTGAGCAACCCATAAGCCTACCTGCTCTCACCATTGGCGGCGAGTCACTGATTAACATCATTTACAGCTCAGGCACTACCGGTTTACCCAAGGGTATTGCCCATGATCATCAGAGCCGCAGAGATTGGGCCTATGATTTGGCGGTGGCCTTGCGTTATCACGGCGGAGCGCGAACCTTATTAACAATTGGTCTGTATTCCAATATCTCTTGGGTTGCGATGTTGGCCACCTTGCTGGCGGGTGGTTGTATTCACGTTGTTGCTAAGTTTGATGAGCAAGATTTTATACAACGGCTGGAGCGCGATCGCATAACACACACTGCCATGGTGCCTATCCAGTACCAACGTGTCATAGAGGCCACGCAGGCACGCGGTGGTGCAGATTTTAGTTCCATGCAGGCCATGATGAGTTGCGGTTCACCGTTACGCGAGACCCTTAAGCAAGCCATTTTTGAGCATTTTCCCTGTGGCATTATTGAATTGTACGGCTTGACTGAGGGCATCATTACCACCCTTGAGACCGAACATGCCAAGGGCCGCTGGGCGTCTGTGGGGCGTCCACTCTTGGGCACGGACATTTGTATTGTCGACGATGACGATCAAGTGGTGGGGCCTAATAGCTCAGGAGAAATATGCGCTAGAGGACGCATAGCCATGCCTGGTTATTGGCGTCGAGAAGACGCCAATGCTGATGCTCGCTTTGTTGATAAGACAGGTTTAACCTGGCTGAGAAGCGGGGATGTTGGTTACGTCGATGACGAGGGTTTTCTCTACATAGTTGATCGCAAGAAAGACATGATTCTGTCGGGTGGCCAGAACATTTATCCCCAAGACATTGAAGCGGCATTTGTGCAGCACCCAGATCTATTCGATGTCGCTGTCATTGGTTTGGCGAGCGAAAAATGGGGAGAAACCCCTGTGGCATTGGTCGTGCCGCGACCTGATCGTTGGGTCGATCCCGATGCATTGAAGCAGTGGATTAATGATCGGGTCGGTAAACAACAACGGGTGACCGATGTGCTTGTGCTCGATGCATTGCCACGTAACCCTAATGGCAAGATACTTAAACGC
>CBFHMA010000059.1:0-11774 GCA_965656775.1 Luminiphilus sp.
CGTTGCTGCCATCTTGGCTGCAGGCGGCCAAGCCACAGCGGTGGCTTGCGACGTCGCGAATGAAGAGCAGGTGGCCGCCATGGTGGCCTTTGACGTCGAGACCTACGGTGGACTTCACGTGGCCTGTAATAGCGCAGCGGTGAGCAGGGGTTCAGGACCTATCCATGGGTTCGATAAGTCGGTCTTCGATCAGACCCTTGAGTTGTGTTTAACCAACACCTTCTTATGCATGAAACATGAAATTGCCCACATGCTGGATAATGGCGGTGGCAGCATTGTGAATATCTCATCCAATGCGTCCCTGCGGGGCCAGCCCTATAACACCGCCTACGCGGCTGCCAAAAGTGGCGTTAACTTGCTCACCAAGAGTTCGGCCGCCGAATATGGCCACAAGGGTATTCGTATTAATGCGGTCAGCCCGGGTGTCATACGCACCCCGGGCGTCGAGAAGTACTTCGAAGAACAGCCCAAGATTGCCGAGGGCTTGAAGCAGGCCGCGGTAATGCGCCGCCTGGGCGAGCCCAGTGAGATTGCCGAAGCTGTCACTTTCTTAGCGTCAGATCGGGCTTCGTTTATTACCGGACAACTACTGAGTGTGGATGGCGGCGCTGCCGTTCGCGCTTAAGCCAAGGAGATTACCATGATGATTGCTACCGATGCCCCCAGCCGCTGTCCGCTACCCATGCCTTGGGGCTGGTTTCAGGTGCTTTACTCCAGCGAACTGGCCGTGGGTGACGCCAAGCCCCTGCATTATTTCGGTAAGGATTTGGTGATCTTTCGAACCGAGTCGGGAGCTGTAAAAGTACTTGATGCCTACTGCCCCCACATGGGCGCACACCTAGGCTACGGTATTCGCGATCAAGCGGGTGGTGGCTCGCGGGTGGTAGGCGAATCCATCGAGTGTCCCTTTCATGGTTGGCGCTATGACGGAGAGGGTAAGTGCACCCATATTCCCTACGCCAAAAATATGCCCCCCAAAGTAGCCCGTGGTGAACAGGTGATTGCCTGCTGGCCGGTACGCGAGGTAAACCAAACCATTCTCGTGTGGTATCACCCCGATAAAATCGAACCTCTGTTCGAGCCCGACATACTGCCCGAAGCCGACCCGAACAACGAGGATTGGTCTAACGATTTCGTGATTCATCGTTGGAGCATTAACGTGCACATGCAAGAGATGGCAGAGAATGCGGTGGACCCTGCCCATTTCCACTACGTACACGGCACCAATGATGTGCCCGATGCCGAGGTGTTGGAGTTCGACGGCTACACCCGACGGGGCTTTTTACGCACCCGTAATCCAACCCCCAAGGGCATCATTGAAGGTTCCATCGAGAACCGTAATTTCGGGCCCGGCTTATCGGTGGTGCGCTTCTCGGGCATTTACGACACGGTGCTCATGGCTAACGTGACTCCGGTAGCTCCAGAGGTAACCGAGGCCTTCTATACCTTCATTCAGCCTAAAGCCACCATGGAAACCCTGGGCAAAACCGTGGGTCGTGCCATCATTGCCAACATTGCGCAGCAAATGGAAGAGGACAAAATCATCTGGGATCGAAAGACCTACTATGAAAAGCCCTTACTGTGCGACGGCGACGGTCCCTTTGCAAAATTGCGCCGCTGGTACGGCCAGTTTTTAACCAGCAACCAAGCCGCGTGATGACAGATATCGCTGAATTAGCCCAGCGCCTGCAGGCGCTGGAGGATATTGAAGCCATTAAGCAGCTGAAGGCCCGCTGGTGGTTTGCCTGCGACAAACGTGACTAACCTTAACCTAAGTTGCCCTGACCACCATCCACTGCAATGGTTTGGCCGTTCACATACCGAGATACCGGCGAGCACAGGCTGGCTACAAACTCCCCAATATCCTCTTCACACTCGCCAATACGCTGAAGGGGAATGCTCTTCTCAAAGGCGGCCGCCTCGTCAGGGCGCGCTGCCGCCCAGCCCGCCAGTGCCGGCGATTTAGCATGGGGCAGTATGACGTTAGTACGAATCCCCAAGGGGCCCCACTCACAGGCAGCGCTTCGCGATAGGGCACGAATAGCCTCTTTCTCTGCCGCATAAACGCCATAGTTGCGGTTATCCCAGCGCATCGCGGCCGTACTGGCCATGTTGATGATATTGCCGCCACCCTGTTGCACCAAATGAGGCTGCACCAGCTGCATCATGCGTAATGTCGCCAATGGACCCACGCGCAAGCCTTGCTCGAATTCATCGAGTTTTACCTTCATCAAAGGCTTAACCGTGGTGCTCACGGCGTTGTTTACCAAAATATCCAGACGGCCAAAGACAGCGACGGCGTCTTCTACCAGAGCCGGTAGCGCGTCTAAATCGCCAATGTCGCAGGCCAGAGCGCGTCCCTCGACTCCGTATCGATTGGCAATCTCATTAATGGTGTGCTCGCACTTCGACAATGTGCGGCCAACCGCAATGATCCGCACGCCGCGCTTAGCGAGGGAATAGGCAATCCCTTGACCAATGCCTTGACCGGCGCCGGTGATAAGGGCCACTTGGGGTGCCAATGAACTGTCCATAGTAGCTTCCGTCTTTATGATGAATGTTTGGAGCGCGTCGTAAGCAGAAGCGCATCGTGAGCAGAGTGGGGGCAAGCTTCCCTAAATGAGTCGTACGTCCGAGAGATGTTGCACCAGCGCGGTATCGAGCGCTAAGAAGCGCGCTGTGCTGTGGGTCATGGTTTCAATGTGTTCCCGCAATCGCACCGGGTCATCTACCGCATTGAAAAACCAGTCAATGCGCTCGCTCGCTTCCGGTGGGAAGTATTCCTCAACGATGCCGTCAAAATGGGGAGTACTCTGAGACACCACCCAGTTTTGGTGATAACCCAGGGTCGACTGTGTCGACAACGCTACGTGGGTGTGGTCCCCAAGCCATCGATCCCGCAGCGCCTGGTCGCTCAGATCCGGTAGGCGCCGAAAGCAGCACAGTTGTAGCGTGCCTTCAAAGGCCTCACCCGGCTCAAGCGGGGGCACAAGAGGCGTGTGGCGTTCACAGTAGTAGGGTTCGCCCCCTAGCGCCTCGAAAAGTGCCGAAGTATCGAGGGCAGCACTGTCGACACACTCAATCGCAATGCGGCCAGCCAAGCCCAGGTCTAACGGATCCCGAGACCAGCGTTCAGCCCGACGACTTGCCTCGGTCATACGCGCCACCTGCAGACCCCTTACAGCATCCCCGGCAAGAGCCTGGACGCGCTCATACACGACCCTATCCGCCGGCGGGGGCGTGTCGTCAAAAAACAGCAATTGCCAACAGTGTGTCATAGGCTCGTTAGAAGCCACGTAGGCTGGCAAATCGCTGACGATGATAATCGCTGGTACCGAACAGCTGTTGGCAGACCCGGGCGCGTTTTAAAAACAAGCCAATATCCATTTCATCGGTAACACCCATGCCCCCATGTAACTGCACGGCTTCGTTGGTGATGTGGTCATAGCAGTCACCGACCATGGCTTTAGTCCGACAGGTCACGTCAGCGATGTCGTCGGCACCACGGTCTATAGCTGTCAGTGCCGCCAGCAAGGTCGACTCGGCAAGCTCCAGTTGGCAATAGGCTTGGGCACAGCGATGCTGCAGGGCTTGGAAACTGCCAATCTTGACTCCGAATTGCTCCCGCTCGTTCAGGTAGGCCACGGTTCTGTCGAGGGTCTCCCTGGCGCCACCCATCATTTCAGCACATAGCGCGAGGGTGGCCTCATCAAGGGCACGACCAAGGCCTTTGGCGACATCGCCCTCAAGCCATGTGTCGGGGGTGACTTGGTCAAAGGTCACGATGGCGTATTTGCGCCCATCAAACAGTTGTTGCTCATTAATGGTCACACCGGGCGCGTCACTGGCCACCATGGCAATGCCTGTTTCTGTATTCTCGAGCGCTACCGATACCAGTAGGTAATTAGCTTGAGAGGCATCCATGACCAAGGTTTTAGAACCGCTAATTGTGCCTTGCACTGCGGTGCATTGCTCAGGTTTCCAGTGAAAATGCCGACCCTCTTGCAGCGCAACCGTGGCGGTGACCTCGCCGCTGGCCAGTTGGGGTAGCCAATGACTACTCTGTTCATGACTACCACACCGGTGAATCAGCGAGCCCGCGGCGGCTATTGATGAGAGCAAAGGGGTGACACTTAAGCGTCGCCCGGTTTCAGCCAGTAGAGCGCCAAAACCTAGCCAGCCAAACCCGAGGCCACCATGCTCTTCAGGCATGGCCGCAGCGGGTGCGCCCAATTCACATAATTGCTGCCAAAGCTCAGTATCCCAAGCGGGTGAGTTGGGTGTATCCCGCAGTGCACGCAAGGCCTCGATCGGTGCATGTTCATCGAGAAAGGCGGCGATAGTGTCTCGGAGTAGTTGTTGCTCTTCGTTCAATACCACTGCAGGATCCTCAGTCGGTCAAGCCAAGCGCGCGCTTGGCAATAATATTCAGTTGGATTTCAGAGGTGCCACCGGCGATGGTATGCGCTTTGTCATAGGCCCAGTTACGTACCATTCGGTGGACTTCGGGCTTGACCGATGGGTTATCCCAGCTCAGACCATCGGCACCTAAAATTTTAAGTATCACTTCGTCTTTCGCCTGTAACTCTTTGGTTCCTATATGCTTTACAAGCATTCCAAGACGAGGGTCTGGGGCGCCAGCCTTGTGTTGGTAATACAGACGCTCATTTAGGTGCTGCATGGCGGCATCATTCATTAAGTGATTGACCATGGCCATGCGCAGACTGCTGTCGGCGACTTCACCGTGAGCATTGATGTCGGCGTACTCATGGGCCAAATCCACAATACCCACATCGACCTTTTCAGTAATAGCTTCCATGGTACCCATGAGTTTTCGCTCATGTTTCAGCAGCTCTTTAGCAACCGCCCAGCCACCATTGAGGGTGCCCACTAAGTTTTCTTTGGGTACCTTTACGTTGTCGAAAAAGGTTTGGCAGAACTCGGACTCACCGCTAATCAGTTTGATGGGCGCGGTACTCACCCCTTCACTTTCCATATCGATGAGCAGGAAGCTAATGCCTTGCTGCTTGGGGACATTAGGGTCTGTACGCACCAAGCAAAAGATCCAGTCAGCCACATCCGCTCGTGTGGTCCAGATTTTGGTGCCGTTTACCAAAAAGTGATCACCGCAATCGTCTGCACGGGTTTTAAGGCTGGCTAAATCTGAGCCTGCACCGGGCTCCGAGTAACCCTGTGCCCAGCGCGCCTCCCCGCGCACGATACGGGGAAGATGGGTGGCTTTCTGCTGCTCGTTACCAAACTCTAAGAGCGCTGGTCCCAACATCCACAGGCCCATGTCATATAGAGGAGGGCGGCAGTGCAGCCGAGTCATCTCTTGCTGCAGAATGCGGGCTTGCTCTGGGCTGAGACCGCCGCCACCGTATTCGGTCGGCCATTCCGGCGCTGTCCAGCCGCGATCGCGCATTGCCTCGAACCAGCGCTGGGCATCCGCACTTGGGAACTCCCGACGTTTGCCGGCCCAAATTTGCTCTTCGCGCACAATGGGCTGGCGCTGGGAGATGGGGCAGTTATCCTCTAGCCAGGCCCTAACCTCGGACCGAAAGGCATTGGCGTCAGTCATATTAGTTCCTGTATTCATCTGTACTGTCATTAGAAAGAGTGCTGTGGCGCGCGATTTGAAGCCCACGCTCAGACATTAAAATACTGCTGCCGAATATCCGCTTTTAAGAGTTTGTTCACGGCGTTTCGCGACAACGGTTCATCAGTAAAGACAATGTGCTCGGGCACTTTGAAGCCGGCTAAATGCGCCGCGCAGTGCATACGAACAGCCTCTTCGGTAGCACTGCTACCGGGGCGCAGGCGAATCACCGCCGCCAGTTCCTCACCCCAGCGTTCGCTGGGTAAACCCACCACTGCCGCTTCCACGCAGCCGGGTAACTCGAGCAAGCAAGCTTCGACTTCCGCGGGGTAAATATTTTCACCGCCGCGAATAACCATGTCTTTGACGCGTCCACACAAGTAAAGCAGGCCCGCGTCTGAGAGATAGCCAACGTCACCGGTTTTCAACCAGCCATCTTCAATATCGTCGGGGCTGCCACCCGTTCGGTAGCACTGAATGGCGGCCGATGACTTAATCCATACTTCACCGGGCTCTCCCGCTTCCGCCAAAGTACCGTCCTCGCGGTGAAAACTGAACTCAACAATAGGGCTAGGGAAACCTGAGGCGCCCGGGTAGTCCACCGCATAGCGCCCGGTAAACGCTGCACCGGTGCCGCCGGTTTCGGTCATACCCCAGCCAGCCCCTGGTAGCGCCCTGGGCGTTTGCGATAAATACAGACTGTGCAAGATGTCGGGGGTACCGGCACCACCGGCACTAATATTGGCGACCTTGGTGGCATCACTTGGGCTGAAATCGTCAAGGCTCAACAGCTCTAAGAGCATAGCTGGGGCACCCATCAACACGGTGATGCCCTCTTCACGAAGCAAGCGCAAGGCCTCCTGAGCATCCCACTTATACATGATGTATAGGCCGCGCCCATGGCGCAGGTTAATAATGAACTGGGAAAACAAACCGCTGATATGAAATAGCGGCACCGCAAGTAGCGTCTTCGGGGGCGTGCCCTCGGCGAGTAACGTATCTTGGGCCGCCTGATTGGTCATGTAGGTGGAGGCACCAATGAACTCTACGTTCATGAGCGATTGACAACAATTGAAGTGGTTAAACAGAGCGCCCTTAGGACGCCCCGACGTGCCCGAGGTGAACAACAGAATAGCTGGATCGGTGGGGGCAATGGGGGGTTGCTCGGCAGCTTTCCCATGAAACTGGGTTAGGAGTTGTTGCCAATCGGTACAGCTGTCGTCAACGGTGCTATCGGGTTCTACGACAATCCCGGGAAGTGCGTTGCCAACCTGTCGAATATGCTGAATACGTTGTGCATCGGCGATAACTAGCTGGGCTTCGCTGTCTGTTAATCCTTGAACTAATTCTTCGCCTTTGCCCCAGCTGTTCAGTGGTACCACTACCGCGCCAATTTGAATAATGGCGGTGAATGCCACCAGCCACTCGGGTCGGTTACGCATGGCAATGGCCACACTGTCGCCCTGTTTGACTTTGCAGTGGCTTTGAAGCGCTGCAGCCAAAGCATCGACTTGCTGCCAAAACTCGGTGTACGTCAGCGCATGTCCCGGGTATTGCACGAATAGGGCATCACCGTGGGCTCGGCCCGCTGCCATGAGCGTGCGTAGATCGGGTGCGCAGTGACGGTAGGCCTTGAAGGTAATGCCGTGAACAGTGCGCTCCTCAATTTCGAAGGGTGCACCCGGCGCAGTCAGTTGTCTGAGCACTTGAAAATGGGCATCTGTATGTTCGTTCATAGTCACCAAGTGCCTGCATCGATTTGTGTTATGGGCAAGGAAGCTAGTGGTCTACGCTATGGTGCGGTAGCGAGGCAGCCCCGTCATAGTCCCTTCAGGGTATGCTATTGCCCTTCACTTCGTTGACCCCATTTCACGGGGCCGAGTAATGTCGGTGGCATCGTGGGACACAAGCGTCGAGACCTCTATGCACACTCCGTTAACCGACCTGCTCGGTTGCCGCTATCCAATTATTCAAACCGCTATGGGTTGGGTAGCCGATGCTAATCTCGTGGCTGCCACCAGCTCAGCCGGAGGCTTTGGGTTTTTGGCCGGTGCGGTGATGACCCCTGAAGAAATCGAACAGGGCATTCTCGCGATCAAGGCAAAAACCGACGCGCCCTTCGGTGTCAATTTCCATATGTACGTGCCCTACGCCGAGGATATCGTTGACTTGTGCGTGACACATAAAGTGAAGGCAGTGAGCTATAGCCGCTCTCCCGCCGGGCGTGCCATTGAAAAGCTCAAACGTGCGGGCATCGTGTGTATTCCCACCGTAGGCGCCAAGAAACACGCCTTGAAAGCCGTGGAGTTAGGGGCCGACGCCCTTGTTATTCAAGGGGGCGAGGGTGGCGGTCATACCGGATCGGTGGCCACCAGTATCCTGTTGCCCGAGGTGCGCTCAGCGGTATCGGTGCCCATAGCGGCGGCCGGTGGCTTTAGAGATGGGGCAGGGTTGGTGGCAGCACTGGCAATGGGTGCCGATGGTATTGCCATGGGTACGCGATTTTTGCTGACCCAAGAGTCTCCCGTGCCCGAGGCCACCAAGCAGGTTTATCTCGCGACGCCCCCTGACAAGATCGTGGTAAGCACTAAGCTCGATGGCTTACCCCAACGAATGATTGCCAACGATTATTTAGGGCGCCTCATGGGTGCATCCCAACTGGGCCTGCTGTGGCGCGCCGTGGTTAATGGTTTGGCATTCACTCGGCTTACCGGGGGTTCGCTCATCGGCATGATGGGTACTGCTTGGAAGACCTGGCGGGCCGGCCATGCTTCTTTTGGTCAAACCTTAATGGCAGCGAATGCGCCCATGATGATCCAGGAAGCCATGGTGAATGGTCACCCTGACCGAGGTATTTTGCCCTCGGGCCAGGTGGCAGGGTTGATTAACGATTTGCCCAGTACCGCCGATCTTATCGAGCGCATCATGACCGAGGCCGGTGACGCCGCTCGGCGGATATCTAAGCTCGATTTAACCGCACACTCTGAACAGGACTAAGTCATGGCGTTTTCCACCTCTATCGATCGGGGCATCGCCCATGTGGTGTTCAATAACCCGCCGGTCAATGCCTTCGATAGTGCCCAGTGGGCGGCTATTGCGGCTGAAATTCGCGCGCTGGGGCACAACCCCGATGCCCATGTCATTGTGATTAGCGCCGAGGGCAAAGGATTCTGTGCCGGGGTCGACATTAAAGAGCTCGGCGCCCATCCGGAGCGCATTGTCCCTGTTAACAAGGGTAACTACGACACCTTCGAGGCCATACACCGCAATCCAAAACCCGTCATCGTAGCCCTTCATGGCTTTGTCTTGGGCGGCGGTATTGGCATCGCCGGAGCGGCCGACATTATTGTGGCCTCTGAATGCGCGTCTTTTGGGGTACCCGAAGTGGATCGTGGTGCCATGGGGGGAGGAGCCCATTTACAGCGCATGTTCCCGGTTCAAAAGGTGCGGCACATGTATTTTACCGGCGAGTTCATCGATGCCGCTGAGGCGTACCGGCTTGGTGCTGTCGAGCGAGTTGTGCCCCGCGAGCAATTGGTAGCCACCGCCATGGACATTGCGGGTGCCATCGCGGCGAAGAGTCCCATTATGATTCAGCTGGCAAAAGAGGCACTTAACGCCATTGAAGATGGCAACCTCGAAGACAAATACCGACGCGAACAGGGGCTTACCCTTGAAGCCTATACCCATAAAGACTCGCAGGAAGCGCGAGATGCGTTTAACGAGAAGCGCACAGCCACGTTCAGCGGTGATTAAAGCCCGCGGCTGATGCCTGTAAAAGGTATGCAAGCACGCGGATACGACACCTCCAAATGGACGTATCGAGCGGTCTGGGTCGGTCTATACTCAGTAGATATAACGTCAACATAACAGGAGATGCCCATGGCCAAAGCGGTGGATTACAACCTGGGTCCTAACACCTTTCCGCGCGGCTGGTTCGTCGTTGCCGAAAGCAATGAAATTGATGCGGGGCCTATTGCCATTCGGTTCTTCGGGCGCGACCTAGCCCTCTACCGTGGCCAGAGTGGCAATCCCGTGCTGCTCGACGCCTACTGCGCCCATATGGGTACGCACTTGGCGGCCAGCGACTCGGCCATGATCGTACGCAATGGCCTGCAAATAGAGGGCGACTCCATCCGCTGTCCTTACCATGGCTGGCGCTACAACAGCGAAGGTCAGGTAGACGATATTCCTTACCATGATGGCCCCTGTCCGAAGTCGGCAGCGATTCAGTCCTATCCGGTCGTCGATAACATGGGTTGCATCATGGCTTGGTTCGACGAAGAGGGCGGTGAACCCGATTACCCCGCGCCCTTCCTAGAGCAGTGGGATGACCCCCGTTGGATTCACTGGCAACTCGATCATTTGGGTGAGCTCGATATTCATCCCCAAGAAGTGCTCGACAATATGTCCGACATTCGGCATTTGGGACCGACACACGGTGCCCCCTGCGAGTATTTCGAAAACGAGTGCCGCGACCATGTTTATATCCAGCGTCAGGGCGGGCCTATGCAGCTCTATGGCGGTGTCATGCTCTATACCACCACCTGGTACACGGGTCCCGGTATTCTGCTGTCGAAGCAGGTCTGGGGCGATACGGTGCAGTTTGAGCTCATTGCCAACACACCCGTTGAAGACGGTCGCATAAAGGCCTGGCACGGTTGCCTAGTGAAAGCGCAGGGGGAAACCGTCACTGACGCCGATATCGATATTGCTAGGCAGACCCAAGCAGGTGCACTTGAAGCCTTTGCCACCGACTTCCAAATTTGGCGCCACAAGCGGCCCGCACTCAAAATTATGGCCATGAAAACCGACGGCCCCTTCAAAGTGGGCCGCCAGTGGTACAGCCAGTTCTACGAGAATCGTGGCGATGCCAGTACCAAGAGTGCCGCGCTGAACGGTGTTTACCATGTGCCTGGTATGGATACCCCCGCCGATCGTAACCACGCCATTGACGACGGCTTACCTTTTTAAGGACCTATGACATGACTGATACCGCTGCGCGCACTGCCGTATGCCAAGCCTATCTTGATGGCTTGGTTGCGGGTGACCTAGACGCTGTTTTAAGCCTGTTTGCCGACGATGCTACGGTAGAGGACCCTGTGGGTACTGAACCCAAAGTGGGCCGAGAAGCCTTAGCCGCGTTTTATCAAATCGCCTGTGATTTCGTCACGGCGGCACAGCTAACCGGTACGCCGCGGGTGGCGGGCAACGAAGTGGCTTTTCCTTTCGAAATTACGACTGGCAGTGGCGACAACGCCTCGATTATTAGCATTATCGACGCGTTTCGCTTCAATGAAGCGGGCAAGATCGTCAGCATGCGTGCGTGGTGGGGCGGCGACAACGTCCGCCCAGCCTGAATACCTTAGGAGTAGGCCACCACGCTCTTTAAAATCAGGCTCACGAGCATCGACTGTCGGGATACCCCGGTCTTTGCAAAGATAGAGCGCAACTGTGCTCGGGCGGTATTACGCGCAATGCCCAACTCTGCCGCCGCCTGATCTAAGTTGGCACCCTCGGCGAGTAGCTTTGCCAGGGCAACCTCGGCTTTGGTGAGGCTGTATAGGCTCATCAAAATGCGGGTGTCGATGTCGAAACTGCGCTCGGGGCCGTTGATAAACACGATCATATGGGGCGTATGCCCCGGCTCTACCGTTTTATCGATCATCATGGGTTTAATCAGAATTTCCAGGTCGGGCTTGCCCGAGGGTCGATCGACCGCCAATGCATTGGTAGGAGCCGGTTCCTGGTTCCGCTGAGCCTTAGCGACCGCTTCAATATAGCCATTGAGGGTGCTTCGGGCACTGGGGCTCTCTAGATAGATCTGGTCATTGACAATCGACAGCCCATCTTTCTCGCGCACAATGGCGTCAGCCACCGCATTGCGGGTGACAACTTTGCCGCGCTCATCGAGGGTCACAATACCAACCGATTGTTTGGCAAAGGTCGAGCTGTACAGCTTGCGCTCTTTGTCGAGCTGAATGAGCTGCATACCATTGGCCACGGCCCGCTGAATATGGTTGGAAATAAGTTCCACCAGACCGCGCTCTTCGGGTCCGAAGTTAGGTGCCTCTTTGGGACGACAGAAGCGCACGCTGAAGCGCTGCCCATTGGCATTACGTAGATCAACGCCAATCATATGATGAATGCCAATAGGTGCCATGCAGAACCGATA
>CBFHMA010000060.1:0-11486 GCA_965656775.1 Luminiphilus sp.
CTCAAGAAAACTGGCGGAGGCCTCCCATACCGACCACGCCCGTGCCGCTTCCAAACGAACTGCGTCATCGTCAGAGGTCAACCGTTTGTAGTAGGCAGTCACCAGATCATCGCGCTCCTCGGGTGGAATCGGTGCCAGATAATGCTGCCAGCTATCGGGGTACAGGGCACAGGCACCCTCTTGATAGAACCAACGAATCTCTTGGGGTCTCAACAAGAAAATACCTCGAAGCACTAGTGCCATAACGGCCCGTGGATGGGTCTGGGCGTAGGCCAGTGCCAAGGTACTACCCCAGGAACCACCAAACACCAACCAGCGCTCAATGTTGAGATGCGCTCGCAAGCGCTCCATATCGGCAACCAAATGCCATGTAGTGTTGTTTTCCAGCGATGCATGGGGCGTAGATCGTCCACAGCCACGCTGATCAAACACTACGATGCGATAAGCCTCGGGGTCGAAGAAGCGTCGTGCCGCCTCGGTAGCGCCACCGCCCGGGCCACCATGCACAAACACACAGGGTAAACCCTTAGGATTACCGCAGACTTCATAGTAAATACGGTGGCCATCGCCAACATCGAGATGGCCGTGCTCATAAGGATTGATCGGCGGATATAACCCAGACATTAGTCAACACTCTCAACAGAAAAAAGCACCTGGAGTTCCTGCAGTCCTCTATTTAGACCAAGGGCGTGCCGGTATGTTTAAGAGCCGAGTGTACACTGGGTGCGCCGATCGACGTGACGTCTTTGTGTGTCGGACAAGGGCGGGAAAAGGAGATTAACAATATGGGTTTCAAGAGGTCGGGCTTCCGGTTGTAGCCAGTGCGTCTCTTGAGAATAGATGGTGGGTCGTGCTGGGTTCGAACCAGCGACCAATTGGTTAAAAGTCGGCCGGCCAATTTCCAAGCGATTGATTTAATTTACCTTTTATCGGTGATGCCCGTTGCAGATCGCACCGAAATGCACAGCCAAGCAGGACTGATTCCGGCAAAAGTCCGGCAGTGGAGCTTCGGGTGGACTTGAACCACCACCCCCAGCATTATGAATCGTGCTGGAGAATTTTAACTAATTGATTTTATTAACTTAAGTCCGAATACCCACAGCGCATTTTGCACCACAGAGCACAACAAATCACAGTAAGTCCCGCAAATCTCCCGCAAGTGGCCTGCCGCCATCGATCAGCTAAAAGCAGACACCGACGCTCAGTTTGTCGTTTCTTTTAGGAGCACAAAGTGCTCAACGAGATTAACCATCAACTTCTTTTGATCTGGCTTACTCTCAGCCACCAGGAGCGCTAGGGCCACCAGAGTGTTGTCATTGATAAGCCGCTCTACGGGCCGGGCAAGCAGGTGCTGGTTCAGGCGCAGATACCACAGAAACAGGAAGGAGCCGGTGCGCTTGTTGCCATCGGCCAATGGATGGTTCTTGATCACCAGATACAATAGATTGGCGGCCCGGCTCGCGACGTTGGGGTAGAACAGCTCGTCGCCGAAGCCCTGCTCGATCGTGGCGATACTGGATGCCAGCCCTTCTCCGCGCAATTGGCCGAACAGCTCAGTGGCCTCGCCCTTGGCGATGAGACCCGTCTTAAGTTGAGTGATCGCCGCAAGCACATCATCCAGGGCCAGGGACTGCATCCCGGACTGTGAGCCAGACTGACCGGACAGACTCTGCTCATCATAGCCCTGCAACAAGCTCCAACTGCGCGCGTACTCGGCAATCACCTGCAATACCGCCTCGCCTTTGGTACTCACCAATTGCTGGTTGGCCAGCGTGCGGGAAAGCAGGTCGAGCGCCTGCTCAAACTCGACGCCGCGTTCTTTCAATCGTTGCTGGTTAAGGGTGTAGCCATCTACGAGGTGTTGGCGTAATACGCCTGTGGCCCATTGGCGGAACTGCACGCCGCGCTGCGATTTGACGCGGTATCCTACCGAAATAATTACGTCCAGGGAGTAGCAGGCCGTCGGTTTATCAGAGCGAGCAATATGCATTTTTTGCATATTGCTTTCGGCCGATAGTTCACCATCCTTGAAAACGTTATTAACGTGTCGGGAAATCACCGACTGATCGCGCTCGAACAGCACCGTCATCTGCCCCTGCGTCAGCCAAACCGTATCCTTATGCAACTTCACATCGAGGATAATCTGGCCGTCCGGCGCCTGAAAAATTTGCACATCCTGTTGCTGTTGCGACACGTCCACCTCCTTGATTTCGAGCGCAACCGGCAGGTAGTCATTAGTCATCACGCCCCCCTGCCCCACACACCGAGTACCAGAATCACCCGCGCATTACCTTAATTCGACGGGTCCACTAACTACGTCGACCGGACGGGACCAGAGCCCTCCTCGCTGGGCCCGACCGGCAAAAACGCACCGAACCTATTACAAGTGCGAATTACGGCAGTACGCAGTGTCCTGGCGCGAGCCTCGTGTCGGTTATAGTGAATTCGCGTTCGACCCGCGAACCAAGTTTACCGGCATCCGCGATGCGAATCTCGCGGGAGATCGCTTTAGGTGAAAATACCATCGTGCCCACAGCACGGGGTATAGGACATATAAAGGTCCTATGGGGCGTAGGCGCCCGCGCTGATTCTGTACCCGATAAAGCGGGGCAGGCTCTTGACTGGACCTGCTGACCTGTCGAAATTCCCGTCTACTGACCCGAAAATTCTGTTCGCGGCGTTGAGCATGCCATTCAAATCCGTTCATTCCTGAACGGGTGCACGCGACAGCTCATGCCATGCGATATTCACTGGCTTCCTTGCAGGTGGAGTGCTGTTGTGCTGGGATTCTTCCCAGCGAAAAGAGGCAACGTACCCCAGGGCACTCTCTCTTGATGCTGCGCATGGCCCAGGCCAGCCTCTCGACCGCCACGCGGTCTCACCTTCTCAATTCACCTTGTCCCAGGTGGCGCTCTGGTCGGTGGCACCAGCAATGGCCAAGTCGGTGTTTCCTGTTCTTTCTGGCGCAGGTGAGTCAGTATTCGATCGATGACGTCCTGGTCCTCAATGCTGGCGATGACCCTGACAGAACCACCGCAGCGGCCACAGACCTCGATGTCGATACTGAACACACGTTTTAGGCGCTGGGCCCACGTCATGGCGGCATGGCGCTCGGCAGGTGTGCGGACTTCTGCGTTGGAGATAGACTTGATGCCTTTCCCGCGCCTGGCTGGTGTGACCAGCCCACGCCAGCGGTGGTTTGGAGCGAGAACGCCAGGAACAGCGCGCCCTGCTGGAACAGGCCAAAAAACTCGCGGGCACGGTATCGCTGATCCCCCGAGGCCGGTCATAC
Source organism: Luminiphilus sp. (assembly GCA_965656775.1). GTDB lineage: Bacteria > Pseudomonadota > Gammaproteobacteria > Pseudomonadales > Halieaceae > Luminiphilus. The sequence continues at coordinate 3,293 of CBFHMA010000060.1, forward strand.
ATCGAGCAACTCAGAATCTACGAGCGCCACACCGCCAACGCCGGCTTATCCAAAATGCACGGCCTGCGTCATGCCTATGCCCAGCAGCGTTATCTGGAACTGACCGGCTGGGCATCGCCCCATGGGGGCGGATCAAGCAAAAAGTAGCTGACCCCGGTGCAACAGCAAATCGACCGCCGGGCTCGCTTGACCATCAGCAAAGAGCTGGGTCATGTCAGGGAACAAATCACCGCGGTCTATCTGGAACGGTAACGATGCAAATACAGCCTCGCCTAATCCGACTCCGCGACGCCCCAACTTACCTGGGCATGGACCGTAACCGCTTCAATGGGGAAGTGCGCCCCGCCCTAACCGAAGTCCGCATCGGTCGGCAGGGCGTCGCCTTCGACCGCCTTGAAATGGACGCTTGGGTGGACCAGTATATTAGGTGCAACGGGCGTCCCGCACTAAATCAAGAAGATGATTTATGGGACGCAATCGAAGCTCCGGGCTGCGCAATCGGGGCGGGATCTGGCATATCGACAAGCAGGTCCTCGGCCACCGCATTCAAGAAAGCACTGGAACGAGCGACCTCAAAACGGCGGAGCTAATGTTAGTCCGACGTATTGAGCAGATCAGGCAGGCGTCAGTATTCGGCATACGGCCGGTGCGCATTTTTCGCGAGGCAGCTACGCGCTTTCTCGAGGAAAATACCCACCTTGCCACGCTCCGAACCTACCCCTTCCATCTGAAAGAGCCGGACCCTTACATCGGCGAGTTGCCGTTGTATCAGGTACACATGGGCACACTGCAGACTTTGGAGACCCGGAAAATACTGCTTGGCCACCAGAACGGCAATATCACCACCCACTACTCCGCGCCGGAGCTGGAGGAGCTCATCGAGGCGGCAAACAGGGTGTGTGAAGGAGAGTCCGGCAGAACTCAGGCACTGGTTGTGCTGAGACACCGAAAGCGTAGCGCCGTAATGCGCTAAGCGATTGATACAAAACGAGGAAAATGGTGGGTCGTGCTGGGTTCGAACCAGCGACCAATTGGTTAAAAGCCAACTGCTCTACCGACTGAGCTAACGACCCGAAAACTGCTAGACTCTGCCGTAACCGACAGGGTTCTAAATGCGAGCCGCGTATCTTACGGATCCAGCACCAAAGTGCAAGCCTTTGTTTTAGCCATATAGGACGGGCTAGTGCCCACATCACTAATAGAGCAGAAATCATGACACGCCCCTTCCATCTTGCCCTGCCCACCACCGACTTGGATACCACCAAAGCGTTCTACACGGGGCTACTGCAGTGCGCGCTAGGTCGCTCTGACCCCAGTTGGATTGATATAGATTTTTTCGGCCATCAACTGGTGTTCCACGACTGCGGGGGCCAAGCGCTGCCGAGCTACTACAACCCAGTCGATAAGCACCAAGTGCCTATTCCTCACTTTGGCATCGTGTTGCTACCCGAGGTATTCAAGGCGCTAGCCAAGCGACTTGATGGCAACGTCAAGTTCATAGTTGAGCCGTCTATCCGTTTCGAGGGCACACTCGGGGAGCAGCACACAATGTTCTTTAAAGATCCCAATGGCTACGCCCTGGAATTTAAGAGCTTTGCAGACGATAGATTTATCTTCGCGCCTTTTGAGAATTAAAAGTAACGGGTGGGGTCAGCAATACCCGCAGCCTCGAAGCCTTCCCGACGTAGGCGGCAAGAGTCGCAGCGTCCGCAAGCTGCGCCCGTATCATCGGCCTGATAACAGGACACGGTTAAGCTGTAGTCAACGCCTAGCGCCGTACCCTGACGAATAATATCCGCCTTAGTCATGGCAATAATCGGCGTGCAGAGGGAGACAGGCCTACCCTCCACCGCATCTTTGGTAGCCACCGCAGCGAGATCTTGAAAAGCCCTAATGAACGCCGGCCGGCAATCGGGGTAGCCGGAATAGTCCACCGCATTCACCCCAACGTAAATTTCAGATGCCTGGACTACTTCTGCCCACCCCAACGCAATCGATAAGAAAATCGTGTTTCGTGCTGGCACATAGGTCACCGGAATACCCTCGGTGGGGGTCGTTGGCACGTCAATGTGATCATCAGTCAGGGCAGACCCGCCAATGCCCCGTAAATCCAGGGACACCACTTTGTGTACCGTTCCGGTATAAGCGGCCGCCACTCGCTCTGCAGCCTGCAGTTCCGCTCGGTGACGCTGGCCGTAATTAAAACTTAAGGCAAAACAGTCACGACCCGCAGCGTGTGCCATGGCCAACACCGTTGCAGAATCGAGTCCCCCCGACGTCAATACAATGGCCCGTTCGCTCATCTCACACTCCTCAATAAGTTAGTGACCGGGAGCGTCATCCCACAACAGTTTGTGCAGTTGAAGTTGCAATCGCACCGCCAGTCGATCCTCAAGAATCCATTCGGCAAGATGACGTGGTGGTAACGTGCCATGGGTCGGCGACAACAAGACCTCAGCAACGCGCCCAATCAACTGATGCTCATCAATTTTAAAGCGCGCCCACTCGTAATCTTGTCGGGATGACACGACAAACTTCACCTGATCATGGGGTGTCAGATGCGCAACGTTGCGGTAGTCATTGCGATGGGACTCGCCGGAATCGGGTGCTTTAAGATCCATAACGCGACTGACACGGGTATCAACCTGTTCAATCGACAGCGCACCGCTAGTCTCTAGGGATACGTCATAACCACGATCACAGAGCAAGGCCAGCAACGGTATGCACTCGGGCTGTGCCAGTGGCTCACCACCGGTCACGCAAACCCGAGCACAATCGAACTCAGCAACCTGAGCTAGAATGGTATCTAAGCCCATTAGCTCCCCACCCGAGAAAGCGTAGGCCGTATCACACCACACGCAGCGTAGCGGGCATCCCGTCAATCGAACAAAGACGGTAGGCAAACCCACCGTGCGCGCTTCGCCTTGTAGAGAATGAAAAATCTCGGTGATACGCAATTGCGCTGCGTTATCACTCACAGACACATCCGACATCAGAAGTTTTGATTGATAAAGTCTTGGGCGTACTGGGCTGCCGGATGGGACGGGTGCTCAGCAATCACACGATTCAGATAGTCTCTACTCTGCTCGCGGTTACCCTTCAAAAAATGCACTCTACCGAGCTTATATAATGTATCGGGGACCTTGTTGTGATCTGGGTACTGATCAAGCAACAGTTTGAAGTTTTGCCGCGCCAATTCGGGTTCAGCCGGCGTAACCACCAAATACAACTCTCCCAGCCAATAGTGGGCATTAGGGGCATAACGACCCAGCGGGTAGCTACTCAAAAATTCAGTGAAAGCAACCACCGCTTGATCAAAAGACCTGTCTTTCACCAATTCATAGGCGTTCTTGTAAGCGGCCTTTTCGCCCACCTCAGGGGCAGGCGCACCGGTAGCCGGCGGTAGCGCTAAGGTGTCATCGGTGGACTGGCGCTCGGAGTCCCCGCTGCCCTCGGCAGAGGTTGCTGTATTCAACTGCGCCAAGCGGCGATCGAGATCGATGTAGCGCTCAAGCCCTTGCTCTTGCAACTTACGGATTTGATCGGCCTGCTCCTCCACACGCCCATTGAGGCGCATGATCTCCTCTTGCAAGCGCTGGATACGGATCACCAAACCACCGAGGCTGTTGTCATCGCCCATCGAAGGTGTTACTGACGATGGGTCCTCCACCGGTACCACTAGGGTCGTGGCGCCTGTATAGGGGCGGATACCGGGCTGCATAACAGCACCGGTGCCTACCGGTGTGTCAGCTTGGGTCGTATCACTGGGGTTCACAGTTGGAGCTGAAGGCTCCACAGGCATGACCTGAGCCGCGCGACTCTGCTGTGCTGTCGCTCGCTCGGCTTCAACATCAATATAATCTTGGGAGAGCGCAGTGACTCCCCAGCAATAACTGAAAAAGCCGACCACAAGAGTCGGCTTGGTCATGAAGCGCATGGAATGCTACCTCAGTTGGCGTGCTTCAATTCCACACGGCGGTTTTGGGCCCAATTCGCCTCACCAGAACCGTAAGCGATAGGGTTTTCCTCACCGTAGCTGATGGTTTCGATGCGATAGCCAGGAACGCCATTGGCAACCATGTAATCACGAACCGCATTGGCACGACGCTCACCCAACGCTAGGTTGTACTCACGGGTACCACGCTCGTCGGTGTGCCCCTCAAGACGGATACGATGCTCGTTACCCATCATGGCGGCAATGTGGGCATCGATGGCCACACGGGCCTGATCAGTCAGTGCAGAGCTATCGAATGCAAAGTAGAAAATGCGCCCTGCCGCTGCGGCAGCTTTCTCCATTTGCTGCTGCTGAACAGCCGCAGCTGCTTCAGCGCGAGCTTGAGCTTCTTGAGCAGCCGCCTGTTCTGCAGCTGCCGCCTCTGCGGCCGCAGCCTCTGCAGCAGCTGCCTGCGCCGCTTCAGCTTCCTGTTGTTGAGTCTCAGTGCTCGAGCACGCTACGAGAAGCACGCTTGCCAGCGCAATCGACGCCAATTTGCCTGCAACGGGGAATACTTTCATGGAACGGTCCTATGCTAAGTCTAAAGGGGTAAAGCCTCATCATGTAATGTAGCGCATCGCGGGCAAGTTGTTGAGACTTGACGCAATATTTTGATACATATCGCAAGTATACAGGCAATTTGGGAGATCCGCCCTCAACGTATGTATGGCGACCATGCGGGCTCCTGCACACTGCCTGTGCGCGCCGGCAAACTAAAACTGATGCCACCATCGACCGATACGGCGCCTAAGATACTGTCATCTCCGCGTTTTGTCGCGTAGAGCACAATAGAACCATTGGGTGCAATCGTTGGGCTCTCATCTAAATCGGTAGACGTTAGTACGGTTAACCGTTCAGTCACTAAATCGAATACGGCGATGTGAAAGCGGCCATCTCGCTGATGCACCAGCGCTACGTTGCGACCATCTTGGGCGACGCGGGCTCGTGCATTGAACGGCCCCTCAAAAGTCACTCGGCTAATACTGCCTGACGCTAGGTCATAGCGATATATTTGAGGTCGGCCACCCCGATCGGAGGTGAACAAGAGCGACTGGCCATCAGGCATCCAGGTAGGTTCGGTATCAATGGCGTAGTGACGGGTTAAACGGCGCAAACGCTTGGTCGCCAGATCCATAATGTAGACATCGGGACTACCATCTTTCGACAACACCATAGCCATTTGCTGGCCGTCGGGTGACCAAACCGGGGAGTTGTTCAGGCCGGTAAAGTTCGTGAGCTGTTCCCGGGCACCGGTGCGTAAGTTCTGCCGATAAATAGCGGGACGTGACGTTTCAAAAGAGACATACGCCACTTCATCGCCCGAGGGCGCCCAAGACGGCGCCATGATAGGTTCACGACTCTCAAGCAAGACGATAGGGCGAGCACCGTCGGCATCAGCCAGGGTTAATCGATAAAAATCTTTACCCGTCGGGTTGCGGGTGACGGATACATACAGCAAACGTGTCGCGAATGCGCCCGGAATGCCGGTCAGGGTTTGATACACCTCATCGGCGACGCGGTGGGCCAGCATGCGTATCTCGAGGGCCGAGCCCTCTACAGTACCCGCTTCTATTTCTTGCTCGCGACTGCTATCGAATAGCTGCCAGTCGATTCGAACCCGACCCGATGGCGCGGGTTCGACACGCCCTACCAAGACATAGTCACTGTTAATGGCGCGCCAATCTCGAAAATAAATATCGGAGCCCCGACTTGGGAAACTGAGCATGTCACGTCTTTCCACTGGCGCAAATTGCCCGCTGCGCACTAAGTCTGCATCGACGATACGCGCAACATCTTCAGGGGCGGCCCCCGTCCCCGTCCAAGCAAAGGGCACCACTGCAATGGGGGTTGGATTATCAATCCCTTGAGTGATCTCAATTTGTAATTGGGCCTGTGCCGAACCGCACACAAAAACCCATAACACTAGCAAAATGGTGTTAAAAAAACGCATTAGTACCTCAGATCCTCGGGTCTAAATATCAATTGAAAGCGTCTGAATTCACGTTCAAATACAGCGGGCTCAAGTTGCTGAACCTCGGGAAACCGGCCTGCCCGCTCGACAGCATTGATAGCACTTCGATCAAAGGCATTGTTACCGCTCGTTTGCAACACACTGACACCCGCAACATCGCCTGTAGGCACCAGAGCAATTTCCAACACCGCCTGCATACCATTACGTGCCGAAGGCGGTCTGGTCCAGCGACTGATGACCGCCTGCTGAATGATGGCGGCGACCGCATCCGTGGCTGATGCTACTGTAGCGCCCTCCATCGGTTGGTCGCTGGCAATAGCTGATTCAAGCTCCTGTAACGTCATTGCAGCCAACTGCTCAGCGTCAAATAGACCACTGCTGTTATCGATACTGTTTGTGTCTGGGGCTGCTGGTTCATCCGAGACCACGGGCACTGGTAGGTCGGATGTCGTGGGTTCAGGGGCAGCGGTTTCAATGGCAACCGGTTTGGGCTCGGGTTTCGGTTTCGGTTTTGGCTGGGGCAAAGGTGCAGCGGTCGACTTGGGACTAGGCCGTAAACTGTCCGCACTCACTAACGACGCCTTAATGGCCACCGGCTGTGCTTTGCGTGCCTCAACGGTACGCACTTCCGTCAATCGCCAAAACAGAGCGCCGAATACCAATGCGTGCAGGAGAAGTGTCATCAGTACCGGGGTAACAAACCACGACAGCCTGTGCAGAAAATCGGTCACGGCGCGGCCGGTTCCTCGGTAACAAGACCTACTGACGGCGCTCCCGCTGCCTGCAATACGGTCATGAGATTCACCACCTGGCCATAGGGCACAGCCGCGTCTCCCCAAACCAATACGGATTTGTCGGGGTCACGGCGCATAATGGTGGCAACCCGCTCTTTCACGGTGACCAACGATAGCGCCTGATCCTCATTAGCCCCCAAATTCAAAAATAACTGCCCTTTGCTATCAATGGACACAATTAGGGGCTCGCTGTCTTGATCGGGTACAGGCTCCGCCGACGCTTTCGGTAAATCCACCTGAACACCCTGCATCAGCATGGGCGCCGTAACCATAAAAATAATGAGAAGCACTAACATCACATCGATGTACGGCACTACGTTAATTTCAGCCATGGCTCGGCGTCTGCGCACGTCTATTTCACACCTGTTTGACGCGCTCGGCGAGCGTACGCCTGTCGTTGCAAAATACCCAAAAATTCATCAACAAAGGAGTCGTAACGATTCGCCAAATTATCGACCCGGGCCGTAAACCGGTTGTACGCAAGCACCGCTGGGATGGCCGCAAATAGTCCCATAGCCGTGGCGATCAGCGCCTCGGAGATACCGGGGGCTACGGTTGCGAGGGTGGCCTGGGTAGCATTGGCCAAACCCCGAAATGAGTGCATGATGCCCCAGACGGTACCAAACAACCCTATATAGGGGCTGGTGGAGCCTACTGAAGCCAAAAACGGTAGGTTGGTTTCGAGCCGCTCGGTCTCTCGCATTGTGGCCACGCGCATAGCCCGCTTCGCACCCTCGAGAATAGCCTCGGTTTCAATATCGGACTGCATCGAGAGACGCGAAAATTCCTTAAAACCAGCCCGAAAGATGCTTTCGAGGCCAATCGGCAAATTGCCCTCGCTTACCGCCACATTACCTTCGCGATAGAGCTTTGCCAGATCGATACCTGACCAAAATTGATCCTCAAAGGCTAATGAGTCGCCATCGGTTCGACGCAATAACATGATGCGCTGAGCAATCATGTACCACGACACCAGGGACGCCAAAGACAGCAGCAACATGACCGCTTGCACGGTGACGCTGGCACCCAGTATTAGCTCAAGAAAACCCAGTTCGTCGTTCACTCACTCACTCCATCTTGCCATCAGTGGCTATACGGTTGTTCGCTAGATTCAGAAACCAATGCTGTTCTTAGGGCTTTCGGTAAGCGCTTGGGACGCGCCGTATCGGCAGCAATCAGCGCTATCGTCACCGTTCCCTCCGCCAGACAACAGCCTTCTCGGTGTACCTTTTGAGCAAATACGATAGTTGCTGCACCCACTGCGTGCACGTCTGCAGATACCTGTAGCAAGTCATCGAGACGTGCAGACTGGCGATAGCGAACGGCCACATCGCTAACGACAAATAGCGCATCGCCACCTAAAAACGCCGCTTTGTCATAACCTAGGGTTCGCATGAACTCAGTTCTAGCCCGCTCAAAGTACTTGAGGTAATT
>CBFHMA010000061.1:0-11434 GCA_965656775.1 Luminiphilus sp.
GGAGTCGCCATTATTCTGCTTACGGTTTTAGTCAAGGGCGCTTTTTTTAAGTTGTCGGCTGCTAGCTACCGATCAATGGCCAAAATGCGCAAAGTACAGCCGAAAATGCAGAGTATTCGCGAGCAATACGCGGACGATAAACAAAAGCAATCCCAAGCCATGATGGCGCTCTACAAGAAAGAAAAAATCAATCCCATGGGCGGATGTCTCCCCATACTGATACAGATGCCCGTGTTCATTGCCCTTTATTGGGTGCTTATGGAGTCAGTAGAGCTTCGACAAGCGCCGTTCGCACTGTGGATTAAAGACCTATCGGTTATGGATCCCTACTTCGTGTTACCGGTACTCATGGGTGCCTCTATGTACTTCATGCAGAAACTGAATCCACCACCACCGGATCCGATGCAAGCTAAAGTCATGCAGTACTTACCGATCGTTTTCACCTTCTTTTTCTTATGGTTCCCCGCAGGACTGGTACTGTATTGGCTGTGTAACAACCTTCTGTCGATGGCTCAGCAATGGTTTATTACCCGAGCTATCGACCGAGAAGGACTTACAACCTAAATCGCTGATGAAAAACCCATAGTGGCCTGTTCGCCGTTATACATTAGCGAAACCATCGCCGCTGTCGCCACCGCAGCAGGTCGTGGTGGCATCGGTATCATAAGAGTGTCGGGCACAGCTACGCACAGACTTGCTCAAACCCTTACAGGAAAGACATCACTAAGCGCAAGAAAAGCTTATTACACTGACTTTACTGATGCCTCGGGTGAAGTAATCGACTCCGGGCTGATGCTCTATTTTCCTGCACCCCATTCCTTTACCGGCGAAGATGTCATTGAACTACAAGGTCACGGTAGCCCTATCGTGCTCGACCGCTTGCTGCGGCGATGCTTTGAACTTGGGGCGCGTCAAGCTCGGCCCGGAGAATTTTCAGAGCGCGCTTTTCTGAACGATAAACTCGATTTAGTGCAAGCTGAGGCCATAGCTGACCTCATTAATGCCCAAACCGAGACTGCTGCGCGGCTTGCGCAACTCTCCTTGCGGGGAGACTTCTCACGAGATGTCCATAAGCTTGCAGATCATTTGCTTCGATTGCGGGTCTACGTAGAGGCTGCCATTGACTTTCCCGAAGAAGAAATTGATTTTTTAGCCGATGGACATGTTCAAGAACAACTTCGCTATGGCATAGCACTCGGGGACACTATTCGTCAGCAAGCGCAGCAAGGGCTCATTTACCAAACGGGTGCCACTGTGGTTCTCGCCGGGCAACCCAACGCTGGCAAAAGCAGCTTGCTTAATAATCTAGCCGGTGATGCCCTGGCCATTGTTACCAACGTCCCTGGTACAACCCGAGATTTAATCAGAGAACACATCAATATTAGAGGTGTTCCCATAAACCTTATTGACACCGCCGGTCTCAGACACAGTGATGATGTCATTGAACAAGAAGGTATTCGACGGGCGAAACTTGCCATGACCGATGCAGACTTGGTGCTGCACTTATGCGATGACAACGGCCCGTCAAGTACAGCTGCGGATGCACGCTTAGATATCACTCACCACAACGTGATTACCGTACTCACCAAAGTTGATCGATCAGGCCGACCAGCCAGCACTCAAGAGGCGCCCCCCCAGCGCACCGTCGCTATATCGAACACAACAGGTGACGGTCTAGCCGCCTTAAAAACGACGTTGCTACATTTTTTAGGTGTTCAAGAAACCACTCATAGTCCCTACAGTGCTCGAGAACGTCATTTAACCGCCTTGACCACGACGTTAACTCTACTTAAAGACGCACACAGTCAATTCTTAGCAGCTGGCGCGGGTGAATTATTGGCGGAAGATTTACGTCGTGCCCATGATGAGCTGGGACACATCACCGGTGTCGTCTCAAGCGATGACTTACTGGGGGAAATCTTCAGTTCATTTTGCATTGGAAAATAGACGCTTTGCACCGACTACCAGCAGTCTATCCACAAGTCGTCTTCAGCTTGGTACACATCAACTACCAATATCGTCAGTCTTCACTAGTGATCATGCGATACCGACAATTAATGACAACACAACCGTGTTGATAACTGCTGAACATCATGGCTACGAGCGATCAGAAGTTTTGCAGGGCCCAAGCATCCACAGCACATGCACAGTCACTACAGCATCGAAACAAACATGCTACCCAGCCTTGTGCTTGCCGTTAGAGCGCATACTGACGCTGCTTACCAGGGTTATGCACTGAAGATAGCCCCCTTAATAATAACTACATCAATACTCCTTACTCACATAAAGAATTACTTATCTTTATTTTTATGCCATGTGCATAAATTCAGTAGCTTCAACCTTCCCTATATTGACTCTTTTCTGAACACTCACCTAGCCCTATACTCCGGCGCCCAAATGTCCACAACGCAGGTTGCCAGCTATAGACATCCCGCATGTGGCCCTGCACAGTGAACTGGATTTTTTACCCATAGGTTGGTTTAGCACGTGATTTCATATCCAACACAATTTGATGTCATTGTCATCGGTGGTGGCCACGCTGGCACCGAAGCGTGCTTAGCAGCCGCTCGAGCAGGTGCCAAAACACTACTCTTGAGTCACTCAATCGATACCTTGGGCCAGATGTCCTGTAATCCAGCGATTGGTGGCATTGGCAAAAGCCATTTGGTCCGTGAGGTTGATGCGCTGGGTGGTGCCATGGGTCGCGCTACCGATGCCGCTGGCATTCAATTTCGTGTTCTCAATGCACGTAAAGGACCGGCTGTTCGTGCTACCAGAGCTCAAGCCGACAGAGTGTTATATCGGAACGCTATCCGTTCAATGATCATGAATCAACCTGGACTCCAGGTCTTTCAAGATTCCGTTGAAGACCTTCTGTTAGAGGGTACGCAGGTAGCGGGAGTGATTACTCGTACCGGCCTCACGTTTAGTGCTCGCAATATAGTGCTAACCGCGGGCACCTTTTTAAATGGCCGAATTCACGTGGGGTTAGAAAACCATCAAGGCGGTCGTGCCGGGGATGCTGCCAGCGTCGGATTAGCGGCTCGCTTGCGAGAGCTTTGCGTTCGTACTGAACGCTTAAAAACAGGCACGCCACCGCGCATTGATGCTCGAAGTATTGATTTCAGTGTGATGCAAGAGCAGTGGGGTGATCAGCCCGAACCAGTTATGTCATTCCTGGGTTCTACGGAGCAACACCCCGAGCAACGATGTTGCTGGATTACCCATACCAACTCAAAAACCCATGACATTATTTTTCAATCTCTCGATCGCTCTCCCATGTTCAGTGGTGTTATCGAAGGCGTGGGTCCCCGTTACTGCCCCAGCATTGAAGATAAAATTCATCGGTTCAGCGATAAAGATTCCCATCAGATTTTTTTAGAGCCCGAGGGATTAACGTCTACTGAGCTTTACCCTAATGGCATCTCCACGAGCTTACCTTTTGACGTGCAGCTTGAGTTTGTGCGCTCCATTAAAGGCATGGAAAACGCCCACATTACGCGACCTGGGTACGCGATTGAATACGATTACTTTGATCCACGAGATTTGAAGCATTCCCTAGAGACCAAAGCGATCAGTGGCCTGTATTTCGCGGGTCAGATAAATGGCACCACCGGTTATGAAGAAGCCGCTGCTCAGGGACTATTAGCTGGATTAAATGCAGCTAGGGCTTGTGTCGATTTACCCGCTTGGGAGCCCCGTCGAGACGAAGCCTACATGGGTGTACTAGTTGACGATTTAGTGACCTTGGGAACCCAAGAACCCTATCGTATGTTCACATCGAGAGCGGAATACAGACTGCTACTCCGTGAGGATAACGCCGATCTTCGCTTGACAGCATTGGGCAGAGAGTTTGGCTTAGTGGCGGATGATCAGTGGCATTTATTTGAGCGGAAACGGAATGCTGTAGGCATGGAATTAAACCGCCTCGCATCAACCTATATACAACCATCCTCCCCACAAGCAGAACTATTAAATGCGCGGCTTAACCATTCTTTAAGCCGAGAATATTCCCTCGCCGATTTGCTTCGACGCCCTGAGTTGCACTATGACGACGTAGCTGATTTGGTGTCTAAATCGCCGATTACCGACAACGCCACACGGGAACAAGTTGAAATTCAAATTAAGTACGCTGGGTACATTGCTCGTCAGCAAGATGAAATTGATCGTTTACACCAGCAAGAAGCCACGCCCATCCCCGTTGATCTCGATTACAGGAGCGTTGCGGGCTTATCCAATGAAATTTGCCAAAAGCTGGCAGATGCTAAACCCACGTCTATAGCAAGGGCGTCCCGCATATCAGGGGTGACACCCGCTGCCTTGTCGCTATTGTTGGTGCATCTGAAGAAACGACATCAACGACCCGCTGTTGCTCATGGATGAGCCATTGTGGCAGCAATTAGCCGAGGGTATGACCGCACTGCAACAACCCATCGATGAACAGCAGATGACAGCCCTAATGACTTATTTGCAGCTCATCAGTCGTTGGAATAAAGCTTACAATTTGACCGCTATTAGGGATTTGCCCGCTATGGTGGTTCGGCATCTATTGGATAGCCTCGCCATTTTGCCCCATTTACCCGATGGTTCATTACTCGATGTAGGTACAGGGGCTGGGCTGCCCGGCGTGCCCCTAGCCATTATGCAACCCAATCGTCAGGTGGCTTTGCTCGATAGCAATGGCAAGAAAATACGTTTTTTATTTCAGGTGAAAACCCAGCTAGGCTTGTCTAACATCCAGTTGCATGAAACGCGAGTCGAGCAATTTGCAGCCCAAGAGCGACCTGATCTTATTGTTAGTCGAGCTTTTGCAAGTTTGAGCGACATGGTGAAATTCTGTCAGCCTTTGCTGTTACAAGGTACGCGTTTATTTGCGATGAAAGGCGCAGACGTAGATGTCGAACTGGAGGTTTTACAAAAGAACTGGCCCACTATGGTGCCAGTTACGCAACAACCACTGAGGGTGCCAGGGCTTAAGGAAACGCGCTGGCTAGTGGAATTACGAGCGGTTACTCACTAGTACCCGGCCATGAGTAGCCATCGCTAATGACGGGTTTTTGCCTCTGGAGAAAACATGAAAACTGTGGCGGTGGCTAATCAGAAAGGTGGCGTGGGTAAAACCACTACAAGTGTGAATTTAGCCGCTAGCCTAGGTGCCATGGGTAAGTCGGTGTTACTGGTAGACCTCGATCCCCAAGGTAATGCGACGATGTCTTCGGGAGTGGATAAGCACGCCGTCGAACTCACGGCATACGATTTACTTATCGACGGTACGCCCATTGAACAGGTTGCTGTTCGCGCTCAAGACAATGGCTATTATTTGGTGGCTGCCAACCGCGATTTAACAGCAGCTGAAGTTGAGCTGTTAGCACTAGACAATAGAGAACGACGTTTAGCTGAAGCACTAGCCGGAGCAAGTGACTACGATTTTGTCATCATCGACTGCCCGCCTTCACTTAGCATGTTAACCGTCAATGCGTTGGTAGCCGCCCGTAGTGTCATCATCACCATGCAATGTGAGTATTTTGCACTCGAGGGTTTGTCGGCTCTGCTAAACACTATTCGTCGAGTAGCCGATACGGTTAACCCTGATCTCGACATTGAAGGCATTCTTAGAACAATGTACGACCCCCGTAACGCCTTGACCGGTGAGGTATCTTCGCAATTACACAAACATTTCGGCGACCTTGTGTATCGGACCGTCATTCCAAGAAATGTTAGGCTCGCCGAAGCACCCAGCCACGGCTTACCAGCCTTGTACTATGATCGGTTGTCTACGGGTGCCAAAGCCTATGCCGCCCTTGCGGGCGAATTCATTAAGCGTCAGGCCCCAGCCACCTAAATAACCGGCGCCCGGCTGGAGGAAAGTGAGTGTCAACACGGAAGAAACGTTTACATAAAGATTTGGACCTACTGATTGGAGCGGTGCGTTCGACCCGACCAGATACGGTGTCCGATACTGCTCCTGTTGAGCCTGGTAATGTAAAAAGTGGTGAGGTACTGAGGCAGGTTCCCCTCGAGCAGTTAAGGCGCGGCAAATATCAGCCGCGGCGGGATTTTGACCCATCAGCCCTCGAAGAGCTTGCCAGTAGCATTCGCCATGAAGGTGTGATGCAACCCATTGTGATTCGACCGGTTACTGGTGATCAGTTTGAAATTATTGCTGGCGAGCGTCGTTGGCGAGCGGCCCAGTTAGCGGGTCTAGACCGAATTCCCGCCATTGTTCGCGATGTGAGTGATGATTCCGCTATCGCTATGGCCTTGATAGAGAACATTCAACGGGAAAATCTCAACGCTATTGAAGAAGCGCAAGCCTTACGACGGTTGCAAGTGGAATTTGAGTTAAGCCAACAACAGGTTGCCGAACGGGTGGGTAAGTCTCGTTCCGCGATTGCAAATCTGTTGCGGTTGTTGTCACTAGAGCAACCGGTAAAGGAGCTCGTCGAGAGCGGTCAACTCGACATGGGTCACGCAAAAGTATTGCTGGCTTTGGAAGGTCCATTACAGCTAAAAGCCGCAAAACAAGTACTTTCTGGTGGACTTTCGGTACGCCAAACCGAGCGCTTGGTTAAACAGTTGCTCGATGACGGCGACCCCTCATCGAAACCCGATGTTGCTATCGACCCTAATATAGCGGTACTGCAACGCAGCTTATCGGAGCGCCTTGGTGCAGCCGTGACCATTAACCATGATCCGAAGGGTCGAGGTAATCTGGTGATTCGCTACACTAATCTGGATGAGCTCGATGGCATCTTAGGTCGAATCCGCTAATTGTTAGGCATGTTGAAGCGAGGCTATATTTCACCTACACTCGCGCCCGCTTGGTTAGGGGACCGTGAGTCATACATTGTGCCTATGTACTTGTGGCTACCTTCCATAGATTGACGGTGACTACACCCTGGCGCCAATTGCGCCGATCGTTGCTGGGTGCCATCCTCATCAGTGTATGCGCTGCCATAGTGGCGGCTGCAATCGCGGGTGCTACGCTAGGGTTGGCGATTGGCACCGATGTAATAGTTGGGGCGTGCATTGTGTTAGTGCCCCAGATTTGGTTTTACCTTCGCGGTGTAAGTCGCGAGGCAGGCCAGCAGTCAGCATGGCTGGCTCTGGGTAAATATGCGCTCTGCACGGCGGGTTATGGGCTCTGGTTTGCGACAGTACCCACGGCGACCTTATTGGGAACACTATTTGGCACGGTTGTGGCCATAGTGACATCCACCGTATTGACGGCTGTATTAGCCGCCAGAGTGAATCGATAGCAAACAGGGTACAGATAGCATGGCAGGCAGTGGCGGCGAGCAGACAGTAGCAGGCTACATTAAGCATCACCTGACAAACCTGACATTTGGCAAATTACCCGAGGGCTATGAGCGCCATACCGAACAAGGTACGGATATCGTAGGTCCCGGTGGTCAGTGGACGGTCGCTCATGGTGGTGAAGAAGCCACAGCAATGGGCTTCAATGCCATTCATTTGGACTCCATGTTTTGGTCGTTGAGCTTAGGCATTATTTTCTGCTGGTTGTTTGCCAAAGTCGCCCGCAAGGCCAGTGCCGACGCCCCTAGTGGTTTGGTCAATTTTATTGAAATGGTTGTAGAATTTGTTGACGGCACTGTGCGGGATACATTCCACGGTCGCAACCCATTGGTAGCGCCGCTAGCGCTGACTATTTTTGTATGGGTATTCCTGATGAACTTTATGGATCTGATCCCGGTCGATCTCATCCCTGAAGTGTTGTTGGTGGCTTTGGGCATCCCCTATCAGAAAGTGGTGCCATCAACCGACCCCAATATCACCATGGGCATGGCCTTAGGTGTGTTCTTCTTGATGATTTATTACTCCATTAAGGTGAAGGGTTTCGGTTTTGTAAGAGAGCTAACGCTGGTGCCCTTCAACCACCCAGCCTTTATTCCTTTGAACTTTACCATCGAGTTCGTAGGCTTTTTGGCTAAGCCTTTTTCCCTCGGTTTACGACTATTTGGCAATATGTATGCGGGTGAAATGGTGTTTATTCTTATCGCCGTTATTTTCAGCGCCGGCATCGTCTGGATGGTCCCTGCGGGTCTCCTGCAAATCGGCTGGGCAATCTTTCATATTTTAGTAATTACCTTACAAGCGTTCATTTTCATGGTTTTGACAATTGTCTACCTGAGCATGGCACACGAAGATCATTAAACCCTTCCGCTAGAAACGCGGAAAACCCACCCCAAGGAGAGCACTATGGAACTGGTATACATTGCAGCGGCCATCATGACAGGCCTCGGCGGCCTTGGCGCAGCCATCGGTGTAGGCATGCTCGGCGGCAAATTGCTTGAGTCGTCTGCACGTCAGCCTGAACTCGGACCGAAACTGCAGGTTTCCTTCTTCCTCGCCGCCGGTCTAGTAGACGCCATCCCGATTATCGGTGTTGGTATCTCTATGTACCTGATCTTCGTTGTCGCGGGCTGATCACCAGACCCTGCGCGGTCTTTAATCCAGCCACCAGACACCGGAGTTACACGTGAACATTAACCTGACATTGATCGGCCAGCTGATCGCCTTTGCGGGTTTCGTTTTGTTCTGTATGCGCTATGTATGGCCGCCTATTACAGGCGCCATGGCTGAGCGGCAACAGAAGATCGCGGAAGGCCTCGCGGCGGCAGATAGAGCTAGCCACGATCTTGAAATAGCGCAAAAGCAAGCCGTTGAACACATGGCAGAAGCTAAGCGAGAAGCCGCCGCTATCATCGAGGCCGCCAACAAACGTGCGGGTCAGATGGTAGAAGAGGCAAAAGAAGCAGCTCAAACTGAGGCAGCACGTATCAAGGCGGCTGCTGATGCCGACATTGAACAAGAGCGCGCCCGAGCACAGGAGCAACTTATGGCACAGGTTAGTGCGTTAGCACTTGCCGGTGCAGAGAAAATTCTGGCTGCAGAGATTGACGCGTCTAAACATGCTGCTCTACTCAACAGTTTGACGGCGGAGTCTTAATCCATGATCGAGCCGATGACATTGGCGCGTCCTTACGCTCGGGCTGTGTTTGCTGTTGCGCGTGCACAAGAAAACCTCGACGCATGGCACGAGGTTCTTCAAAGCCTTGCTGCAATAAGTGTGGAGCCTCGAGTGTCTGCGATGCTGCAGGATCCTGCCCGCACCGCTGAGCGGCGGGCAGAGGTCGTTGCAGGGCTAGTCGACGGTAATGCCCCTGCGGGCCTCAGTAATTTTTTAAGTGTTATGGCAAGTAACCATCGGTTGTCTTTACTACCCGAGGTAGCCCTACAATTTGCGGAGTTGAAAGCTCAGCAAGAGGCCACGGTTGAGGTAGCTGTGACATCCGCTCGAGATGTCACCGATGATGAGGCAGCGCGCTTAGCTGACGCCATTGCCCGTAAGTTGAGCCGCACCGTAACACTAACTACCCAAACCGATCCTGCCCTTCTGGGCGGGGCAGTGATTCGTGCCGGCGATCTTGTTATCGACGGCTCAGTTCGCGGACGCCTTAACAAGCTGTCCGGCGCACTGACACCTTGATAGAGGAATAGGTCATGCAGCAACTGAACCCTTCGGAAATCAGCGACATCATCCGCCAGCGAATAGAGCAGCTAGATGTGAGCTCGCAGGCCACAAACGAAGGCACCGTGGTCTCTGTGACCGACGGTATTATCCGAATTCACGGTCTCACTGACGTTCAATACGGTGAGATGATTGAGTTCGAAGGTGGTGTTTACGGTTTGGCGCTGAACCTAGAGCGCGACTCAGTTGGCGCTGTGGTACTAGGGGACTATAAGACCCTGGCAGAAGGCCAAAGCTGTCGGTGTACCGGCCGTATCTTGGAGGTTCCTGTAGGACCTGCTTTGCAAGGCCGTGTTGTCGATGCCTTAGGTAACCCTATTGATGGCAAAGGCGCTATTGATACAACCGAGACCGATGCTATTGAAAAAATCGCGCCGGGGGTTATTGCTCGTCAATCAGTAGACCAGCCAGTACAAATCGGCCTTAAGGCCATTGATGCCATGGTACCAATTGGTCGTGGTCAGCGTGAGTTGATCATTGGCGATCGACAAATCGGTAAGTCTGCTATTGCCGTCGACGCTATCATTAACCAAAAAGGCACCGGCATTAAGTGTATCTATGTAGCGATTGGTCAGAAGGCGTCTTCAGTCGCCGCGGTCGTCCGAAAGCTCGAAGAGCACGGCGCTATGGACCACACCATTGTGGTTGCTGCTAACGCAGCCGATCCGGCGGCTATGCAATTCTTGGCACCGTTCGCCGGCTGCACCATGGGTGAGTACTACCGTGATCGTGGCGAAGACGCACTCATCATCTATGATGATCTGTCAAAGCAAGCAGTCGCTTATCGACAAATTTCACTTCTGCTTCGTCGTCCGCCCGGTCGAGAAGCCTACCCTGGCGACGTGTTCTACCTCCACTCGCGTTTGTTGGAGCGTGCTGCGAGGGTTAATGCCGACTACGTAGAAAAGTTCACTAATGGCGCTGTTACCGGCAAGACCGGTTCACTAACTGCCCTGCCCGTTATTGAGACCCAGGCAGGTGACGTTTCGGCATTTGTTCCTACCAACGTGATCTCAATTACCGATGGTCAGATCTTCCTCGAAGCTGATATGTTCAATGCGGGCGTTCGCCCAGCGATGAACGCGGGTATTTCGGTATCTCGAGTGGGTGGTGCTGCTCAGACCAAGATCATGAAGAAGCTTTCCGGTGGTATTCGAACCGCGCTTGCCCAATACCGTGAACTGGCTGCGTTTTCCCAGTTTGCCTCCGATCTCGATGACGCCACTCGCGCTCAACTCGATCACGGTGAGCGGGTTACTGAACTGATGAAGCAGAAGCAGTATTCGCCCCAGTCGGTCGCTGAAATGGGCGTGGTTTTGTACGCTGCCAATGAAGGTTATCTGAACGATATTGAAGTCAACAAAATTGGTGATTTTGAAGCTGCACTGCTGTCGTATATGCATGCGGAACACGGCGCACTAATGAGCGAGATCGTTGCCGACGGTAATTGGAACGACGATCGAGCAGCGGCGTTTAAAACCGCCATTGAAACCTTTAAGTCCACCCAGACCTGGTAATCACCGATGGCCGTAGGTAAGGAAATTCGCACTAAGATCTCGAGTATTCGTAGTACTCAAAAGATCACAAGTGCTATGGAGATGGTGGCAGCGAGCAAAATGCGCAAAGCCCAAGACCGTATGGAATTGGGCCGACCTTACGCTCGTCACATTCGCCAAGTCATGGGCAACATTGCCAATGCTTCGCCTGAAGTCCGACATGTGTTCATGGAGCAGCGCGACGTCGAACGCGTTGGTTACATCGTTATTTCCAGCGACCGCGGTTTGTGTGGCGGCTTGAATATCAACCTGTTTAAAGCCGCATTGGCCTCCATGAAGTCATGGGACGAACAGGGTGTAGAGGTTGAAATTTGTGCTGTCGGCG
>CBFHMA010000062.1:0-11316 GCA_965656775.1 Luminiphilus sp.
GAGGATCGCTATCGGGTACGACTTACACCACCAACGCTATCACGGCGAATTGCTCTGTTACCGCAGCGTTTGAGCAGGTACCAGCTACGACATTCACCGTAACACCATCCGCTGGCGCTAACGGGTCTATAAGTCCCGCAACACCTCAGACGATTGCTGAGAACGCGACAACCCAGTTCACGTTAACTCCGGCATCTGGCTTTCAAATAGCAAGTGTAGGTGGTACGTGTGGAGGATCGCTATCGGGTACGACTTACACCACCAACGCTATCACGGCGAATTGCTCTGTTACCGCAGCGTTTGAGCAGTTAGTACTGAAGGTTCCGGCAGCACCGGGGATCGCTCGAGCGGAAGCAGGCGATCAAGAAATAACGCTAATTATTGAAGCGGTAGACGATGGCGGCTCGCCAATAACAAGATATGACGCCTCGTGTAGCAGTGGTGGTCAGGTTATCTCTGGGCAGAGTGGCAACAACAAGATCATCGTGGGTGGTCTGACAAACGGAATTGCTTACATCTGCACTGCTACGGTGAGTAATATTGTAGGCGCTAGTCCTCCGTCGTCCTTTACTGCTCTTCTTACGCCCGAGGAAGTCCTAACGGGGCTACCAATATGGTTACTCTACGAGGCTACACGCCAATAGAGTTTTATATCAGTTATTGCCAGAATTGCTTGGCGCGGTCGCATCCGCTGCTTGTGATAGTTGACTAACATCTGAAGGCGCATGTATCTCTGGCTGTTCCTGCGAGCGTTCCGTAAGCCGCGCTGGCTAGATGACGAGTACGCGACGGGTGATGCACCAGCACCCCCTACCGGTCTCGTTTATTTGTGTCCTAGAAGGACTAAGCCGTCCGACCGCCCAACGTACGGGCGTCACTCCAGCTCATCGGCGGCTCAAAGTCCTTGTACTTGCCGAGCGTCACAGTTTGGAAGCTCTGACTTAAGATGCGCTGGACAACGGCCTTCTTGCTGACCGGAACAACCAGTTCATCGTGCACGGGCAACACTGGAATGCCTAGCGCTGTGGCCTGGCGTACCGCCTCTTCAATGATACTGCTGTCAATGAGTTGGAGCGTCCCCCACATGCCCTTGAACGCCAAGTCTTGGAAGTTGGGGTGGCGGAATAAGAATGCACTCACGTAGGCGTCTGCGGCTGTCTGTGGCTTGTCAGGCCACACTGGTGCTCCGCTGCGCGTCTGCTTGCCGCTGTAGGTCTCATACACCCAGCACTCATCGTATAAGTCCCAGTAGTAGTGAGCCGTGCCAATCGACTTGACTGCAGCATTTCGGTTCTCTGCGTTCAATATCGTATTGATGAACTTCTTGTGAGCAGAGCGCGGCAGCTCTGGGTAGTCAGGCATGTCGTACACATCGCCTGTAGAGAACAGGTTGCTCTCCTTGCCGGTGCCATTCGTCAGCAGTAGTAGCAGCGTGGGGTGGAGCTGACTAAAGTCCCAAGAGCCTACTGGCTCACCACTGACGGTGATGCCGAGGCGGTACTCCTTAGGCATGTTGCAGAAGGGGCTGTAGAAACGTCCCCCAGTACCCATATCTTTCTTCCATCTGCGTGTGTACCGATACGTAATGGCAGCTAGAGGATTACCTTCTTCATCTACTACATTACTACTCCTTAAGAGCCTGTAGTGGTTCTTAAGCGTTGTTACCGTCTGCTGATAACTATCCGTTTGGGTATATGCAGCAGGTAGCTCTTGGATGCAGTCGCTAGTGTCTCGTAGCGTCACCCATGGCAGCTCTTCGTCTACTTCTACGTCCTCAATCCTTAGGGAATGCATGAGTTTCTTAAAGGCCAGCTGCCTGCAGTAAACGGTGACCAGTCCGCCAGATGGTTTAGTGGAGTATGCAGGTGGTACGCCCTCCATGATCTTTTTGACCCAGCTCAGCTTCTCAGCCGCTTTGAACAGTTCCAGTGTCTTCGGTGTTGTCCACACCTGCTTGCGATTCTTGCCAGCGAAGTAGTCCTTCTTGGTGCCGAAGCGGAACATATCCTCCTCTCGGAGCCACAGCGATGCCACCAGCTTCCGCGCAGCGCCAACCCAGCTCTGGCGGTTATTGAGGCGTCCTGACTTCTTAGTGGAAGCGACGGCTGATAGCAGTGTCTCGGCTGCTTTCTTAACTTCTGGGTGGCCGGAATAGTGCTCAATACGCAGGTAGGAATACTGCTGCTTCTCGCTCATTCACAGGCTCCTGAGTGGCTTCTTGTGGCACGTTATCACGCTATAAATGGTAGCCCAAGGGCGGCTCATAGCGGCTCTCTGAGCGCCTCTCAGGGCGTCTGGAGGGGTCTTATTTTTCCATATAGATCAATGGCTTACGGACGCTTAGTGGTGGCGTGGCGGGTGCCGCGCAGCCTTTCGCTTGTGTTGATTCTCGGGTGGCATATCGGCCTCACATGGCACCTCCGCCTCAACCCATAGAGCTCACACCCTACCGAAGAGCTAACGTCTCTCTCAGAGCCTCCTACTGCCTCTCACGGCCTGAGCGCAGCGGTATGACATTGCCTGAGGTCTCTGGCAGCGGCTGGGTATCACTCACTACCGCGACAGCCTCGGCGAGTTGGCGTAAGTGTGAGCCACCGGAGTACACCCCGTATGTCAGCGTGGGCTTCTCGTGTCCAACAAGGTCTGCCGTGACACCCTCTGGTATGCCCGCTTGCTCCAGCGTAGTCGCTACATACTTACGGATGCTGTGGAAGCATTTGGCTCGTCTGTGTCCGTCAGGCAACACTGTCGCCTTTAGTCTGCCGAAGCGTTTACCAACTGCGTTTTCCCTACGCCCGAGGTCGAAGCTATGTAACGGCAATAGCTGCTTTAGGTTGGCTGCTATCGGCACCAAGCGACCGGCAGACTTCTCTGTCTTGGCGTCCTCTTTAACCTTGAAGCATTGAATACCGTCTACTTCGACAACACTGGCGGAACTCAATGCTCCCACTTCAGCCAGCCGCAAGCCTGTGTACCTGCCGATATCAATGAAAGTAACTAACTCGTCGTCCTTCTTCTCGACAGCAGCATCACGAATAAGCAGGATTTCATCTAGCGACATCGGGACGTAGTGTTCCTTGCGCTTCAAACTCTTGGGATATCTCAGGTTGCGGAATGGGTTCGGTACGTTATCCGAGAGCAGCCTCTGGTCTTGCAGCCACAGCACATACTCAGACAAGTAACCAGTAGCTTTCTGCATGGTCTTCACAGACCTGCGTCTGTCTTCTCTTTTCGCTGCGTCTTCTGGCTTGTTTGATTCCGCTCTAATCCATGCCCGAGCGTTCTCCGTGTTGATCTGCTCCAGCGTAGGCACAAACAGAGTGGCCTCAAGGATGTACCGCTTGGCCTCAGCCTTGGCCTTATACTTATCGTAGTGGTCAGTAATGAACTTATCCATGAAATGAGGCAAGGGGATACCAGCACCCCAGAGAATGTCGGCATACTTCTTGGCCTGGCTTGGTGGTAACTCGCTAAGCCAGTCGGTGTCGTCCATGCCAGAGCCTTCCAAAGCCGCCTCTGCAGGTAAGTAACCCCACTCGTCGGGCTTTATGCTCGGGTCGGCTCTCTCGACATTGATACGGGCTTTTGCAACCACCAACTCCTCAAGCAGGGCGTCTGGTTCCTGTCGAGCTAAGTCAATCTGTCGCTGCCACTCTTTAATTAGCGGAGCAGCCTCAGCCGCTGCGTTGGTCTTATCTCGGCATCCTGTCGACCGTCTGAAGTTGGACTTGCCGAAGAAGTGTCGTAGGTCTTCCGGTATGGACTTCTGAGCGTAGTAGACGCCGTTGCGTTTGGTCAGTGACATAAGGCTCGCTCCTGTGGATAAGTCAGCAGTCTACCCCGCTGTTCTACCCCATTTCAAGCAGGGGGCTCGCTATTACTTAGCATATGGTGTAAGTCTTCCCGTCCCGTCCGCTCCGCCATTTTGTCCCTTGAACTAAAGGCTCTCCCCACTTAACGGGGGAATCACCGTTTCTCACTAGACCCTGTTGATGATGCCATCCCATCCACAATGGGTCATGACCCTCATTCGATAGTTCCCGAAGTTCTTAAATCCAAAAGCCCTCCGGCTGGTACCTTCAATCGACTCCTAACTCCAGGCGAGAACCCGCACCTTCGGTCGACTACTAGTGGTACACGAGAACCCGCGGCTATAAACCGACGGTGCGGTTCTACCGTAGAACGTTGGGTAGTACGTAATCCAACAACAAAAGCCATAATGCGAGGTTCTCATGGTATTGAACAAATACGTTGCGCGAGCAAGAGTCGGGCTGGGCATTTTACTGCTTAGTTTCCTTGGCGCCTGTAGCGATTCTGACGATAACGATCCAGTGGCTGAAGCGCCACCGCCACCACCCGAAGCACCCGGAACAATCGCGGACATTGCAGCTGAAACCGAAGGGTTTTCTACCTTGGTTTCTGCCCTTGAGGCCGCAGGCCTAGTGACCACCCTTGATGACGAAGCTGCGTCTTTCACGGTGTTCGCGCCTACTGACGAAGCCTTTGCGGCATTACCCGAGGGTGCACTGGATGCGCTGCTTGCCGATGTCGAGGAGCTCACTAAGGTTCTGACATACCATGTGCTCGAAGGCGCTGTTGACTCGACCGCAGCAACCGATGCCGTCGGTACGACAGTGGAAACTATTAATGGTGTGAATGTCGCAGTCACCTTACGTGACGGTGAGCTATACATTAACGAAGCCAAGGTCACGACAACGGACATCGAAGCGTCCAATGGTGTAATCCACGTTATCGATGCCGTCCTGTTACCGCCCGAACTGACTCCGTCAGAATTGACGATTGCAGAAATCGCCGCTGCCGATGATCGATTCGAGACCTTGGTTGCTGCAGCAACAGCGGCTAATTTGGTGCCCGTGCTTGCAGACCCTAGCGAAACATTGACGGTATTCGCACCGACAGACGATGCATTTGCCGTGCTGGGCCAAACCACCATCGACGCGTTGTTACTTGATATTGATCGTTTAACAAATTTGTTGACCTACCACGTCATTACCGATACTGCGGTTGACTCTATTACCGCTACGGCTGCCTACGGCACCAGTATCACTATGGCGAACGGCGACACAGCCGACGTCGACATTGTCGAGGGCGTTATTAAAATTAACGGCTCAAACATTGTCGTGAAAGATATTGTGGCCTCTAATGGCATCATTCACGTCATCGATGCGGTATTGGCACCCCCTAGTGCGGGACCGGGTACCATTATCGAGGTGGCAGCAGCAAACGGCTCATTCACCACCTTGTTAACAGCTATCGAGGCCATAGGTGCTACCGAAGATCTGCTGGATCCCCTCGCAGATGTGACCGTGTTTGCCCCTACTGACGACGCGTTTGCGGCCATCGACCGCGACACCCTCAACGCGCTTTTAGCCGATACTGAAGCGCTCACCAACGTGTTGACCTACCACGTGCTCGAGGGCCAATCAGACGCAGCCGCCCTTGCTGCCCTCGATGGCTCCGATGTAGCTACGGAGAACGGTGATAACGTGGCGATATCAGTAGTTGAAGGCGATGTTCTCGTCAACGATGCCAAAGTCATCATTGCCGATGTGGCTGCCAGCAATGGCATAATCCACGCTATCGATGCGGTGTTGATGCCGCCGGCTGCGCCTGCCGAGCCTGCTGCCAGTTTTGAGTTCAGTGATGATTTCGAGGCAACAAACAAGGCACTAGGCTCATCCATTGCAGATTGGCTTTTCTATGTGTATGTATTTGCTGAGCCTCCCTATGACTACGGCGCTGTATTCCCGCTCGTGGTGAGTGATAGTCAAGCCGCTGGTATTTCGGAAGAGGCATCGGAAGCTCAAGGTACGCAGGCATTAAATGTGTTCTCTGATTACGGTAACCGCGGTGCTCAAGATGCTGGTGATGTTATCGAGGTAAGCGTATTTAGAGAATTCAGAATTCAGGCGGGCGATTCGGGTGTATTCCGTTTTGAATTTGATGCGAAGCGGCCAAATAATGAATTTGCAGTGGCAGCGCCGAGCACTGCTGAAGCGTTTTTCAAATTGCTTGACCCCAATACCTTCGAGACGCTTTACATCGACACGGTTGAGACAACTAATCTGGGCACTGAGGCCTATGTGACTCTGGGTATCGATTTCACCATTAATGGTGAGGCACAAGAGGGTTTTATCATGCAGTTTGGCTTCAATAATCGGGCAACCAATGACAACCCGTCGGGTGTGCTCTATGACAACGTGAACGTGTCTCGCCAGTAGATACTTTATCAGTTAAGGAAATTGATCAGCGGCCTACGGGCCGCTTTTTTGTTGGAATACCCCAACTGATGACGGCAATTAATGGCTACTGCTAACGGGGTGCCGCTTTGCTGTCGCCGCCCATAGTCATCAGCTGCGCCATCCGCTGGTCCACCCAAGTTCGTCTTTACGCGTTCCAAACACTTGAGCGAACGGGCCCGGCAAGCAGAGGCGTCATTTGTGAGGAGCGCCTCTTAAGTGAGGAGCGCCTCTAAATGATTAGTGGCGCCAATGATGACGCTCCATCTTTGCTTCGATGGCCTGCATGGTGCTAGCGGGTAACAGATGCCCGCCGGGTTGTTCGAAGAAGAAGGGTTGGCGCTTGCGATCACCGCTGAGCACCTCGTCCATGGTCGATACCTCGTACAAGCGGCCATTGATCATGGTGTAGTCCACTCGCTCGGAAGCTTGAATATCGTTTAGCACATCACCATCGATGACCACTAAGTCGGCAAGCTTGCCCGGTTCAATAGAACCAAGGTCGGCATCCATACCCAGATGCTTTGCTGCATCAATGGTACCGCCACGCAGTGCTTCCCAAGGGGTAAAGCCGCCGTGAACCATCATCCAGAGTTCCCAGTGGGCCCCTAGACCTTCCCGCTGCCCGTGGGCACCAATCATCACGCGAGCACCCAGATCCCGAAGTTGCTTGGCGGTGCGCGCCACATTGAAGTGGTTGTAATGGTGGTCGGGAGCCTTGGTGCGACGCATGCTAATAGGCTCAACAAACTGCGCCGGTGTGTAGCGCATAAGACGTTCATTGCGCCAAACGTCGGTGCGGTCATACCAATAGTTTTCACCCGAGATACCGCCATAGGACACCACGAATGTGGGTACGTAGCCGGTATCGATGGCTTGCCAGAGTTGATCGACATCGTCGTATACATGGGCAATAGGTAACGCGTGCTCAATGCTGGTGTGGCCATCGACCAGCTGATTGAGGTTGTGCTGGAATTTCATGCCCCCCTCGGGAACCACCATAATCTGATTTTCGGCAGCTGCTTCAATGATTTGCTGACGGGCCGCGCGACCCAGCTGGTTGTAGCTTTTAACCGATATGGCGCCGGCGGCTTTCAGGCGTTGAATGTGGAAGCGCGCATCCTCTAGATTATTGACTTCCGAGGTGGCGCCGGGTGCATTCGCACCGTACAAAATAGTGCCCGTTGAAAAGGTGCGGGGGCCCAGCACATTGCCCGCGCGTTGCATTTCCGCATGGGCAAAGATTTCGCTGGTGTCGTTACTCGGGTCGTGAATCGTAGTGACACCGAACGCTAGGTTGGAGTACTGCATCCAATTTTGTTGAGGCGTAATTTCATCGCTAGCCATACCGCCATGGGCATGGGCATCGATGAGACCAGGAATAACGATTTTGCCCGTGACATCCAATTGTTGTGCATCACCGGGGATGTTTTGTTCACCCTTGGTGAATACCGCTTCGATGCGGTTATCCTTTACGACGACAACCGCGTTTTCTAGCATCTCTTGGGCGTTATCGGCATCTCGCATGGTGATCACGGTGCCACCCACCAGGGCGATGCGCCCTGTGGGTTTATCAGCGGCCACCTCAAAACTTAAGTCGATATGACGCGCGTTTAACTCATCGGATGCTGTTTGGTCGGCACCGTGTTGGCTCTGCTCTTGAGCATCGGCAACGGTACGACTTTGCAGCAATGGGCCGTTGCTCCAGCGCAGGGTCTTGCCATCGGCGGACCAATGAAGGAATTCGCCCGCTCGCTGGGAGACACGATGTACCGGTACGGCAGTACCTTTACGGCTAACGGGCACGGCCTGAGTAGCATCGGTGAACGGCATAATCCATGCGGTGAAGTGTTCAGTGAAGGCCAGCCAATGGCCGTCCGGCGACAGTTGATACTGGGTAACATTTTCACCGCTGGCATGGGTCCGCTCGTCGAGACCGTTCAAATCAACACTGCGCAACTCCAGACCGGCTTTTCCTCGCACCGAAAACAGAATGCGACTGCCATCGGCGTTGAACTGGGGGTTGACGCCCTCATCATTGATTTTCACTGGATCCCCGCCGGCTATCGATACTCGATAGAGTCCCGGCTCGTTGGACCATTGGGGTGACAACAAATAGCCACCGCTAATCTTGCGATAAACCACGGTTTTGCCATCGGGTGAGAACCGTGGTTCCACGTAGTGCCCGGGCTCTGCCACCAGGGTCTTGGCACGACCGCCTCGGGTCTTCACCATACTGACCGTGCCTAAATCTTGGTCATTCCACGTGGTATACACCACCCAACGGCCGTCGGCGCTGAGACTTGGCCAGAATTCAAAATGTGCTTGTTGCTGAGTGAGACGCTGGGGTTCTGAGGCGTTAGTGTCTTTTATGCTCGATCGATACAGATGACCTAGGCTTTGAAAGACCGCTTGATCCTCATCGTTGGTCAATTGGGCCCAGCGCAGCATTTTGGTCGTCACGGTATCGGGTGCTACGGCAACGGGGAATCGAATCGTGTCGCGAACCTTTTTAGAGGTGGTGATGCGCATGGGTAAGGTGGCCACCTCACCGCTGTCCGTGTTTAAGCGATGAATACGACCGGCACTCCAAAAGACAATATCGCGATTGTTGGGTAGCCATTCAAAGGCGGTGGTGTTGCCATGGGAACCGGCGGTTTCCTGATTATCACGCTCCAGCGTTTCGAACACTGGGCGCTCATTACCCGAGCGCAGGTCTTTCACGAAGATGGCGCTATTGAAATTGGGTAAACGCTTTACGAAGGCCAGCTTGCTGCCATCGGGGGAGGGGGTTGGCCGCACCGCACCACCCGGTCCTCCGGTGATGGTTACGGTGTCACCGGTAGCCAGTTCCACTCGCTTAATGGCGAATATCTCTCCGGTACTGTCTTTGTTGTACTGCCAGACCCAGCCCGGTGTCGTGTCTTGGCTGTAATAAACGAAGCGGCCATCGGGTGAGAAGGCCGGTTCCGCAATGGATTTCTGCGCTTTTTTGCCGTCGGGGTGATCCACCAGCTCTAAGCCTGCGCCACCCTGAATGTTGTACATCCAGATTTCCCCTGCGGGAATACTGCGACGGGACACAGTGCCTTTACGCGCCGCTAACCACTGGCCATCGGGCGACCAAGCGGGATTATGCAGGTTGTGTTGATTTTCTTTGGTTATCTGTCGCGGGTTACTACCGTCGGCATCCATGATCCAGATATTGTCATAACCGTCTCGGTCCGAGATGAACGCAATGTGCTTGCCGTCGGGGCTAAACGCAGGTTGAAAGTTCCATTCAATACCTGACGTCAGGGCTGTAGCCGTGCCGCCACTTACCGGCATGGCGTAAATATCGCCGAGCATGTCGAATACAATGGTTTCGCCATCGGGACTGACATCGACGAACGACCACGTGCTGGTTTCCGTGTCGATATCGATGGTGCGCCATGGCCCTGGTGGCGCACTTACCCGCCATTCAGGGGCGTTCTCCTGTTCTGACGCCGTTGCGTGGAAAGCAAAACATACCAAAAGCAGAAACCGAAAGATCATATTCAAAGCCTTATCAGTAATTAATCGTGTGGCAGCGACCGAGCACCCGAAGTCTACTACCCGATGATGCCATCGCACCACGACAAGCAGTGGTTACTCTCGGGCGCCGTTGGGTCGCGATGTGCAGTGGTTACAACTCTCTGGCACTCTTGATCCTGTGTATCTGAGTGGTGGTGTGCGCCTGTGAACGCGTTATCGGTATTTGTGGGCCCCGGGGCGGCCGAGCGTCTGGCCAGAGAAGGCTGGCATCCCGAGTTATTCGATGGACTTGTCGGTGCCTCCGGTGGCCCCAAATGGTTGGTGTTGGGTCATCTCGATCGCGCCCTTTGGCAGAGTTTATGGCGCCACCGTCAACGGCCGCTCACTGCTGTGGGTTCATCGATTGGATCTTGGCGTCACGCGCTGTTGGCGCAACCCGATCCCATTGCCGCCATCGATCGTTTTGAGCGAGCTTACCTCGAGCAATCCTACAGCGGTGACAAGCCGACGGTCGCTGAAATCACCTCGGTCGCTGCCAAGCTGCTGCGTGCCGGCATTGGACCCCAAGGCGAGGCCCGTATTGTTGAGCACCGATGGTTGAATACTGCCGTGGTGACGGCCCGGGGACGCGGTTGGTTGGCTCAACCGACAGGCAAGCGTTTAGCCCTCGGATTGTTCGCCGCGGCCCTCGGCAATGCCACGTCCCGACGTGCCTTGGAGCCGCTGTTTCAGCGAATCATTTTTGAGGCGGGTCCCGCAACAGACGTACGCTATAGCCCAGCCGATTTCGCTACCCAGCATACACCTTTGACGGCGCACAATGCAGTAGCTGCGTTAATGGCATCGGCCGCTATACCCTATGTATTTGGTGGCGTTACCGATCCCAGTGCCCAAACGTCGGCTACTCACTGGGACGGCGGTATCATCGACTATCACTTCGATTTGGGGCATCTGCGTCAGTCAGATCAGAGCGATCAGCCAGGGTTGTGGTTGTACCCCCACTTTGGTCCTCAAGTCACAACGGGTTGGTTTGATAAGTTCCTGCCCTGGCGCAGTGGCGGTATGCCAGCACTCGATAACGTTGTGTTGCTGTGTCCAAGCGAGGCATTTATACGACAGCTGCCCGGGGGTAAAATCCCCGACCGTGGTGACTTTAGCCGTCTCGATAACGGTGCGCGGGTTAGTTACTGGCAGCAGTGCGTGCAGGCATCCAAACAGTTGGCCGAGGACTTCGAGGCGCTCACAAGCGGCGCAGATCCGTTAAAAGGTGTGGTGGTGTTGTCACAGTAGCGGCAACGCTAATCCACTGCGGTGGAGATGTTTATGCCGACACGCCAACGCGCTACCCCAGTGACATTAATGCCCCAAGAGCTTGGTTATGGTGGCCGCACCCCAGCGAGATAGTCGTGCGGGTAGGTGCTGAGCGTTTTGGGCATCGTAGTGCTCTTCCAGTCTGTAGCACTGGGTCATGCCTTGAAAAGCAAGATAGGGTAAGGGCTGGGGCTCCCAATGGGGCAGTAGCTGCTGGAAGCGGCCTGTGCGA
>CBFHMA010000063.1:0-11229 GCA_965656775.1 Luminiphilus sp.
CGGGTTTATCGTGCCTCTCAACTATCTTGGGTGCCACAGGGGTGGCAGCAGGATTCCGGCTGGATGCGATTGTTCCGCAATGCCCGTGTTTGGCTGGGCTGAGGTTGGCCTTGGGTTTCTGAGGCCTGTCATTCCCGCGCGGCAGCCGCTAAACTGCGGCGCGTCTTTTAGGAAAGCCCATGGCCGTGTCCGTGGGCTATCGCCAACCTCATCAGGTCGTCCATGCTGAATCGTTATCCACTCTGGAAAAATTTGCTCATCATTGCCGTGGTGATATTTGGGTTTTATTACGCGGCACCAAACCTTTACACCCCCGACCCCGCATTGCAGATTGGCGGTGCTAATGGTTCCCAAACCCTCGATGAAGCACTGTTAGCGAGGGCCGAGAGGGCACTTGATGAAGCTGGCATTGGCTATTTCGGTGAAGAGTTGCAACAGGAGGGCAAAACGGCCCTCATTAGGCTCAAAGATCGCGATCAGCAACTGCGCGCCCAGGCCCTGCTCGCTAGAGCACTGGGTGATGCCTATATCGTGGCCCTCAATTTAGCCCCGACAACCCCCGGGTGGCTTACGGCTGGCGGTGCTCAGCCTATGAAATTAGGCCTCGACTTAAGCGGTGGCGTACATTTCAAACTTGAAGTTGATGCTGAGGCGGCAACCGCCAGACGTTTGGAAATGTACGAGAACGGTATTAAACGAGGCCTGCGGGAGGCTCGGGTTCGTGGTTTGGTGACCATGGACGACCGGCAGGTCGCAATGCGCTTCCGCGATGAAGCCTCCCGAGAGGCTGCCCGCCGGATTAGTGCAGAGCTCTACCCTGAGCTGCTCCTCGATCGTGTCGATGAGGACGACAGCTGGAATTTATATGCCCAAGTGACAGAGCAAACGATTAAAGATGTAGTCGATTATGCGGTCTCCCAAAACCTCACAACGATTCGCAACCGCGTCAACGAATTAGGTGTGTCCGAACCCCTGGTGCAGCGTCAAGGCAGCAACCGTATTGTGGTTGAGCTGCCGGGTATTCAGGATACCGCGGAAGCCAAACGCATCTTGGGTAAAGTCGCCAATCTTGAATTTCGCTTGGTGGCAGAAACCAATGCGCCGGTCACCGAGCGTCAGCGATTCGAATATCGCAGCGAGGACCGCGCGGGTATGACCGAATGGCTTGAGCGTGACTTGGTTATTAGTGGCGAGCGCGTGTCGGGTGCCAGCTCCGGTTTTGACCAAAATGGTCAGCCCAATGTGTTGATCAATCTCGATAGCGAAGGCGGCATGCTCATGTCCCGAGCAACCCGCAACAACATCAAGCGGCGAATGGGTGTGCTGTTCATAGAGCGTAAATACCGCACCCGATACGAACTTGATGATGACGGCAAGGAAATAGCCATTCGTGTGCCTTACGATGAGAAAAAGCTGTTGACGGCACCCGTTATCCAATCGGCTCTGGGCGCATCTTTTCAGATTACGGGGCTCGACAGCCCTGGCGAGGCGTCGGAACTGGCGCTTATGCTGCGCGCTGGCGCGTTGGCGGCGCCCATTAGCTTCGTTGAAGAGCGAACGGTAGGACCTAGCTTGGGGGCTGAGAACATCGCTCTGGGCGTGAAATCGGTACAAATAGGTTTGGCACTGGTCGTAGTCTTCATGCTCATCTACTACCGGGTGTTTGGTATTGCCGCGGTGACTGCCTTGTCCTGTAACCTGGTATTACTACTGGCGTGCATGTCATTACTTGGCGCCACTCTGACCCTGCCGGGTATTGCCGGTATCGTACTGACAGTTGGTATGGCGGTCGATGCGAATGTGTTGATATTTGCGCGTATCCGGGAAGAGCTGGCAAATCGCATGTCGCCACAAATGGCGATTCATGCCGGTTTCGAGCGGGCTGTTGCCACCATCTTAGACGCCAATATCACGACACTTATTGTTGCGATTATTCTTTACGCGGTAGGAACCGGCCCCGTCAAGGGATTTGCGGTGACCCTATCACTCGGTATCATGACATCGATGTTCACTGCCATCTTAGGTACTCGCGCACTCATCAACGTTATGTATGGGGGGCGCCGGGTCGACACCTTGTCGATAGGTCGAATACCCCAACAAATTGCTCAGGGAGCTGACGCATGAACGTGCTGCCTTTCATGAAATGGCGCATGCTCGCCGCTGGGTTTTCGCTGCTGGCCATGTTGGTTGCTGTTGGCTCACTCGCGGTGAATCAACTCAACTGGGGCCTGGATTTTACAGGCGGTACCCTGGTCGAGATTGAATACAGCGACAGTGCCGACCTCGATAAGATTCGCTCCACCCTCGATACACAAGGATATGCCGGTGCCGTTGTTGTGAGCTTTGGTACCGATCGCGATGTGCTGGTGCGGTTACCCCAGGGCTACTCCGATGATGAAGGGGTCGCTATGGTCGGTGTGCTGCGCTCGGTGACCGATTTAGAGGTAGAGCTGCGTCGTATCGAGTTCGTTGGGCCTCAAGTCGGTGACGAGCTACGTGAGCAGGGTGGTCTGGCCATGCTGCTGGCCCTAGGGCTTGTGATGCTCTACGTCGGTTTCCGATTCCAAGTTAAGTTTGCGGTTGGGGCCGTGGTTGCTCTAGCCCACGATGTGCTGTTTGTGCTGGGTTTCTTCTCCCTGACAGGCATCGAGTTTGATCTTACCGTGTTAGCAGCCATCTTGGCTGTGATTGGCTACTCGCTCAATGACACGATTGTGGTTGCCGATCGTATTCGAGAAAACCTACGTAAACTGCGTCGTGCTACCTCCCTTGAGGTCATTAATGTGTCGTTGACAGAGACCCTTGGGCGTACTTTGGTGACGTCTTTGACGACCTTGCTGGTATTGTTAGCGTTGGCCGTCTTTGGTGGCGATATGATCCACGGCTTTGCCCTCGCCCTGTTGGTTGGGGTTGCCATCGGCACGTATTCGTCGATCTACGTGTCGGCTACCACTTTATTGGCTATGGGTGTGTCGAAAGATGACGTTGCCATTCCCCTCAAAGAGGGTTTAGAAGATGATGGCAGTCAGGTCTGACTAGCGAAGAGCAGGTGCCACCACTTGCAGTACCTGTTTGAAAATCTTGGGTGCGCCGCATACGATATTGCCGCTTTCTAGGTATTTCTCAGAGCCGTCAATATCGCCGACCAGCCCGCCTGCCTCCCGTATGAGGAGCACCCCGGCTGCCATATCCCATGGTTTTAAGCCAATCTCCCAGAACGCGTCCAGGCGCCCCGCTGCAACGTAGGCGAGATCCAGTGCTGCCGCTCCGGCGCGTCGGATACCCATTGACTGTCCTGCAAGTACTGCCATCGACCGGGCATAAGCAGGTAATTTATTTGCCATGTGGCCCATGAAGGGAATGCCGGTACCCAATAGAGATCGCTGCAACTCGGTTTCGGTACTCACGCGAATACGTCGGCCATTGAGTTGGGCGCCGCGCCCACGTGAGGCAATGAATTCTTCTCTTCTCACTGGGTCCACGATGACGGCATGTTCCACCTTGCCGCCTTTCAAACAGGCGATGGATATGCAGTAGTGGGGGATACCGCGCATGAAATTGCTGGTGCCATCGAGGGGATCGATCACCCAAACATACTCGGCCTGCTCGGCACCAGTACGGCCGCTCTCCTCGCACAGGAATCCATGATCCGGATAAGCCTTGCGCAATTGGTAGAGAATTTCTTTTTCTGCAGCAATATCGACTTCTGTCACGAAATCTGCGGCGCCCTTTGCATGTCGCCGAACCGAGTCGAGGTCGTCTGAGGCACGAACGATCATATCGCCCGCCTTGCGCGCGGCGCGCAGTGCGATAGTAGTCATCGGTTCCATGGCTGACTCCCTGGTCGGTTGGTTGAACGCATCGATTGGCAAAGAGCGGCGGTCGCAGAAACCGCGGGCGCGCATCATAGCAGGGCTGTGGTCGGAGATTCACGGGCTTTGTTACACTCCGCCAGCCTTTTTTCTGTTGTGATCACCGCTGGGCCTACGCAGCAACGAGAGATCTATACCCTATGGCACTCGACAATATCGATATTGTGCTCGTTAACAGCTTGCACTCAGGCAACATTGGCGGCGTCGCCCGCGCCATGAAAAACATGGGGCTAAGTCGATTAACGCTGGTAAAACCCCTGGAATACCCGGCACCCGAGGCCGTCTGGCGTGCCGCATCGGCCAGTGATGTGCTCGAGTCGGCACGTATTGTTGAGACGTTGGAAGAGGCCGTTGCTGATGCCCAGTTTATTGTCGGTACCAGCGCCCGGGGTCGCACTATCCCATGGCCCATCCAAGACGCGCGTCAGTGCGCTGAACGGGTCCTGACTAGCAGTCGACGCGGTGAGCGGGTGGCCGTAGTGTTTGGTAGGGAAGATCGCGGTCTATTGAACGAGGAGCTGGAGCTCTGCAATTTGCACTGTCACATACCCACTCACGAGGCTTACCCCTCTCTCAATTTGGCGATGGCGGTGCAGATTTTAGCCTATGAAATTCGAATGCAGGATTTGAATACACCCGAGATCGAGCCAGAAGATGCCCAATGGGATGCTCCCTTTGCGACCGCTGACAATATGGCGCGCTTCTATGCGCATTTGGAGCAGACGTTAATCGACATCGAATTTTTGGATCCCAAGGCGCCCCGGCAGCTCATGCGGCGTTTGCGACGTCTCTACAACCGAGTCCGCCTCGATGAGATGGAGTTGAACATCTTAAGAGGCATTCTCACAGAGACCCAACGAGCCGCAAAAGCGAACGATCGGACCACAAAAGCCGACTAAAAAGGTTGGTTTTTTACTTGAGTAATTTAGTAGGTTTTGTTACCGTTTCGACAGTCCTAGAGGGGGTGCCCATGAAATTGACAACCCGTGGCCGTTACGCGGTAACCGCTATGTTGGACTTGGCCATTCACGGTAGTGAGCGGCCGGTTTCCCTTGCTGATATCTCTGGTCGCCAGGAAATATCACTGTCGTATTTGGAGCAGTTGTTTTCAAAGCTGCGCCGCAGCGGGCTTGTGCATAGCGTACGTGGTCCAGGCGGTGGCTATCACTTGGCAAGAGCCGAGACCGCCATATTTGTGGCTGAAATCATCGATGCGGTAGACGAGTCGGTAGACGTTACCAATTGTCACGGTAAAGGTAATTGTCAACAGGGCGAAGTGTGCCTAACCCACCATCTATGGCTCGATTTAAGCGAGCAAATACACACTTTTCTCAGTCACATAAGCTTGGGTGATTTAGTGGGGCGACGCGAAGTACAGGCAGTTAGTGCTCGACAAGCTTTATATGGACTCACACCGCCACAAGTGCAGCAACTCGTGTTGCGCTAGCGACAGTCGTTATTTGGAGGTAGCTCAATCATGAATGCGCCGTTGAAAACACCTATTTATTTCGATTATTTGTCGACTACGCCGGTTGATCCCCGAGTGGTCGATGCGATGACCCAGTGCTTGTCTGTGGATGGCACCTTTGGCAACCCCGCATCCCGTTCTCATATGTTTGGTTGGAAAGCGGAAGAGGCGGTAGAGAATGCGCGCATTCAAGTGGCCGAGCTGATCAACGCAGATCCACGAGAAATCGTATGGACCTCTGGAGCCACCGAATCTGACAACCTTGCTATTAAAGGTGTTGCGCATTTCTATCACAAGAAAGGTAAGCACATTGTTACGTCGAAAATAGAGCACAAAGCGGTGCTTGATACCTGTCGCCAACTTGAGCGAGAAGGGTACGAGGTAACCTACCTAGACCCCGATGAGCGCGGTTTAACCACGCCGGCTATGGTCGAAGCTGCCTTGCGCGACGACACCATCTTGGTGAGTGTTATGCACGCTAATAATGAAATTGGCGTGGTCAACGATGTGGCGGGTATTGGTGAAGTCTGCCGTGCACGTGGTGTGCTTTATCATGTCGATGCTGCTCAAAGCGCAGGTAAGGTCACCATTGACATAGAGACCATGAAGATCGACTTGCTCTCCATGTCGGGTCACAAAATGTATGGCCCTAAGGGCATTGGCGCTTTATACGTTCGACGCAAACCCCGAGTTCGCATCGAGTCTCAGATGCACGGTGGCGGACATGAGCGCGGCATGCGCTCGGGCACTCTGCCCACCCATCAAATTGTCGGTATGGGCGAAGCTGCGCGGGTTGCAAGGGAAGGAATGGCGAGCGAGGCGATTCGCTTGAGTGCCCTACGTCATCGATTTTGGGATGGCATTAAAGATATCCCCGAGGTTCACATCAACGGTGATAGAGATCAGCGCTTGCCCGGAGCCCTGAATGTGAGTTTCGCTTTTGTTGAGGGTGAGTCGCTCATCATGGCGCTTAAGGACTTGGCGATTTCCAGTGGTTCTGCCTGCACCTCTGCCAGCCTAGAGCCCTCGTATGTGTTGCGTGCGCTAGGTTTGAATGACGAAATGGCACACAGCTCCCTGCGTTTCAGTTTTGGTCGTTTTACCACTGAAGAAGAAGTCGACCACGCCATTGACCAGTTGCGTAATGCCGTCGACAAATTGCGTGAGTTATCACCGCTTTGGGATATGTACCAAGACGGTATTGATTTGAACAGTATCGAATGGGCAGCCCATTAATCGGCTCCCCTGAACCCACATTGGCGCGCAATGTTGCGCGTGCTTAGGAGGTATTAACATGGCTTACAGCGATAAGGTCATCGATCATTACGAGAATCCCCGGAACGTCGGTAAATTTGACAATGATGATCAGGGCATCGGCACGGGCATGGTTGGCGCCCCTGCCTGTGGTGACGTCATGCGTTTACAAATTAAGGTCAACGCCGACGGTATTATCGAAGATGCCAAGTTCAAGACCTACGGCTGCGGCAGCGCTATTGCATCGAGTTCGTTATTGACTGAGTGGGTCAAAGGCAAGCGAGTTGATGAGGCTGAGCAAATCAAAAACACTGAGATTGCCCACGAGCTCTCTTTACCGCCGGTCAAAATTCACTGCTCGGTACTGGCAGAAGACGCCATTAAGGCTGCAGTGAAAAACTATCGCGACAAGCAGGGGCAATAATGGCTATCAGTGTCACGGAGGCGGCGG
The DNA here is from genome assembly GCA_965656775.1 of Luminiphilus sp. Lineage (GTDB taxonomy): Bacteria > Pseudomonadota > Gammaproteobacteria > Pseudomonadales > Halieaceae > Luminiphilus. The sequence goes on from CBFHMA010000063.1 coordinate 7,046, forward strand.
CACAGCACGTGACGCGACAGCTGACGGCCCGTGGCCGAGGTGAGGGTATTCGCATCGGCGTAAAAACATCGGGCTGCTCTGGCTTGGCTTACGTGCTCGAGTTTGTCGATGAGCCCACTCAAAGCGATCAAGTGTTTGAAGACTTTGGCGTGAAGCTATTTGTCGACCCTAAAAGCTTGGTGTATCTCGATGGCACCATCGTTGATTTTACCAAGGAGGGCTTGAACGAAGGGCTCGAGTTTCGCAATCCAAATGTGAATGGCGAATGTGGTTGTGGTGAAAGCTTCACCGTTTGAATCGACGTTGGCAGGTGGAGCACCGCCCCAGCGCAATCGCGATTATTTCGAGTTGTTCGGCTTGCCCACGCAGTTTGCGATCGATACCGATGATTTGGCTGTGCGCTTTCGTAAGCTGCAAATACGCTTTCATCCAGATAAATTCGTTTCTGCAGGTGCTGTAGAGCAGCGGGTTGCGGCGCAGATATCGGCTGATATCAATGCCGGATACCGGATACTCAACAACCCTGTCAGTCGTGCTCGCTTCATGCTAGAGCGGGTTGGAATGAACCTCGAAAGTGTCGAGCGGCAGCCCATGCCCGGAGACTTTTTGTTGCAGCAAATGGAGCTACGAGAGGCTGCTGCTCGGTTGGCGCTGACTGATGATAGCCAGCGACAAACCCTCGAGCGGCAGGTTCAAGCGCTGTATCAGGAACATATTGACGGGTTTCAAGTGGCCCTCGAGGCCGCCGATTTTGACAAGGCCGGCGCGGTTTGGCAGCGCCTTCTGTTTGTCGACAAATTACGGCAGGAGCTCGAGCTGAGCATAGCTCAACACTGACCGAGGATTTTCATGGTTTTACTCCAAATTGCGGAGCCCGGAGCGGTGGCAGTTACGCCCGCGCGGCGAAAAATCGGTCTGGGTATCGATTTAGGCACTACGAACAGTCTGGTCGCACATTTTGACGGTCACGACATAAACGTGCTGTCAGACGAGAGCGGACACCCTATTCTGCCTTCTGTTGTGCATTATCACACCGAGGGTGTCAAAGTCGGCGGGGCGGCTTTAGCCGCTGTCAATGGCGCCCACCACGATACGATTGCATCCGCGAAGCGTTTCATGGGGCGTGCCCGTGCTGATGTTAGCGATGGCGGGCACCTGCTGTTCGCTGAGGGTGCAGCACTGGCGTTTGCAACGACCCAAGGCCCCAAAACACCCGTTGAAATCTCGGCGGAGATTCTCAGGGCTTTGGCGGATCGCGCGCGAACTGCGCTTGCGCAAGATGCCGACGGTGTTGTGATTACGGTGCCCGCTTATTTCGATGACGCCCAGCGTCAAGCGACTCGTCAAGCCGCCGAGCTTGCTGGGCTGCGTGTATTACGCCTACTCAATGAGCCCACTGCAGCAGCGATTGCCTACGGACTCGATAGCGATGAAGAGGGTGTCATTGCGGTTTATGATCTGGGTGGCGGCACATTTGATGTATCTATTTTGCGTTTGCATCGGGGTGTTTTTGAGGTATTGGCTACGGGCGGTGACAGCGCCCTAGGCGGCGATGATTTTGACTTGGCGTTAGCCAATTTGCTGCAACACCGAGCGGGGTTAAGCCAGCTCACAGCGCTCCAGCGACGTCAATTGTTGGCAGTGGCAAGGCAGGCGAAAGAGGCACTCACCCATAACGAGATGATCCGCGTGTCTATGTCGACGGTAGTGCCTGACGCGCCCACTGTTGATTTGGATCGGGCTACGTTTAATAGCCTCACGGCCGATTTGGTTAATCGATCCTTGGATGCCTGTCGACAATGTGTCGCTGATGCCCAGGTTAGCGCGATAGATCGCGTTGTCTTGGTGGGTGGCTCCACCCGTATGCCCATCATCAACGAGGTGGTGGCGGCGCTATTTGGCAAAGAGCCACTCAGTAGCATCGACCCCGATTTGGTTGTGGCTATGGGGGCGGCACGCCAGGCCGATGTGTTAGCAGGTAATCGCAGTGACGATGAGATGGTATTGCTCGATGTCACGCCTCTATCCCTAGGTGTAGAAACCTATGGTGGTCTTGTCGAGCGATTGGTGCCGCGCAATACCACCATACCTGTAACCCGAGCTCAAGAATTCACTACCGCCCGAGATGGTCAGACCGGTCTGGTGATTCATGTGGTTCAGGGTGAGCGAGAGCAAGTGGTCGATTGCCGATCTCTGGCACGGTTTGAATTGAAGGGAATTCCTCCCATGGTCGCTGGCGCCGCCAGGATTTTGGTGACCTTTCAGGTCGATGCCGACGGTCTACTGGAGGTCTCGGCGCGGGAGGAAACCACCGGGAAGAATGCCAATGTGGTCGTTAAGCCTGCCTATGGCTTGGCAGATGATCAGGTGGCGGAAATGCTGCGGGCAAGCTATGAACACGCCGCTGCCGATATGCAAGCAAGACAGCTTACTGAGGCCCAGATAGATGCCCAGCAGTTGCTCGAGGCCACTACCGCTGCACTGGATATCGACGGCGATTTATTGGATGACAGTGAGCGAGCAGCGCTAGATGCTGCCTTGAATACTTTACGAGCTCAGCTTGCTAGCAACGATATTGATGCGCTGCGACAGACCTTTGATCAAACGGCGAGGGCAACCGAGTTGTTTGCTGCCAAGCGTATGGATCGCAGCATTCAAGAGGCATTGGGTGGCCTATCGGTAGCCGATTTCGATGAGGGATTGAATCCATGACCCAGATTGTTATTTTGCCCCATCATGAGCTCTGCCCAGAGGGTGCCGCCATTGAGGCCAAACCCGGAGAGAGTATTTGCGAGGCGCTGCTGCGCAGTGATATCGAGATTGAACACGCCTGCGAAATGTCATGTGCGTGCACAACTTGCCATGTCATCGTAAGAGAGGGTTTCGGCTCGCTGAGTGAAGCGGATGAGTTAGAAGAGGACTACCTCGATAAGGCCTGGGGGTTAGAGCCGGAGTCGCGTTTGTCCTGTCAGGCGCTGGTTGCCGATGAAGATTTAGTGGTGGAGATACCCCGGTACACGATAAACCACGCTTCGGAACGACACTGATTGTGGGTAGCACAGGCCCTTAATCGGCGCTTTGCCTCGGTGAAAGCTGGGAAAATTTAGCCCGGACTCACTGTGACAGCGGCGGCGGAAATCCGTATACTGCGCGCCCTTGAAATCGCCGCAGCCCAGCGGTGGCGCTACTTTTTTATTTGGAGATTTCCATGGCTGTTGAACGCACGCTTTCTATCGTCAAACCAGACGCAGTTGCCAAAAATGTTATTGGCAAGATTTATACGCGCTTTGAGCAGGCAGGCTTGAAGATCGTTGCCTCGAAAATGTTGCGTTTGTCCGATGATGTGGCTGGTGGATTTTATGCTGAGCATCGCGAGCGCCCTTTCTTTAAAGATTTGGTAGGTTTCATGACCTCTGGTCCGGTTGTTGTGCAGGTGTTGGAAGGTGAGGGCGCCATTGCCAAAAATCGCGAATTGATGGGTGCCACCAACCCACAGGAAGCGGCGGCCGGTACTATTCGTGCGGACTTCGCTGAAACCATCGACGCCAATGCGGTACACGGTTCCGATTCACCTGAGTCGGCTGCACGGGAAATTGCGTACTTCTTCGCCGCCAGTGAGTTGTGCGAGCGCTGAGCGCCCGAATTAGGTTATGACGCCGCCGGATATGCTGATTGCCAGCTCCGAACCGGCCAGCAAGACTAACCTGCTGGGTCTTGATCGTGCCCAGATGGAGGCTTTTTTCCTCGATCTGGGCGATAAGAAGTTCCGTGCGCAGCAGGTGATGAAGTGGATTCATCACCAGGGCGTGCGCGACTTCCAGCAAATGACCAATTTAGGCAAGGCACTTCGAGACAAGCTCGAGTCCGTTGCCAACATTACGCCACCCGAGGTGGTCGAGCAGCATGACTCCAGCGATGGCACCCGCAAGTGGGCTATTCGAGTTAACGGAGGTGCACTGGTCGAAACCGTTTTGATACCCGATGGTGACCGAGCGACTCTCTGTGTGTCGTCTCAGGTGGGCTGTAGTCTCGACTGCAAATTCTGTTCAACCGGTAAGCAGGGCTTCCAACGTGATCTCACGAGTGCTGAGATCATTGGCCAAGTGTGGTTGGCCATTAATTCCTATGATGGCTGGCAGTCCGGTAAGGGGCGAGTAGTCACCAATGTGGTCATGATGGGTATG
>CBFHMA010000064.1:0-11196 GCA_965656775.1 Luminiphilus sp.
AAAAGGGGCTTTTTACTACCATTTTGCCAACAAAGAGGCGCTGTTAACCCAGTGCTATGAGTACTCCATTGACCAACTTGATGCCATTTTCGAGGAGGTCGATGCGGATCAGGGTTCTCCAGCTGCACGTCTCGATACTGCCTGTCGCCGCATCTTCTCTGTGCAAAATTCGGAACAGGGCCCGCTCATTCGCTACAACACGATTACCGCCCTGCCCCCTACTATCCGACGAAAAATTTTGGCGCGTACAGAAGCCAATAATGACAGCATCGGCCGACTCGTCAGTGCGGGCATCGACAGTGGTGAGTTCCGACCGGTGAATGTGCTAGTCACCCAAAATCTATTACTGGGGGCCATAAATGCCTCTATGGACATAGGAATATGGCGTAAAATGGACGATGTCGACGCCACCGCTGTGGACTATCTCGATGTGTTCTACCACGGGCTGGCGTCGCTATAAATCCAGCGCGTCTATCCGCTTACTCAAGGAAATGTTGTGCCTACCTTCTCGGAGGTCATCGACCTCATTCAGCCAAAACAAGTCGGGCGATATTGGTTTGTCGGCACAAGTCCCCCTCAGGGGCCCCGTATCTTTGGGGGGCAAGTACTTGCTCAGTCACTCATGGCAGCCAACGCAACGGTTCCAACCTTGCTGACGGCCCACTCATTACACGCTTATTTTTTACGCCCCGGTGACCCCAACGAACCTATTGAGTTCGAAGTAGACCCCATTCGCGACGGTCGATCATTCAGCACCCGTCGGGTGGTGGCACGTCAAAATCAACAGGCGATATTCAACACCGCCATTAGCTACCATGTTCAAGAACAAGGCCTGGAACATAGCCTCACCATGCCGAGAGTGGATCCGCCAGACTTTGAAACGGCTGCTCGCCATCGAGAGCCGGCTGAGACGGCGTACATGTTGGATATTTTCGGTATTGAGCGACAGCGACTCATTGGCCATGAAGAGCATGCCCAAGAGCCCCATTTGCGGAACTGGTTCCGAGCACACGGTGAATTAAGGGATGATCCGCGACTCCACCAAGTAGCCTTGGCACTACTGTCTGATTTCAGCCTGCTCAGTACCGTGTTTCTACCGGTAGCCGGTCGTCGCTGGCAAACCGATTTCATGTTTGCAAGTCTCGATCACGGTATGTGGTTCCATGGGCCCGTCAATGTAAGCCAGCCGGTATTGTACGACTGCGAAAGCCCGTGGGCGGGAAATGGCAGAGGCTTCACCCGAGGCCAGCTGTGGAGCGAGTGCGGCCGGCCCCTAGCATCGGTGGCACAGGAAGTGCTGGTTCGAGCCAAAGGCGGTGTTAACGATAAGTGACCAGTGCGGTTTGACGCTGGGCACCCAATAGCTGCAAATGGGCAACGTCGTTGAAGCACGATAGTGAGACTCGGGATCGGCTATAGAACAGCTGGGTAATCGAGCAGTTCATCATAGGCTCATAAAATTGATAGATACCGTCGGCCGATGCACCCAATACCCGCGCAACCAGCGCCGCTATGGTACCCCCTGATGAAAAAATCGCCGAGGTAGCGCCGGAACCCGCTATGGCCATAACGTGGTCAATAGCTTCGTAAACCTGGTCGCGGAAGTCCGGCCATGACTGAATACCGACCACATCGCACTGGGGTGCTACCCAGGCATTAAATACCGCTTCAATGACTTTCTGATAGCGCTTGCTGTTGTTGAGCCCCTCTGCCACCACCGCACGTAATTGCTCATTTTCGGCACAAAGCCTGGGAAGAAGCGCTTTCACTTGCTCTTCATTGTTGATCTCATTGAAGCGGGGATCGATGTGCAGCAGACAAGGATGCAACTGGCTGGCTAGAACACGTTCGCCGGTTTCTCGTTGACGGGATAAGTCGCCGGCAAAGGCCATATCAAAATTGACCCCAATGTCGCGAAAGAACTGACCCGTCAGGTCTGCTTGTAACTGTCCCAGCTCGGATAACTGATCATAGTTGTCGCTGCCAAATGACGCCTGGCCGTGACGAATCAAATATAAGGTTGCCATCAGTTTGAGCTCCCCAATCGAGAAAAGCGCAGTCTACGTGGATAGGGGAAGAAATCCTCGACATGACCAGACGTTAAGCGTGCCTGTAAGTCAGTCCAGAAATCGGCATTGTAAAGATCGCTGTGACGGGCATCGAAAGCGTTGCGGGCTCGTCGATTACCTGAGAAAAATAAACGAAACTCTTCAGGGAAAATGTCATTAGGACCTACCGAATACCAAGGTTGGTCCGACATTTCTTCGAACTCATCACGGGGCGGCGGAATACGGCGGAAATTACATTCGAGTAACGGCTGAATTTCATCGTAGTCGTAAAAGACAACACGCCCGTGACGGGTCACACCAAAGTTCTTGAGCAACATGTCACCGGGGAAAATATTGGCGGCGGCTAGCTCCTTAATCGCCTTACCGTAATCGTTCATCACCTCTTCCACCTGTTCGTCAGTGGCTTCTTGGAGATACAAATTAAGCGGTGTCATACGGCGCTCTACATAGCAGTGCTTAATAATCATAGCGGTACCATTAAGCTCAATTTGAGACGGGCAGGTCTCATGCAATTCTTCCATCAACTCCTCGGATACCCGAGCTCTGTCAAATACCAAATTAGAGAATTCCTGGGTATCGGCCATGCGCCCAGCGCGGTCCCAGCGCTTCACCAACTGGTATTTTTCTTTTACTAACTCGTGGGTCACTTCCTTTGGCGGAGTGAATCGATCTTTGATGATTTTGAACACAAACTCGTAGGACGGCAGCGTGAACACCGTCATCACCATGCCTTTAATACCAGGCGCCACCACGAATTGGTCATCGCTGCAGCGCATATGACGATAGGCACTTCGATAATAATAGGTCTTACCGTGACGGTGATGGCCGATGCAACTGTAGATCTCAGAAATGGCTTTCTTGGGCATTAACTGCTGAAGGAACAGCACATACTGTGAGGGTACGGACGCATCGACCATAAAGTACGTTCGGGTGAAGCTGAACAACAGACTGACCCGGTCAGAACCGAATAGCACCGTATCGATGTAGACGGCGGGGTTTGTTTGGCATTCATTGTGCAACAGGGGAAAAACCAGTGGCATCTGCTGATCGCCCAGTACCAGCCGACCGACAATGTATACCGCTTTGTTCCGGTAGAAATGATGCTCCAACATTTGAAGCTCTAAAGCCGGGTCGTGCAAGTCAAACTCAGTACCCAAGCGCTCGGTCATGCTAACCACAATATGGCCCACATCACGTTCTAGGTCCTCCCAAGGAATGTGTAGCCCATAATGCTCGAGTAGTTGACGAACCAAATCACTTAGGCCACTGCTCGCATTGAAGTGGGTAACGACACGATTGGCATCAACAGGGGGCATGTCTCCTTGGGGGGAGAAGACAAAAGCATGTTCGTCGCGAATCCGTCGGTGCTTGAACACCGAGTTATAGATGGAGTTGTAGAAGGTCTCAGCAATTTCGAAATTAGTCATGCCGCGCACAAGCTCGGCGTACACTGCACGGGTCTCGGTCCAAAACCCAAAGTCCTCAAGACGATCGCCGGCGATGTAGCGCACAAATTCAAGGGTCTCGAGCACCTTGAGTTTGTACAGGTCAATGCGTCGGGTCGATGCCGCATGCATCAAGCCCCATTCAGCATTTTCGAATCGAGTACGTGCCGCTAGGGTAATATTTTCAAAATCGGCAAAATACGACGTAAAGCCGTTGAGTATGGTGCGCGCAAGTCGCGTTTGTTTGTCCACGCTATATTCCTGTGAGTAGGCAGCCCTAGTTTAGGGAGCGGTCACTTGGCAGGCAATCAGACCTTAGGAGGGCAGTATTGCGGCCAATTACCCTATGAGCTCCCCCAGACGGCTAGCGCTTCAGATCGGCTCCCTACATGCAACAAAAAAGCCCGCTCAAAGCGGGCTTTAAAACAACAGCGAAGGGGATATCAGGCTGCGTAGGCCTTCTCGGCATAGCGCGCCCGATGGTAGGTGGCATCGCCGAAGGTGGTGTTAATCATCATCAAGCGCTTGGCGTAGTGGCCAATATCGAGCTCGTCGGTGATACCCATGCCTCCGTGCAACTGGATCGCCTCGCCATAAATGAGCTTGGCATTGCGGTCTACCAGCACCTTCAACGCATTGATGGTGGCGTCGGCCTTCTCAGGGGACTCCTGATACTCACACACCGCCTTATACAGCAGTGACTTGGCTTGTTCGTAGGCCATCATGGTATCGACCATGCGGTGCTGCAAAGCCTGGAATGAACCAATGGCAGTGCCGAACTGTTCCCGGGTCTTGGTGTATTCAAGGGTCTTGGCGTTCAAAGTGCCCATGCAGCCGATAGCCTCGGCCATTAGGGCGACGGTGGCCTCACGTACAACTGCATCAACGACAGCCATCGCGCCACCGGCGCTACCCAGCAGGGCGTCGGCGGGCAGACTGACGTTATCAAAGGTGATGTTGGCGACTTTTTGACCGTCCATCATGGGGTAGATAAAGCGCGATAGTCCGTTGGCATCGGCATCCACAACAAATAGTGACAAACCGTCACGATCGAATTGCTCACCCGATGTACGTGCCAGCACCACCAGTTGGTTGCAGCTCGCACCGTTGAAAACAACCACCTTTTCCCCGTTTAGTACATAACCGGAGTCAGTTGCTTCAGCGCGTGTTGCGCAGTCACTGATTTCAAAACGACTTTGCCGCTCTACCCAGGCAAAAGCCCCTAAGGTACTACCATCAATAACGCTTGGCAGCAGGGCAGCGCGCTGTGCTTCTGAACCTGCGCGAGCAACTAGCCCACCGAATAGCACAACTGTCGGTAGGTAGGGCTCAACCACAAGCCCCTTACCTAGCTCCTCCATAATGACCATGGTGTCGACGATACTGCCACCGAATCCACCATCGGCCTCTGAGAAAGGAATGGACAACCACCCCAACTCGGCAAACGTCTGCCAGTAGTCATCGCGCATGCCTTTATCGGAGGCAACAATGGCCTTGCGTGTCTCCCAATCGTAATCGTCTTGCACGAACCGCGCGATGGAGTCGCGCACCATTTGTTGCTCTTCAGTAAAGTCAAAGTTCATACGGTTAGTCTCCTGTACTCATTCAAGACCAAGTACAAACTTGGCAATAATGTTTTTCTGAACTTCGTTGGAGCCGCCGTAAATCGTTGACGCTCGGCCATACATGAAATTACGACGAGCCTCAGAGCCAAACCTGTGACCCAGCACATCAGGATCAAGATCGGTTGGCAATACACCCTGGTAGTAAGCAGCCACTTCCATGCGCAGCTCTTGGGTAGCCTGTTGCAATTCGGTGCCTTTGATCTTCAACAGTGACGATTCGGGGCCAGGGAAACCACCCGCCTGCATCGCCGCCAAGGTACGCAATTCCGTGAATTCCAGTGCCATCAATTCGATTTCCATATCCGCCATGCGTGCCTGGAAACCAGGATCATCGATGAGCGCTTTCCCGCCATTGATCTCTTGGCGCGCCGCCTCTTTGATCAAGCGCAAATTGCGTTTTGACTGTGCCACGTCGGCAATCGATGTACGCTCATGGGCCAGTAGTGCCTTAGCTACTGTCCAGCCCTTGTCAATCTCGCCCACCACATTGGCGACGGGTACACGCACATTACTAAACTCCACCTCATTGAGGCTGTGCTCATTGTCGATGGAAATAATCGGGTTAACCTTGATGCCTTCAGACTTCATGTCCACCAGTATGAAGGTGATGCCTTCCTGTTTCTTGCCCTCACCGGACGTGCGAACCAGTACAAAAATCCAGTCAGCGTACTGGGCGTAGGTGGTCCAAATCTTGGCACCGTTAATGATGAAATCATCACCATCGCGGACGGCTTTCGTTTTGAGGCTCGCCAAATCGGAGCCAGCACCGGGTTCAGAGTACCCCTGACACCACCAATCCTCGCTCTTCAAAATGCGCGGCAAATAATGGTCTTTTTGCTCTTGGGTGCCAAATTGGTAAATGACCGGTCCCACCATGTTCAAACCAAAGGGGACGGTACCGGGAATGCCACGCTCGGAGCGCTCAGTTTCAAAAATGTACTTCTGCGTAGGCGTCCAGCCAGTACCACCGAACTCTACCGGCCAGTTAGATGCAATCCAGCCTTTGTCATATAGGCGACGCTGCCAATCAACAATAGCTTCCTTAAAATTCTTACCCCGCAACCGACCAATTAATTCATCCGTGAACTGCTCGTCAAAGAATGTGCGAACTTCGTCGCGGAATGCCAGATCTTCTGCTGAGAATGCAGTATCCATGGAGCCCTCTCCCGTTAGCGTGTTATTCGACTACCCACCGCCAAATGCGATTTTGAACATCGAGTATGTTTTTCTACGCTAAGGAATGTAGGCAACTTGCAGTAGCTTTGCAAGTGCCTTCTCGCTTGAGGGGTGAAGCAGATGAAGTGGGCACCGATCGCGGCGCCAAATACGGGACTAGTAGAGGAGTGAAAACAACTTACGCTGATACTCTGCGGCCAATGGGTCTCCCTTGCCGATGGTCGCAATGGTATCGAGGTACAAGCGCTTAGCCTCGCCATTATTCCAATCACGATCGGCGCGTAATACCTGCAATAAGTGCTCCAGGGCTTCTCGATACTGGCTTTGGGTGGTGAGTTGCACCGCCAGTTTCACCCGTACTTCATGATTGCCCTCATCCGACGCAAGCTGGACTTCTAGAGCTTCAATTTCTGGGGATTTACCGGCTTCTCGTGCTAGTTCAATTTGCGCTTTTAGCTGCTCGTAAACGGCATCTTGATCGACCAGGCGAACCTCCGACAGCACCGCTTCGGCATCGTCAAGACGTTTGGCTTCGATGAGTGCGCCCGCGTAAGCCATCGTTACTTCCGGCAGGCGGTTAGAGTCTTCCCAAGCTGTTCGCAACAGACTCAGAGCCTGTGCTGTTTCCCCAGCGTCGAGCAGCGTCGTGGCTTCAGCAATCTTCGAGTCCCATGGCGATGGCAAATGCTTTTGTAGCATCTCACGCACCGCTGATTCCGGCTGTGCACCGGCGAAACCATCGATTGGCTGCCCTTCTTTAATTACCATGACCGTCGGTAAGCTGCGGACACCGAGTTGGCTCGCCAACATCTGCTGCTCATCCGCGTTGACCTTTGCCAGCAAAAAAGCGCCTGCGTATTCGTTGGCGAGTTTTTCGAGAACAGGCATCAACTGCTTACAGGGCCCACACCAGTCAGCCCAAAAATCGACCACTACAGGCCGATTGAATGATTCGTCGATGAGCAACTGCTGGGCATTACCCTCGTTAATATCGACAATGAAGGGGTTGGAGGTGTCCACGTTAGCTCTCCCGCTATTGTTGGTTAAAACCAAGCACATCTTGCATGCTGTAGGTGCCTGGCTGCCGTTCCGCTACCCAGAATGCTGCTCGCACAGCTCCTTTGGCAAAGGCCATTCGAGAACTGGCTTTGTGGGTAATTTCCAGACGCTCGCCATCACCCGCGAAAATAACCGTATGGTCACCGACAACATCGCCGGCCCGAATAGTGGCGAAACCAATTGTATTTCGTTCTCGGGCGCCGGTCTGACCCTCTCGCCCATAAACAGCGACATCCCCAAGGTTACGTCCGAGAGCATCGGCAACCACCTTACCCATGCTCAACGCCGTGCCCGAGGGAGCATCGACTTTATGACGATGATGGGCTTCAACGATTTCGATATCGACGTCGTCCCCAAGTGCCCGAGCCGCCTGCGCAAGCAATGTGAATGCCAGATTGACGCCAGTTGAGAAATTGCTCGCCTTGCACACGGCCATGTGCTGACCATGGTCAGCGAGCAGCTGTTCCTGTTCATGGGTAAAACCGGTTGTACCAATGACCATGGCCACGCCGTGGGCACTACACAGGGCTGCGTTTGCCAGCGTGGTCTCGGGGGTGGTGAAATCGATAAGAACATCGATGTCCTTAACCACCTGCCCAACGTCCGTGACCAATAACACGTGACAGGGTCCGCGGCCGAGCAACTCACCTACGTCAACCCCAGAGAGTGTGCTGCCCGCGCGCTCGATGGCGGCAGCGAGCATCATATCGCGATCACTGTCGAGCACAGACTCCATGAGCATGCGTCCCATGCGACCCGCCGCACCGGTCACAGCCACGCGAATGGTCACGGTTTCATACCCTCAAAAAACGACTTCACCCCCGCAAACCAAGTGGACTGGCGAGGCGACTGCTTGTCACCGCCTTCAGTGAGCGTAGATCGAAACTCTTCAAGTAACTGCTTTTGCTTACTGCTTAGGTTAATCGGAGTTTCAACTACTGCACGACACATCAAGTCACCCACCGGGCCACCACGAACAGGCTGCACACCCTTGCCACGCAATCGAAATAACTTACCTGTCTGGGTTTCAGCGGGAATCTTCAGTTTGACTTTGCCATCTAAGGTGGGGACTTCCAGTTCACCGCCTAAGGTTGCATCCACGAAATTGATCGGAATTTCGCAGAACAAATGTCGGCCATCGCGCTGGAATAATGGATGTTCCTTCACCGCCATTTGGACGAATAAATCCCCCGGTGGTCCGCCCGCGGGCCCTGCCTCACCTTCGCCACTTAAGCGAATACGATCACCGGTATCGACTCCTGGAGGCACTTTTACCGACAACGTCTTAGTCTTTTCAACTAGGCCCTGTCCTCGGCAATCGATGCAGGGGTCAGAGATCGTTTTGCCGCGACCGCGACATTTGGGGCAGGTTTGTTGAACCTGGAAAAAGCCCTGTTGCATGCGCACCTGGCCAGACCCGCTGCAGGTACCACAAGTCACTGGACTGGAGCCGGGCTTGGCGCCACTGCCATCACAGGTATTACAGTGCTGCAGTGACGGTACACGAATCTCGGTAGTGGTGCCCCTTACCGCCTCTTCGAGGGTAATTTCGAGGGTGTAACGCAAGTCTGAACCACGCTGAGGACCACCTCGACGACCACCACCGCCACCACCAAATATGTCACCAAAGACATCGCCAAAGATATCGCTGAAGTTGCCGCCCTGGAAGCCGCCGCCACCCATCGACTGGTCGACACCCGCGTGACCAAACTGGTCATAGGCGGCTCGTTTGTCCTTATCCATGAGGACATCGTAGGCTTCCGTCGCTTCTTTAAACTTGCTATCAGCGTCTGCATCATCGGGATTACGGTCGGGATGATATTTCATCGCCAGCTTGCGATAGGCTTTCTTAACCTCCTGATCGCTAGCGTTTCGGTCGACCCCTAGCACTTCGTAATAATCGCGTTTGGACATGATTTTCCAGTAGCTTCTGCTTAAATTTCAAACACTTGGCGTGGTAGCCTCTAAAAGACAACGCGGGCAACCAGGGCCCGCGTCGAAAAGTACCACGTTCATCCAGGACCTGGGTTACCCAATAGTGGCGGCCTCGGCGACCGCCCTTTGGGGTCATGCCCTCTTGTCTTCGTCCTTGACTTCTTCGAATTCAGCGTCGACCACGTCGTCGGCCCCATTATCACCAGCGTCGGCGCTCCCTTGAGCATCTTCGCCAGCTTGCTGCTGTGCCGAATACATTTTCTGAGCAACTGCCCCTGTGGCTTCCGTGATCTTGGTCGTGGCCGCCTCGATGGTTTCCTGATCGTCGCCCTTCATGGCCTCTTCAGCCGCACTAATGGCGGCCTCAATGGCACTGCGCTCATCGTCAGTGGCATGCTCACCCGCTTCTTCCAAGGTCTTGCGAGCAGCATGGATCATGCCATCACAACTGTTACGGGCAGTAATGAGTGCTTCAAATTTCTTGTCGGCTTCGGCATTCGCCTCGGCGTCACGCACCATTTTTTCGACGTCCTCATCGGACAAACCACCCGATGCGGTAATACGAATAGACTGCTCCTTACCCGTCGCCTTGTCTTTGGCCGAGACGTTCAAAATACCGTTCGCGTCGAGGTCGAAGGTGACTTCCACCTGAGGAACGCCACGGGGTGCTGGGGGAATGTCGGCCAAATCAAAGCGCCCGAGGGATTTGTTTTGAGCCGCCTGCTTGCGTTCGCCCTGAACGACATGAATGGTCACTGCCGTCTGGTTGTCTTCGGCGGTAGAGAACACCTGTGATTTCTTTGTAGGGATGGTCGTGTTCTTCTCAATAAGAGGCGTTGCAACGCCACCCATCGTCTCAATACCTAAGGTCAAAGGTGTAACGTCAAGCAATAGTACGTCTTTGACATCACCCGACAATACCGCACCTTGAATAGACGCACCCATGGCAACTGCTTCATCGGGGTTCACGTCTTTGCGTGGCTCTTTACCAAAGTAGTCCGCCACCGCTTTTTGCACCATGGGCATGCGTGTCTGACCGCCGACCAAAATGACATCATTGATTTCGCTGGGTGAGAGCCCAGCATCTTGTAACGCAACTTTTACAGGCTCTAGTGAACGCTTAACCAGCTCTTCAACCAGTGATTCCAGCTTGGATCGTGACAACTTAACGACCAAGTGCTTGGGACCCGTTGCATCCGCAGTAATGTAGGGAAGATTGACTTCTGTTTGCTGCGAGCTCGACAGTTCAATCTTGGCTTTCTCGGCAGCTTCCTTCAAACGCTGAAGGGCCAAGGGATCATTGTGTAGATCGATACTGTTCTCTTTCTTGAACTCATCAGCCAAGTACTCGATGAGACGCAAATCGAAGTCTTCTCCGCCAAGGAACGTGTCACCGTTGGTAGCCAATACCTCAAACTGGTGCTCACCATCGACCTCGGCAATTTCGATAATGGAAATATCAAAGGTACCGCCACCGAGATCGTAGACCGCTACCGTGCGATCGCCCGTGGCTTTATCCATGCCATAAGCCAATGCAGCCGCTGTCGGCTCATTGATGATGCGCTTAACGTCGAGGCCAGCGATTTTTCCAGCATCTTTGGTCGCTTGGCGCTGGGAGTCGTTAAAATAGGCCGGTACAGTGATGACCGCTTCCGTGACAGACTCACCTAAATATTCTTCGGCGGTTTTCTTCATTTTGCGCAGGACTTCAGCGGACACCTGCGGCGGTGCCATTTTGTTGTCCTTTACCTGTACCCAAGCGTCACCGTTATCGGCTTTAACGATGTTATAAGGCACCATCTTGATGTCTTTTTGAACAACGTCGTCTTCGAACCGGCGACCAATGAGGCGCTTAACAGCAAATAAAGTGTTAATGGGATTGGTCAC
>CBFHMA010000065.1:0-11067 GCA_965656775.1 Luminiphilus sp.
CCTGTGGTTGCCTTTTATCTGATGCGTGACTGGGATCGTATGGTCGAGGCATTGCTCGATCTAATACCACGTCCATGGCAGGAGCACGTATCGCTGATGGTCGCCGAGGCTGATGACGTTCTCGGCGCGTTCATTCGCGGGCAATTCCTGGTCATGCTGGCCCAAGCCATTATGTACAGCACCTTACTGTGGTTAGTGGGTATCGATTACGCGGTTATTTTGGGAACGTTGGCGGGTGTCGCCGCTATTATTCCCTATGCCGGTTCGGTCATTGGCGTTGGCAGCTCCCTTGCGGTGGCTTGGACCCAATTTGGCGGTGATCTGAGCCCATTGTTGTGGGTGAGCGCTGTGTTTGCGTTGGGACAAACGATTGAGAGTTGGGTGCTAACTCCAATGTTGGTGGGTGATCGCATTGGTTTGCATCCAGTGGTGGTTATTTTTGTACTGATGGCCGGCGGTCAGTTAGCGGGCTTCACGGGCGTGCTTGTGGCATTGCCTGTCGCTGCCGTTGTATTTGTGTTTGGTCGGCATGCATTGACCTATTATCGACACAGCCGCACCTACCGGGGAAGTTAATCAGTCAGATGTTAGATCAACTACCCCTCGCCATCGTGATCGACGATGCTGCTACCTTTGATAATTTTTTTCAGATGCCACAGAACCAAGAGGCAGTCGCCTACTTGCAGTCGCTGCTCAGTCCAGAGCGAGGACTGGTCGGCGCTTACCTGTGGGGTGGGGCTGGAACAGGTAAAAGCCATCTCCTTCAGGCGATATGCCATGCAAGTGATGAGCAGTCACGCTACATACCCTTGGGGGAGTTGCTCAGCTACTCACCAGAGGCAGTACTAGAGGCGTGTGAATTGACCCCGCTAGTCGTCATCGATGATGTCCATCTGCTGGCGGGAAATACCGTTTGGCAAGAGGCGTTGTTCCATTTGTTTAATCGACGTCGGGATCACGGATGCCCTATGGTTTACGCAGGCAATGGTGCCCCTGCGGCCCTATCCGGCGTGTTACCTGATTTTTGCTCACGCTTGGCGAGCTTAATGGTCTATCGCTTACCCAATTATGACGAACAAGCTTTAGGACAGATCTTGGGATTTCGAGGAGCGCTAAGGGGCATTCGTTTGTCCCCCGAGGCTATTCGCTACATTATGGCGCGGGTACCACGAACCACTGTGGCTGTTATGTCCTTGCTCGATCGTATCGATGAAGTGACTTTAGCCCACAAGCGGCCGCTGACCATTCCGCTGCTACAGGAGCTCAAGTTGCTGTCGATGGATCGGTAACAACCACGGCGTAGTCGTCGGGTCCTAGCTGCAAGTAGCCCCGCAAGTAATGCACCAACAGGTAGAGCGGAAGGGTGTCTAACAAGGCCGATAATGCCTTGAACGCATAGTTGCTACCGACGAGTATTAAGAGCGTCTGAAATGCCATTTCACCACGCAGAAAAACCGCGCCAAAGGTGACCGTGACCACCATTATCGAATCCACCATCTGGCTGATGAGCGTTGAGAAGTTGTTGCGTAGCCAAAGATGTTTGCCCCGTGTTAGCCGCTTCCAAAAGTGGAATAATTGAACGTCGCAGTATTGCGCGGCGATATACGCGAGCATGGATGCAAATACCGCGCCGGAGGTCGTGGCGTAAATCAATTGATACAAACCTACTTCACCCTCAACGATCTCACCGTTGGGTAGGGGTACTGGTTGCGCCAATGACAGGACTTGCCATGGCGGCATGGTGTCGGTGGGTACCGAGGGGGCTAGGTCACCCAAGGTCAGTACGCCCAGGATAAATACATTAAGGGCTAAGCCTAGGGTGACCAAAAAGTTCGCGCGGGCCCGACCGTACAGCTCACAAATAAGATCCGTACAGAGAAAAGTGAGGGGGTAAGGTAGTACACCTACCGCCAGCGCCAAGGGTCCCAACTGAATGAAGCGGGTGATACCGACGACATTGAGCAGCGTCATGGCACACAAAAAGAGCCCTGCGAGAACGAGAAAGACGCGCTCCCGGCGTTCCCGAATGAGGGCCGTGACCATATCGACTAGTGCTCCAGCTGACCGAGGTTAGCGTGTAATACCGAGCCATTGATGACCGGATTGTGGTGCGACCAGACCACCAATCGGGCAATTTCATCGGGATCAATCAGGCGTCCAAAGCTATTCATCTTACCTATGCTGCTTAGAATGGCTTCGTCATTACCCACATGACCCCGCAGCATTTCGGTATCGGTGAACCCGGGGCAAATGAGAGCTGTGTGAATACCTCGTCCCATAAGATCTTGGGTGGTGGCCCGCATCATCCCCAGTTGGGCATGTTTGGTGACCACGTAACTAAAGGCGCCGCCCACGGCTTTTTCTGACAAGGTCGAACCGATGAACTGAATACTGGAACCCTTGGGCATCAGTGGTATGAGCTGTCGATTCAATGTGTTGATAGCCGAGACATTGATTTGAAAGGCGCGATCGAAACTGTCGTCTGTACAGTCTTCGGCATTGTCTTTGAGCATTAAGGCGGCGTTGTGAATCAGACAGACTTCGCTAGGGTGCTGCGTCCTCACCGCAGAGGCTAGCCCTTCTGCCATGGCCCTGACGGCATCGGTCGTTGCAAGGTCACCGCAGAGGTTGTCGACCCCCGACACGGGACAAGGACGTCGAGAAACATTGATCACGGAGAAGCCTTGCTGCAAGAAGTGCTGTGCCGTGGCGGCTCCGATACCAGAGCTGGCGCCGGTGATGATCGCAATGCGAGTCATGGATAGATCCTTGGGGAAAAACAGACGGTAACTAACTAAAGATATCGAGTGTACGTCAATTTGTCCTGGCTGGATGGCTGAGTCCTAAGCGGAGGTGGTTGCACAATCGGGGTCGATTGCCCACCATCTCGAGTCTAGCTAGTTATTTTCTCAAAGGCAGAGGCCCCTCTATGACACGACTAACGACCCTGTTCATCGACAAGGAGGCTCATAAATTTTCAGCCGCGCACTTCACTATTTTTTCCGCAACTGAGCGGGAGCGACTGCACGGCCACAATTATTCAGTGTCGGCTCGAATCGTTGCTCCTATGGGCCCCAATGGCTTCTCCGCGGATTACAACGTGTATAAAAACCGGCTGAAGCAGCTCTGCGACAGCCTTGATGAATATATGTTGCTGGCGGCTAATTCCCCCTATCAAACCATCCATACAGAGGATGACAACGTTGCGGTCACGTTTAACGGGCGTACTTTATGGTTCCCGGTAGATGAAACACAGGTGTTGCCCATCACCAATGTCACGGTCGAAGAACTGGCCCACTATTTGATGGCGCAGCTACTGGCCGATGGTGGCGACGAGGGGTTGGTAGAGGTGGAAATGGGTGTTTCCTCGGGTCCCGGTCAAACAGGTATCGCTGTTTGGCAATCAAGTGATGGCTAATCAGACCTAATCGATAACCCCGATGAACAAGACTGAGTTAACAAGCGGCACATCAGAACAACCGATAATCGCCATAGTGGTGCTGTTGTTGCAGCACTTATGGCCATGGCGGTCACCCGAATGAAGGCTTCGGGCAAAAAAAAAAGAAAAAAACACAAATAACGTGAACTTTTCACGACACCACCGGTCTCACTAGTAACTGCTGAGATGGTGTCGCTGCGGGGTAGGCACATGGGAAACGTCTGAGCAGTCGGAATCCGTGGTTTTGATTCTCCCCGTTTTGAGTGGCTCCTTCTTTCGCCGGCTATGAAGCCGGCGTTTTTTTGACCGAAGCAACGCTCTACCGCGCAATAAAAGAACTAAAGGCCCCCAAGGCGCGCCGAACGGGTGTTCAACGAATCACTCACTCCCAGGTTTCTTTAGCCCTCGGTAGGTAAGCGCTTTATATGGGCTCGCAGACTGCTCTGGGTTTGTGGACCCACTAGCGTCGCGATAACCACACCCTCTGGATTCACAACAAGGGTAGTCGGTAGCACGGTGGGTCTTGGTACACCCAACTGTTCAGCAGGATCGTGGCGCAACGTTGAGAATTCAATATGTAACCGTTCCCTGTCCGCCTGCAGTGCCTCGCCGACTTTTTGGTCGAAATTGACGCCAAGGACCTGAATGGTGGGGTCTTTGGCTAGCGCGTTGAGTTCGGGTATTTCTTCACGGCAGGGGCCGCACCATACGGCCCACCAGTTGATAACCCGCCATTGGCCATCGCCTGGCAGTGACTGCCTGTCGTCATGGCTGCAGCCGGTGTGTCCAGCCACTAAACAGACCAAGATGGTGAACCCTCCAAGCGTCTTGAGCAGGCAAAGGCGTTGCCACTTGTGGGGGTTACTTGCTAGCAGCATAGCTGTCATGGACGCTCCCTGACGACACGCCTTTGAACAAATCCGTTATCGACACCTTTAAGACGTCGGCCTGGCTATGCCGTTGTCGCTCCAACAGCTCAACGGCGTGTCGCTGCCAATCTGTTGCTGATGCCGGAGCTGGGGGCACCGGTAATTCATCGTTGATCCACTGCTTGAGTTCTACGAATGTGACATTACTCAGATCACAACTTAGGAGGTAACGCCCCTGATGGTCCTCGGTGAGTAATTTGGTGTCGATAAGTCTGTCTCGAATGATTTGCCAACTGCCGCTGTCGAGGCCGCCAATAACAGTTGGATCCCGCAGCAGCTCCAGTTCACCCACCGGCTCTCCTTGTTGCTGCCGCTGCCAGAGCAAGTACAGCACATCGAGGGCCTTGAGTAAGCGAGGCCGTGTGGCCTGTAGCTTGGTTTGATAAGCCGAGAGGCTGTGAACCAATATGGCCCCTAGCAGTACCAGAATCCAAATCACGTATAGCCACAGGAGAAACACGGGAACAGCCGCAAACGCGCCGTATACCAACGTGTAACTAGAATTGGCGATAACCTGGGCAAAGACGACTCTTGCGATGGTGAATGCTATCGCCGTGACGAATCCACCCACCAAAGCGTGTCGCGCGGGTACCGCGCAGTTGGGTACCGCCATATATAGTGCGGTTAAGCCGACGACCGTAATGACGAACGGCAGCAGTGACAGTAAAAACATACTGATGCCGAGAGTGTCGAAACCTGCGATAGCGTTGGCAGCCGCGTACAGATACGCCTGAACACCCAAACCGATACCCAAAAGTAACGGTGCCAGGCTCAGCACGGCCCAATACAGCAAAAAACTACCGATGGGGCTGCGATTTTTCCGAGTGCGCCAAATATTATTGAATGCCCGCTCCACGTTGCGCAGCATGAGAACTGCGGTTACTAATAGAATGGCTACCCCGAACCCTGTGAGGTTTTTGGCTTGCTCAGAGAACGTGGTGAGGTAGTCCGCCACGTCCCGCGACGCCTCAGGTACCAGGTTCTGAACCAAAAACTGTTGAATTTGCTGTTCTATATTGCCGCTGGTAGGAATCGCCGACCCCACGGCGAATACCACAGTGATCAGCGGCACCAGCGCAAATAAGCTCATATAAACCAGCGCTGCGGCTATTTCTGAGCAACGATCCTCCTGAAAGCGCAAGATAAAGTACTGCGCACCACGCAGGCTGTTCTGTATGATGGAACGCGAATTCATCGTGCTTGGGATCCTCCGACACGGCACCTTATAATCACACGACACCGCGCAACAAGATGACAGTGTAGTGCAGGCCAGGGCGCTTGTGGTAAGGCGAATAACAATGGACAGTTTATGACCGGCCGACCCTATATTTTGGTCTTGTACTACAGCAGGAGCGGCGCCACGCTAGCTTTGGCTGAGCAGATCGTGCGTGGCGTAGTATCGGTTCCCGGTATCGACGCTCGATTACGCACGGTACCACCTGTGAGTCCCGATACTATGCAGAGTCTCGACAGCATCCCTGACGACGGTCCACTGTATGTTGAGGAAGATGATTTACGACGTTGCGCAGGTTTAGCGCTGGGCAGTCCTACGCGCTTTGGTAACATGTCGGCGCCTTTAAAATATTTTATCGACAGCACCTCAGGGCTATGGCTTTCAGGGGCACTGGTCGATAAGCCCGCCGGGGTGTTTACCTCTACCAGTTCGTTACATGGCGGCCAAGAGAGCACGTTACTTAGCATGATGCTGCCTCTGTTACACCACGGCATGATGGTTCTGGGTCTGCCCTACAGTGAGTCGGGACTGCGCCAAACGACCTCGGGAGGCACTCCATACGGGGCTAGTCATTGGGCTGGGGAAGCCGGTGACAGGCCTCTTGATGCAACAGAGTCAGCCCTATGCCGGGCCTTGGGTCAGCGATTGGCGCATACCGCACTATGCCTACTCAATGGGGGTGAACACCCATGAGTTCCCGGTCCAGAAGTGCGACTAGTCGCTTCTTGTGGGTGTGTTTGTGGTTGTGTTGGGGCGTTTTTCTCGCGCAGCAAACAGCAGATCTCGCCCGTGACAGCGCGCCATGGCCACTCTGGCTTGTGCGGGCATTGCCCCTCATCCTATTCATGCCGGGTGTGGCACGCGACCAGCTCCGTTCACTGGTCTGGCTGTGTTTTGTCACTTTGTTCTATTTTGTGTCGGCGGTGGAGCTTGTCTTTGCGAGACCTACCGATACCCTCGCCATCATCGGTATTTGTGTCGTAGTGCTGTTATTTGTGGTTTCGACGTTTTACATCCGAGTGCGTGGACGTGAACTGAGACAGCATTCAAATACGGAGCACCCGGCGCTCGACCCATAGGGGTTGCTGTGTATCACGCTAAGAGGAGTAACTAACATGGTGTTGTGGCGATTTATGCGCGGATTCTTTAGCGGCATTTGGCGTGTCTTACAGGGCCTGAGCAAAGTGGTTACTGTGCTCATACCGCTGCTCGCCCTGACCTTTTTTGTTGGTGGTTTGATTATTGGTATCCGCGGTGCTCAACCCGAACCACTACCTGAGCGCGCTGCACTATTACTGAACCCGCAAGGCGTTTTGGTTGAGACGCGAGTGCCGTTAGCACCCCTTGACGCTTTCCTCGAGGGGGACGGCGGCGAAGTGCTGTTGGCGGATGTGATTGAATCGATAAAGCGAGCAGCCAATGATGACCGCATTACCGCTTTGGTGATGGATCTGCAGCAAGCGGTCGGTCTGTCCGTTAGTCAAGTGCTCGAGATTGCGCCTGCGATCGAGACCTTTCGTGCCAGTGGTAAGCCGGTTGTAGCCTACGCTGACTATTACGATCAGGGTCAGTATGCACTGGCCGCGCAAGCGGATTCCGTGCTGCTACACGCGGAAGGCGGCGTCAATTTACAGGGTTTCGCGGTCTATAAAAGCTACCTTCGGCGCTTGTTAGACAATATTCACGTCACCATGAATGTTTTTCGGGTGGGCGATAATAAATCGGCGGTAGAACCGTTCCTTCGGGATGACATGTCAGATTCCGAGCGCGACGTTATTGGTCTCTGGTTGGGGGATATTTGGACGCAATACACCACCTTGGTTGAAACGGGTCGTCAATTTGATGCGGGCACCATCGACCAATTTATTGCTGAGTTCCCCGATCGTTTAGAGGATCACAACGGTGATTTGGGGGAGGTAGCGTTGTATAACCGACTGGTCGATTACCTCATGACCTATGACGAGATGAACGAACATCTTGCCGACGTTGTGGCTGCTGTTAACGAGGAAGGTGACTGGCAGGCGGTAGACTTTGGCCACTACTTACAGGCGACAGCTGGTGACAATAAGGCTTCTGTCGAGACAAGCAGTGAGACGAAAGCCATTATTGCGGTGATACCCATTGAAGGTGAATTGATTCCAGGAGAGAGCACCCAAGGTTTTGCGGGTTCCGATACGGTCTTGGAGCAAATAGAGCGGGCGCAAGAACTCGATAATTTGGCAGCAGTAGTGGTTAGGGTTAATTCCCCGGGCGGAAGTGTGTTCGCTGCAGAGGTTATTCGACAGAAACTACGCACGCTTCAAAGCTCAGATATTCCTGTCGTGGTGTCAATGGGCAGCGTGGCTGCCTCTGGCGGCTACTACATTGCTGCCGACGCTGAAGAGATCTGGGCGCTACCGAGCACGATCACCGGCAGTATTGGTGTGTTCGCGGCTTTCCCAACCCTAGAGCGCTTATACGATTGGGCCGAAGTCAATGTCGATGGTGTAACGACCGCACCACTTGCGGCAGCTATTCGACTCGATACTGGTGTTGACGAAACCGGTAAGCGCATCATCAACAGTGTTATCAGTCGCGTCTACCAAGACTTTGTCGACATCGTATCCAATGGTCGGGATATGGATTGGGATTCGGTTGACGCCATTGCAGGCGGTAAAGTGTGGAGTGGCGAAGATGCCAGTGAAATTGGTTTGGTCGACAAGCTCGGTGGTTTGGAGGACGCCGTGGCCGCCGCAGCTGCTGTTGCCGAGGTTGATGATTACAATGTTCGCCGAGTTGGCATACCGCTAAGTCCGGAGCAGCTCATTTTACAGGAACTGGGTAAAAACTTCGGTAGCGCATCGCTGCCTGGACGCTCTGTGCTCGTCAAATTAGCCGCACAACTGGCATTGCCTCTACGTGCTATCGATAGCTTGCGCGACCCGGGTCACGTCTATCTTCGTTGCCTTGAGTGCGGTACCCAGTTCTGATGTTCTCTATGTCCGATGGATCGACACCCATTGAGCCCGCGCCCGCTGCCACGGTACTGGTGACTCGCGAGAGTGACGTCGGGCTTGAGGTGTTGCTGCTGAAGCGCCATCGCGATTTAGCTTTCATGCCCGGTGCGTGGGTATTCCCCGGCGGTAAAGTCGACCAGGATGATGCAGGGAGTAATGATGTAGAGCGCGCTCGCTCAGCCGCTGTACGCGAAGTTCACGAAGAAGCTGGCATTCATGTTGTTGCGGATCGGCTGTTAACCTTCTCCCACTGGCTCACTCCCGAGGGCGTCAGCCGTCGGTTCTCCACGTGGTTTTTTGTTGCTACCTTGACCTCTGAGTCACCGGTAACCGTTTGTGGCAGTGAAATTGTTGATTACCAATGGATTACCCCTACCGATGCGCTGGCGCAGCATCGCCTGGGCGACCTTGCCACGCCCCCACCTACCTACGTGTCCCTCTGGGAACTGGCACGTTACTCATCGTTAGGGGAACTGTGCGATAGTGTCGCCGCTAGCGAGCCCGCTCAGTTCTTTCCAAAAGTGATCCCTCTGCAAAAGGATTTGTGCTTTCTGTACACGGGGGATGCGGGCTATGCAACAGGAGAGCCCAACTTGCCGGGTTCGCGGCATCGCACCATGATGGTTGGGGGCGTTCTTGATTATCAGCGCGACTGACGTTTACGACGACCCGTGCTAACGCCATTTTGCGCCGGGCAGCTGCTTAGCGGTACCGGCAGTCACTTCATTAAAAATGTCGATGACCGGCTTATCTGCACCCACGCTATAGCGGCGGGAGATCATCGTGATGGGAAACAGGTAAACGTCGGTGTTAGGGTAGTGTAATGCACGTGAGCGACCAGCTCGGTCTCGGTAAACTACCCATTCCATCCGAAGTTCTTTGCCCAATAAATCCCCGAGTACGACGCCCATAGCTTGCAAACCCAATAGGTCATCACTGGGTACCGCGCCGATGTTGAGGAGTCGCTGAAGGGTGTCGAGATCCCGCTGAACATTGCCCGATAATTGGCGGCCCATAACGTTGGCGCGTCGTTCCACGTCGGCCCGTTGATTCGCCATGAATTGGCGATCAATCGCGGACAAGGGCTCGGTACGTTGTTCGATGGCAGTGGGCTGCTGGCGGCTGGAACTCTGCGCCCAACATGGCGTCAGAGTGATGATTGAAAGTAAGAAGCCCGCAAGCAGGGTGATAACAAAAGGATTTCCACAAATCGTCAGTTGTCTATCGCTCCATGAAGTGGATAATTGCGCGATCATGAAATTTCACCCCTATAACACGGCCAGCCTTGGAGTTTGCCTATGATAACCGGAAGCATTGTGGCCCTGGTAACTCCAATGCAGAACGATGGCGCCATCGACTGGGCGACACTCGAAAAACTGATTGAGTATCACATTCAAGCTGGCACCTCGGCACTGGTTATAGCAGGTACTACGGGGGAGAGTGCAACACTTACTGTTCCCGAGCACTGTGAGATTATCCGATTCGCCGTCGAGCAATCGGGTGGGCGTATTCCGATCATCGCAGGTACAGGCTCTAACTCCACCCACGAAGCTATCGAGCTAACGGTGGCGGCGGCAGAGGTGGGTGCCTATGCCTCTTTACTGGTGACACCTTATTACAACCGGCCGACACAAGAGGGGCTTTATCAGCATTTTTACGCTGTCGCTGAATCGGTCAATATCCCCATCATTTTGTATAACGTACCCGGCCGCACGGGCTGTGATTTGAGTAACGATACCGTGTTGCGGCTCAGTAAGGTCGACAACATCGTAGCGTTAAAGGATGCGACCGGCGATGTCGCGCGCGGTGCGGCACTGATCGGCCAATTACCCGATACCTTCGCGGTGTATTCGGGGGATGATCCGACAGCTCTGTCGCTGATGCGGCACGGGGCTAAGGGCAATATTTCGGTGACAGCTAATGTGGCCGCAGAGGCCATGGCTGCGCTTTGTCGATACGCTTTAGCCGGTGACTTCGATGCTGCTCAGCGCATTGACAACCAACTACAAGGACTCAACAAAGCGTTATTTCTTGAACCGAATCCCATACCCGTGAAGTGGGCTATGGCTGAGCAGGGCATGATGGGGGGTACCTTGCGATTGCCGCTCGTGGTTCTGTCCGATGACTACCACGAGCCGGTGCGCGCGGCACTGCAGCAGGCAAACCTCTAATGCTGTGGCGTTGTGTTTGGCTTCTGCCCTTGATCCTGTTATCGGGTTGTTCTTGGTTATTGGGCGACGATGGTTTGTTTCCTGACAACACCGAGCGTTATCAAGATTCGGTTGAGCTACAAGAAATTCAGGTCCCAGCCGACGTCGGACCCCCCGCATTGAGCCAAATTTACCCGATACCGCCTGTTCAGGCGGTAGCAAAATTAGAGAGTGAATTTGAAGTTCCACGGCCAACACCGCTTACGTCGGGCACTCAGCAGGATGCGGTGCGTATTCAGCGTCTCGGTGAGGAGAGTTG
>CBFHMA010000066.1:0-11002 GCA_965656775.1 Luminiphilus sp.
AGTCTCGCCTGCATTGGCACTGCCACTTCATACAGAAATTCGAGTCGGAATGTCGCATGGAATTTGAGTGCATCAATCGAGGGTTCGAGCAGTTCCCTCGGGGCGCCGACGAGGCGCTTTTGAAGGCCTGGCGTGAAGGTCAAACCGGCTACCCGCTCATTGACGCTAGCATGCGCTGCCTGCTGGCTACGGGTTATATCAACTTTCGCTCAAGAGCCATGCTAGTCAGTTTTCTCACCCACCACCTGTGGCAAGACTGGCAACAGGGCGCCGTGTGGCTAGGGTCCTTATTTCTTGATTTTGAACCCGGTATTCACTATCCACAGATGCAAATGCAGGCAGGGGTTACCGGCATCAACACCATCCGAATTTATAACCCGGTAAAGCAGTCGTTAGAGCACGACCCCGAGGGAGCCTTTATTCGTCGTTGGGTGCCCGAGCTGGCCGATTTACCGACCCCATTGGTGCATCAGCCGTGGTTGCGCTCGCCCATGGAGCGGATGCTACATCCGGTGGATTACCCCGATCCGGTGGTTGATTTGGATCAGAGCCATCGGCGGGCACGGGAGGTGTTATGGGCGTTGAAAGACCACCCCATGATTACGCTTGAGCGGGAGCGGATTTTGAACCGCCATGTAGATCGCCGTTTCCAGCGACAAATGGCGCAAGCCGAGTGATACCAATCTGGTACCCTTGTCCAATGAAGCTATTTGCTCGCTAGCTTCTAAGCCACGACCCGCCTACTTTGCCGTACGCTAGGAGAGATCATGATCTTCTTACTCATCACCGCTGGTGCCCTGCTAGCCCTCGTACTACTAGCCATCGTGTTACTACCTGTCGTCATCGATGAGCAGGCTATTGTTGAGTTAGCTCAAGAACAGGTTCGTGCGAAGACCAGCGGTGAACTACGGGTGAACGGTGAACCCGAACTGTCGATTTTCCCGAACTTAGTACTGGTGTTATCGGACACTACCTTCGACCTGCCACTAGAAGAGACTGACGGTCAGCGCTTAGTAGCCGATATTGGTCACGTGGACATTAACTTATCGCTGCTGGGCCTGCTGCAGGGGGACAACGCCATTGGCACCATTCGACTTAGCGCCATTACAGCCCGGGTGCTCGATGCGAATGATGCTGTACAAACATCGGTACAGGTGAAAGAGCTACGTGCCGAGGGTCTGAACGTGGCTGACCAGCCCATGGGCCTGTACACCATCATTAGGGTGCCGAGCAGCAGCGACCCCTCAGGCGAAACAGCCGATGCTAACGCCTTAGAGCTAACACTTGACGGACAAGTACGCACACCCAGCGATCTGAGCCGAGTCGATATTGATTCCCTGTCAGTAACCGTAACTGGCGTGCTCACTGAGCCTGTTAACGCCCAATTGCAAGGTCGGTACCTCATGACGCCGCCTGCCTTCGATGGTGCATTACAGCTGATAACACCCGGTGGCGAGGTACAGGGCAATGTGGCGTATATCAGTAATGACAGTCCGAAAATGGATATCCGCTTAAAGAGCCAGCGTCTGGACCTCGATCAACTCACGGTCATCACAGACGACGGGCAACCTGCTCAAGATGTACCGCCCAATGCCCCACCCGTACCCTTGCCCGTAGGCCCCCTAAAAACATTGGATTTACGGTTAATTGCGCAAGTGACCGAGCTCGTTACCGCTGGGCAACGTATTGAAGACGCCAACCTAGAGCTACGAGTTGTTGACGGCATCGCCAAGCTTCAGCCACTGACAGGTACGTTGCACGACGGCCAGTTAGATACCCAAATAACCATCAACGCGCAAAAGCCTGTTGTTGACATTGAACTCACCGGCAGTCTGGCTGGGGTTGAGCTCGACAGCTTACTCTCTAGCTTTGAGCAACCGAATACCGCAAAAGGCAACGTCAACATTAGCTGGGACCTAGAGACCGAAGGTACTTTGGTGGCAGATCTAACCGACGGCCTCGACGGTGACATTCAATTAAAGGGTGAAGATGTAGAGGTCACCGCTGTATCGCTGCAGGCATTGGTCTGCGAAGCCGTGGCGTTGGTTAATCAAGACACTCTCCGAAACACCATGCCCGCTACAACTGAGGTATCGGCACTGGCGATGACCATCGAGTTCGAGGCTGGCGAGGCGATCCTAAAAGACACCACCATTGCCACCGACGGCGTTTCCCTGGTGGGTAATGGGCGAGCCAACTTAAGTAACAACAATTTCCGGGCTCGCTTTGACGCCAAGCTCGACAACCGCTTGCAAGCACTGGATAACGCCTGCCGAGTGAATGACCGCTATACCGCATTGGACTGGCCCATTCTATGCGAAGGTAATCTCGCCGAGGATCCAGCGAAATCCTGCGCTATCGATAGTAAGGCCATTGCCCAGCAACTACTGAAAAACGAGGCGGAATCGACTTTAAAAAAAGAAGCAGGCAAGCTGTTAAACAAGTTATTTGGGAACTGATATGAAGCGACGGCAATTTATAGTGGCCAGTGGCGCTGTCATCGCATCGAGTCTGGTGGGCTCAGGGGCGCGCGCTCAAGAGATGTTAAACCCGCGCAGCCCCAACGCGATGGCGCTTGGCTTTCATAGCCAACACAGCCAAGTAGATGCAAAGAAATGGCGCAAAAAAGCCAGTGGCTCGGGTGAATCCCAGCGCTGTGGTACCTGCGCTCTGTTCACTGCCACCAATGGCGGCAAAGGCAGTTGTCGTTTGTTTAAAGGTAACGGTGTGCCCGAGAGCGGGTGGTGCAATGGCTGGACTGCACGCTGATGTTTGATTCGAGTTACCGAAGACTGGGCGATGCCTACTCTGCACTGTGTACCGCTACACCTGTGTCTCAACCCCAGTGGATGGCCTTCAATCATCCGTTGGCTGAGGCCATGGGCTGGCCTGCAGAGTGGCGCGAAACTGATGAAGCGCTGGCAGCGCTGGCGGGCAACAGCCTGTTAGCGGGGAGCACCCCCTACGCTACCGTCTACGCGGGCCATCAATTTGGTAACTATAACCCCCAACTCGGTGATGGCCGGGCGCTGGTTTTGGGTGAATGGTGCACCGAAGACGGTAAGCGACTTGATGTTCAGCTTAAAGGCGCAGGTCGAACACCTTTCTCCCGCGGTGGTGATGGCCGCTCACCCATAGGGCCAGTGGTGAGGGAGTATCTTCTTAGTGAAGCCATGGCAGCACTGGGTGTACCCACCACCCGTGCCTTAGCGGCGGTAGCTACCGGTGACCCGGTGTTACGTCAGGGCCCAGAGCCCGGCGCCATCTTGACTCGCGTTGCCAGCAGCCACTTGCGTATAGGCACCATTCAATACTTTGCCATGAGCAAAGGGGGCGACGGCATTGGGGAGCTGGTAAATCACATAGCGCTGCGCCACTTCCAAGAAGATCTTGCAGAAAGTAGTGCCGCTAACCCGGGCACAACCCAAGTATTACTCAAGGCGGTTTGTAAGCGGCTGGCGTCACTGGTAGCCCACTGGCAAAGCTTGGGCTTCATTCACGGGGTGCTCAATACCGATAACATGTTGTTATGCGGCGAGACGGTTGACTATGGCCCCTGCGCATTCATGGATAACTATGCTGCAGATCGAGTCTTCAGCTCGATCGATAGCAGCGGCCGCTACGCCTACCAAAATCAACCCGGTATCGTGCACTGGAATCTCAGTGTACTGGCGCAATGCTTACTGCCACTTATGCACGACGATCAGGAAAAGGCCTTACAAGCAGCACAGCATGCGGTTGATCTATTTCCACGACAGTTCACCGACACCCACGGAGCACTGTTAGCCCGTAAATTTGGCTTGGGGAGTTTTCGGGAATCGGACCGCGAGCTAGTCGATGGATTCTTCAAAGCACTGGCCGAGGGCGACCTGGATTTCACCCTAGCGTTTCGTTGGCTAGCCGAAGTGGCTGGGGGCAACCTCGATCACACGCCGCTGCCCGAGCTGTTCAAACCCTCTATTGCATTACTCACCTGGTTAGACGGCTGGCGAATCACTCGCGAGCAACGTAACGCCGATAACCACGACACACTGGAGCAAATGCAGAAAGCCAACCCTGTGGTGATTCCTCGAAACCACAGGGTTGCTGAAGCTATTAGTGCGGCTGAACTGGGTGATTACCGTGTGCTGAGCGACTACCATCAGCGCTGGCACACGCCCTATGAGTGGCACGCTAATGACACCCTGTATGCCGCCGCTCCTCAACCCGAGGTCAGAGTGACACGCACTTTTTGCGGCACCTGAATTACTAGAGGCTAACAATACCAGCTAGCCCTGCCGGGTTACTCGCCTCGAGCGATCTCCAACCGTATACTGCGTCCCGAGTCAGACAGGGATCTACCGTGAGCTACGAATTTCTGGGTAAGGCCATTAGCGGCCCCTTCACCATACCCTCAGGTATTGTTACTACTGCGCCGTCAATCATGGCGCGCATCATGCGCGACATCCCCGCCGTAGGGGTTATCACCACGAAAAGTATTGGCCTGCAGCCAAGAGCCGGTAACCGTGAGCCGGTCTATAGCCAGTACGCTCCTGGCTGCTTTGTGAACGCAGTGGGACTCACTAATCCGGGCGCACACGCATCGTTGGCGGCACTGCAGGCGCTGGAAGTACCCGCCGATAAATTCCTGTTGGTATCTATTTTTGGTGGCAGCGTTGGAGACTTCGTAGAAGTTGCCAAGTTGCTAGCACCGGTGGCCGACGGTATTGAGCTGAATCTGTCGTGTCCCCACGCCCAGGGCTACGGCATGGCCATGGGCCAAGACCCCGAGATGGTGGCGGCCATTGTAAGCGCCGTGAAGGCTGCTGTTGATATCCCCGTTGTGCCTAAATTAACGCCCAACGCCAGCGATATTGCCGCCATTGGCCGAGCGGCCATTGAAGCCGGGGCTGACGCCTTATGTGCTATCAATACAGTAGGGCCTGGCTACACGACCAGCCACGGCCAGCCAGTGCTGAGTAATGGGGTGGGCGGCATGTCGGGTAAAGGTGTGTTGCCCATTGCGCTCAAGTGTATTCGCGAGCTGCGCGCCATCACCGACAAGCCCATTATTGGCTGCGGCGGCTTTTCGAGTGCCGCCGACTGCCGAGCAGCCATCGATGCAGGAGCCGATATCCTTGGAGTCGGCTCGGCGCTTAGCGGCATGGACAGTAACGATTTAGTGACGTACTTCGACACCATCACCGCCGATTTGGCAAGTGACCGGGACAGAGCCGAGAGCCTCATTCGCTATGACTTAGACATGCAATTTCGGCCAGTCACGGTGAAAACCGTTGAGCGGGTTTGCGATGACATTGTGGTGCTCAACTGCAATGAGAGCGTGAATATTCAGCCGGGAGAATACGTGTTCGTTTGGATTCCCGGTGTTGGGGAAAAGCCCTTCTCATGCCTTACCGATAACCCGCTTCGATTTGCGGTCATCAATGTGGGGGAATTCACGCAGGCCTGCTGTGAGCTGAGCCCCGGCACCGAGATCTATATTCGCGGACCCTACGGCACCCCTGTGGAACCACCAGAAGATAGCCACGTCATGTGCGTGGCAGGTGGCACTGGCTTAGCGGCGGTGTATCAAATTGCGCGTGATTTCGGCAGCAACGAGGCACCTGCCGAAATTTTTGCTGGAGCCCGCAGCGCCGACCGTTTGTACTTCATTGATGACTGCAAGGCCATTGCTAAAGTAACGGTCGCTACCGATGACGGTAGTGCCGGCCATCATGGGCGTGTAACCGAGGCCCTTGACGCGCGCTTAGCAGCGATGACAACCGATGAATTGAGCAAGGTGGTGTTCTATAACTGCGGCCCAGAGCCCATGATTCACGCCGCAGAAGCCGTACAGCGCCAATATGTTGGGGCCGATCAAATCCACAGCGCCATCGACTATATGACGAAATGTGGTGTGGGTATTTGCGGCGCCTGCGCGGCGCCCGATGGGCGGCGTATTTGTATTGATGGGCCTTTTATAACCTCAGAAGCATGATGCTCCGAAGCCTTACAATTCCACCCAGTCAATTGCTGGCTTCAATAGGTCGTGTTACGTTCATTAAGCTGTAGGACGGGTACTGGTTTCTAAAGTCCATTAAGACAGCCCTGCTGCATTGCTCTGATACTGAGAGAGATATGTCGCGCTTCCCCGTCACTTTAGGAGCATCGAATGTACCCCACCAAACTTGCAACAGCCATGGCGCTGTCGTTGCTACTGTGCGCGTGTGACAGCGACGACTATGACGCCAACAATGACGAAACCTCTACCGATAATGGAGAAGTCATCGCCCCGAATGATACCGAGGGATCGGAACAGTCATTCGTTGTGCAACAAGCATCGCCCACTATTGTCTCCATCGACATTGGGGTACCTGGCGGTACGCACGGCGATGTCATTGCATTTGATGCGGCGATCTCTGTCACCGATACCGATGAGCTATCTGGCACTTTGAGTGGTCTGATCACCACGGTTGACATAGAGGAAGGATCGACCGTTGTACAGGATCGTATCGGGGAACTGGTTTTTGACTTCGGTAACAACGGGACATTGGTTGTCAGTGGTAAATCCGTCTATCCCTATGATGCTACGGGTACTGAACAGATGAGCCCTGGTAACCCACAACAACGCGCAATCGTCGGAGGAACTATCCAATTCCTTGGCGCCTTGGGGCATGTGGATACGGTCCGTAATGAGGACTCGACTTATAGTCACACGATAAGCGCAGTGGGTATTCAACCCTGGCGCAACGCAGAGCCAGCTCCCAACGAACAGCAAACAATCATGCTGCAACAGGGTATAACAAGCATCGTACATGTGGATCTTGGGGCCCCGGGCGGATCTCACGGTGATCTCATGACCTTCGCAGCACCGGTTACCTCGACTGAGCTCAATGGTATACACCGCGGCATGATTGTCACGGCGGCTATCCCAGAACCGGGGAGCTCGCCTTTTCAGGATCGCATCGTTAAATCTGTTTTCTCATTCGGACCGGGTACCTCGCTGACCATGTTCGGCCGCTCACCCTATGCCCTCGAGTCACAAGGTCTCGATGAAGTGCCGGTCGATCAGCCGATCATCAAACCTATCGTTGGGGGTACAGGGGATTTTGTGGGCGCGCGCGGCCAGGTCATCACTGTGCGTTTGGAAGACGGCTCCTACACCCAAGAGCTTCAATTGATAAGCACGCCCCAGCCGGAAACAGCAACTGACGTCACGTTAGTGATTGATCAAGCATTACCTTTTATCACCGACGTTGACGTAGGCGTGGCTGGCGGCTCCCACGGTGACGTTCTTGCCTTCGATGCCGAAGTCACCTCTAGCTCGGGTCTTCTAGGTAATCTCTCTGGCTTGGTCACCACGGTAAGCCTGCCGTCACCCAATGAACCGTCCTTTAAAAACCGCATCGCCAACATGGTATTCGACTTTGGAGAGGGTAATACCGTTGTAGTGACGGGAATTTCCAATTATCCCTTCAATGGCAGCCACATCAGCGAGTTTGAAGTCAGCGTACCTCAGATACGGTCTATCGTTGGGGGTACGGGCGACTACTCAGCGGCTCAAGGGCAGGTAACGACAGTCCGTAATGATGACGGCAGCTATCAACACACGTTGTTGTTCACCGGGGATTGGTTACCGAAGACACCTTAAAACGGCCAGTCTAAAAAGTGTTGCCTATGTCCTCGGAATAATCTGTAAACCATGTCTACGGTATACACCCTGAATAGGATGGTGCCGGAGATAGGAGTCGAACCTACGACCTTCTCATTACGAATGAGCTGCTCTACCAACTGAGCTACACCGGCGGAGTATGGCCTTCAGCAAGCGCCATGCGGGCCGGCGATGGTAAGGAAAACCGTCGCTACACTCAAGTGGCAAGCCAATTGTGGCTAGACGTGTTCACTGGGGCGCTATGTTGCGTATTATGGGGCAACCGCCCGGTTTGTAGTTTAGCGCTCAGCACTTACAAAGCGCCAAACTATAAAAACCTAGCGCAACACCATGTCCACACCAACAACCGTCGAGGTAATCACCTTCATGAACTGCTTCTCATCGAAGATTATTGGGCTGTTGACTACATTCTTACTGGCACTGTCGGTTCATGGCGTACAGGCAAAACCCTTATCACTTGATGATGTGATGACGGCACCGGCACTGAATGACGCCATTCCACGCCCAGAGCAAGTGCTGTCGGTGGGTGTTGGTGAGCGGCATCTTTACCACCATGAAATTGTTACCTACTTAAATACGCTGGCATCGGCGTCACCGCGCATGCAGGCGCTACCGGTAGAGCACTATACCTACGGTGGTCGCGCCCTAGTGAGCTACGTGATTTCATCGCCCAGCAACCTAGTCAAGCTCGATGACATTCTTGCTGCGCGGGCCGCCATCACCAACCCTGATGACGATGTGGGCATGGGTAGCCAGCCTGCGGTGCTGCATATGATGTATAGCATCCACGGCAACGAACCCAGTGGTACCAATGCAACACCGCTAGTGGCCTATTACCTAACCGCAGCAGAAGACCCTGCGATACTCGCTCAGCTTGAACAGCTAGTTATTGTGCTAACACCCATGCAAAACCCCGATGGACTCGATCGGTTTGCTCATTGGACCAACAGCCACCGAGGTTTAGTCCCCAGTGCCGACCCCAATGATCGGGAACACGAAGAGGCAACCCCCAACGGTAGAACCAATTACTACGGCTTTGATTTGAACCGCGATTGGTTGGCGCACCAGCATCCCGCGAGTCGCCATCGGCTATCGATCTTCCATACCTGGAAACCCAACGTGCAACTGGATTTCCACGAGCAAGGCAGTAATAGCCACTTCTTTTTCATGCCGGGTAAACCTGAGCGCACCAATCCTTTAACACCGGCCATTAACCAAGAGCTCACCGGTAAAATTGGCGCGTACCATGCACGCATGTTCGATAGCTATGGCACGCCCTACTTCACCGAAGAGCGCTATGACGACTTCTTTATGGGTAAGGGCTCCACCTACCCCGATCTCTTTGGCAGTGTTGGCATTCTGTTCGAGCAACCCTCTTCTCGCGGTGCGCAGCAAGATACCGTAAACGGCTTGCTCACCTTCCCCCATACCATCACCAACCAATTCCGCACCTCATTGTCATCCATTGAAGCGACGGTGGCGCTTAAAGACGAGTTACAGCAATACCAGCGACAGTTTTATGCAGACGTGCAAAACAGTGGCAGACGGGGTTACTACCTGGCCAGCGCCAACGGTGATGCCACGCGCCTAAAGGAATTTGTTCGGGTGTTGCAAGGACACGACATTCAGGTGGAGCTACTAACCGAAGATGTTACTGCCGAGGGCAAGACCTTCAAAGCCAACGCCACCATTGCCATACCGTTGCAGCAGCCACAGAGCACGTATCTTGCAACCCTATGGAATAGCCAGCTCGAGTTCGAAGAAAACGTCTTCTACGATGTTTCAACGTGGACCATGCCATGGGCCTTCAATGTCACCCATACCCGAGAGCCAGTGCGACGTGCCAGCACACAAGCTCTGCCCGACGACTTCCTGAATACCGAGAGCCGGTTCATACGCTCCAACATCGGTTATCTCATCGACTGGCGTGACAGTGCGGCACCTAAACTGCTGTATGGTTTGTTAAGTGCCGATGCCAATGTACGCGTTGCGCAGGCGCCGTTCACTGGCAGTGTGATGACAGGGGATGAACCCGGGACCACCACCCAAACTTTTGGCTATGGCACGCTTCTAGTCAGCCCCACCCTCGATAAGCCCATTCCCGAGGCCGCACTAGCGTTGCTACGGGAGGCCACGGAACAGGGATTGCCTGTTTATCCGGTAGCGAGCAGCTATACACCCACCGGGGCAGATTTGGGCAGCCGA
Organism: Luminiphilus sp.; assembly: GCA_965656775.1. Classification (GTDB taxonomy): domain Bacteria; phylum Pseudomonadota; class Gammaproteobacteria; order Pseudomonadales; family Halieaceae; genus Luminiphilus. The sequence continues at coordinate 9,857 of CBFHMA010000066.1, forward strand.
TCGTTCCGGGTCTTAAAGCTTCCAAAGGTGTTACTAGTCACTGGCCCCGGCACGTCGGCCTACGATGTGGGTGAGCTTTGGCACTTACTCGATCGACACGTTCAAATGCCCGTCACCATGGTAGACAGTTACCGATTAGCATCAACTGATCTCAGTGACTACAGCCATATCGTCATGACCACCCCGCTACCTGCTATTGCTAGTGACATCACCAATGATTTGGATGGCTTCGTCAACACCGGCGGCGTGCTCTGGGCTCAAGGCAGCGCCACCGTAAAATGGTTGCAAAAGCACGGTTTAACCGACGCTGTTTGGCGCGATACGGAGCAGCAACAACTTGCGGCGCAGTACAGAGAACTCAAAGACAAGGGCGGCGTTTTGCCTGAAGAGCTCGAGGCACTAACTCCCAAACGCTTACCTTATGAAGATGCAGAAGATGAGGCAGCGTTCCGATTGGTTAGGGGCGCCATATTGGAAGGTAATGTGGATGTTAGCCATCCGCTGGGCTACGGTTACGAGGATGCCTCTTTGCCAGTATTTCGGCGCAGTGCCGCATTTATGAACCGATCGGCAAACCCCTATTCAAGCCCAGTGGTGTACACCAATAACCCACTTCTATCGGGCTATATGTCGGACGAGAACCGAGCACTAGCAGCTAATTCGGCGGGGCTAGTGGTGGATGCCCGGGGCAAAGGCGCGGTGGTTCAGTCGCTGGATTCACCCGCATTCCGCGCATTCTGGTGGGGCAGCCGGCGTTTGTTCTTAAATGGCGTGTTTTTTGGTGCCCTGTTAGACGAGCCTAAGTAAGCCAAGATCGAGAAGGATGGCCCCGGCAGTGCTTGCGCTGGCAGCACCCTGGCCGGGGCAAACCCTTGTCTCACGGGCAGGTTTCGGTATACTTCGTCGCCTTCTTAGGACCATAGCTCAGTTGGTTAGAGCGCTACCTTGACATGGTAGAGGTCGGCGGTTCGAATCCGCCTGGTCCTACCAAACAAAAAACCCTCGCCAACGGCGGGGGTTTTTTGTTTGGTAGGTTCGGGTTGGACGAGGCCGCTGACTACGGTTCGACAAACGCGACCTCAGGAGCGTTTGGCCCGTCGCAGCGAAGCGGAGACGCCCGAAGCATTTGCGTCGGAGGCAACGACG